>CAXTNU010000286.1:2954-5448 GCA_964245595.1 uncultured bacterium | reverse complement strand
CGGCTGGGGCCCGCGCCTGGCCCTGCCGCTGGCCGCCGCGGTCGCGCTGGTCGCATACCTCGGCACGCCGATCGTCCGCCACGGCGCGGTCGGGGCGCCCGGCGTCGCCGCCGCCTTCTACCTCGACGAGCACAACGCCGAAGTGCAGAACAACCCGCTCGGCCCGGGCCTCGCGCCGGCGGTCTTCACGCCGGACAGCCAGGACCCGACCGCCGCCTCCGCCGCCGTCTACATCGATACCGCCGACGCCGCCACGCTCGACGACGCCGTCGGTGGCTCGCGTTAACCGGACCTTCGCGCTCGCGCTGCTGGCGCTGGCCGGGCCGCTCTGCGGCCCGGCCGGCGCCGCCGTGCCGCAGGCCGACGGACGCACCTTGGTCATCGCCGCGGTCAACGCGCCCAAGCACGTCTCGTTCATCGGCCAGATCTCGACCATCCGCAGCGGCAAGCGGCAAGCCTATGCCGTGGTCGCGAAGATCGAGCACCGCGCGCCCGACGAGAGCCGGCGCACCTATCTCGCCCCGCAATCGCTCTACGGTCAGTTCGTGATCAGCCGCGGGGCCGAGTCGTGGGACGTCGACGACCGCAACCGGCGCATCGTCGTGAGCGAGAACAAGGCCGCCGTCGACCCTGTCGCGGTGGTCGACGACATCGCGCTGGTCGACGCGAACTACCGCGCCGTGCGCACCGCCGCCGACAACGTGGCCGACCGCCGCACCGACGTGGTGGACCTGGTCAGCAAGAACACCGGCGAGCGGGCCATGCGGCTGTGGATCGATTCCGACACCCACGTCGTGCTGGCCAAGGAGGCGTATCACAGCGACGGTTCGCTGGCCTGGCGCACGCGCTTCGACGACATCCGCTATACCGACGCGATCCCGCCCCAAGTGTTCACCCGCGATACCCCCAGCGGCTACACCACGGTGCGCGGCCGCTCGTACGGCCAGACCACCAGCATGGCTGAGGCGGTCAAGAACGCGGGCTTCAAACCGTACACGCCGCGCTATCTGCCCGAGGGCTTCTCGGTGCTGGGCGCCGCCGTCTCGCAAGTCCACAACGTCAAGAGCCTGCACCTGATCTACTCCGACGGCATCCGCACCGTCTCGCTGTTCGAGAACGCCACCGCGCGCGCGATCGACTTCGGCGGCATGGCGACCCAGAACGTGACCTTCGACAAGCACGACGCGCAGTACGTGCGCGACGGCCCGACCACGCTGCTGGCCTGGCGCGAAGAGGGTCTGGCCTTCGCGCTGGTCGGCGACCTCGACCTCAAAGACCTGATCCGCATCGGCACCAGCGTCGTCCCGTAGACGGGTTCAGCCGGCTTTCATTTTCGGTTGCTACGATTCTGGCGAATCGGCGACGGCTGAATCATCTGCTGTTGGTGCTGGCGTGGGAGGGCTCATGTCTTCACGGTCTTCTATTCCGGTCCAGGCCGCTTTCATGAGCGGCCTGATCTCGTTGTCGGCGTGCGCATCCGGCGGTTCTTCGCTGCCCCTCACGCACATCGCCGGCACGAACTCGAGCGGTCCGGTCCAGACGGCGGCCAAAGCCGCGCCCGGCGGTGGCGGTGGCGGAGCGGCGCAGATACCGCCGCCTTCGACGATCGACGGACCGGCCTGGTTCGTGTACGACGCGAGCGCGGCAGCCGGAGCTGCCGCGCCGCCCGGCGTGAATTTCGACGCGCTGCAGAACACCGTGCAGGGCGCGATCAGCATCGGCGCCGTGCGGAGCGCGCAAGTGCTGGTCTTCAACACCAGCAAGAAAACGCCGCTGGCGATCAGCGCGGTCGGCGTGACCGGCCCGAACGCGGCCGATTTCACCATCGCTCCGGCGAGCGTGCAGACGGCACTCACCACGACCGTGCCGGCGAAGACGGGTTCGGCGGCGCTCTTGCCGATCGCGTTCAGCCCGTCCGCTGAGGGCGCGCGCTCGGCCACGCTGCGGCTGGTCTCGAACGCCGGTACCGTCCTGTTTCCGCTCGCCGGCACGGGGCTTCCGGCGCGAGCGATCATCAGCACGAACGCAGGCAACTCGCTGGCGTTCGTTCCGACGTCCGCGCCGGATACGATCGCGGTGACCAACGACGGCGGGCAAACCCTGGTTCTCTCGAGCATCGCGCTCGGCGGCGCGAATCCCGAGGCGTTCGGGGTCACGGTCGCTAACCGCGGCTTCAGCAACTGCTTCGCCGGGATCCTGATAGGGCCGCACTCGTCGTGCTACATCGGCGTCGGGCTCGCGGCGGGCGCGCAGGCTCCGTCGAACGGCGTCCTCACGATCCGCTCGAACGACCCGCTGCAGCCCGAAACCGACATCGCGCTGACGTTGACCTCGACCTAGTCCGCCTCGGCTCCGGCCCCGTCCCCTTGTCAGCGGAGCTCACGTTCGTGATAGACGAGCGTGAGCATATCGATCTCTTCTTCCGCCGACGTTCTCGCCCGGATCGGCCAGGCGCACGATGTCGTCTTCGGAGCGTACATCCTGCCCGCGGGGC
>CAXTNU010000286.1:0-2944 GCA_964245595.1 uncultured bacterium | reverse complement strand
CCGGGGGCCCCCCGGGGCCCCGCGCGGCCCGCGCGCGCCGGGCGCCCCCCCCACGTCGCGGTCACCCTGCAAGCCGATCCGTTCTCCGACCGGCGCGGCGCGCTGGGCGGGATGAACGCGGCCGGCGCCGCCGCGCTGCGCGGCGCGGGGGCGAGCGTGACGCTGCTGCCCAGCGCGCAGGTCGCGTTCCATCTCAAAGCCGCGGTGTGCGACGGCGTCGCGTACCTGGACGACCGCAACTGGCCCGCGCGCGGCGGCGACACGGTCGTCGCCGACGACGACCCGCGTGACGTCGCGCTGGTGCGCGAGACGCTGGCCGGCCGGGCCGGCGCCGACGACGCGCTGGCGACGCGCAAGGACGTCGCGCTGACGCGCGAAGCGGCGCTGATCGACGGCGCGCGCGGCGCGCCGGTGGTGCTGGCGACCGAGTCGTTCAGCGCCGGGCCGATTTACGCGGCCCTGCGCCGGCACGCCGCGAGCGGTGCGCCGACGACGCTGGTCGTGGATCGCCACCGCGTGAGCACGCCCCAGCAGCGCCTGCTCGACGGGCTCGCGTGCGACGGCGTACGCATCACGGCGAGCAACGCCGACGAGAAGCTGCTGCTCGCCGGCGACGCGGTCTGGCTCGGTTCGGCGAACGCCTCGTGCGCGTACGGCGAGCGAGGCGATCAGACCGAATGGGGCATCGTGAGCCGCGATCCCGCGCTGGTCGCGCGGGTGCGAACCACGCTAGCGGGTTTGGCCGCCGCCCGGGGGCAGCGGGCCGCACCCGCGTAGTGCGCGCGGTTAGTGCGTCGCGCCGGGGGCCGGAGCGCCCATGGTGCGGCGCTGCTGGCGCTGCTGCGCCATCGCGGCCTGCAGGCGGGTGCGCTGGTCGGGAGTCAGGATGCCCTGGATCTGCGCGCGCAGCTTCTCGCGGTTGGCCTTGCGGGTGGCCGGGTCGGCGTTCTGGTTGGCTTGGCGCGACTGCTGCATGGCGGTCTGGACCTGCTGCTTCTGCGCGGCGCTCAGGCCGAGCGTGCGCATGGCGCGCATGTAGCCGCCGCCGTGGCCGTGGTGGTGGCGGTGCATGCCGGGGCCGGGGCTGGCCAGCGGCGCGGGAGCGGTCTGCGCGAAGGCGACCGTGGGGAGGGCGCACGCGACGGCGAGCGCGGCCGCGGCGAGGAAACGGGCGGATGAGTGCATACCCGGTCTACGCGCCCTTTCCCGCGAACGTCGTGAGAGCCGGATAAAATCTGCTAAATGGTCTTGTCGATCGCCTTGGTGAGGTCGGTCTCGGGGACCTCGCCCGACTTGAGGTAGCTGATCTTCTTGTTCTTGTCGATCAGCACGATGGTCGGGAAACCGCCCTGCAGGTAGAGCGAGCCCACCTTGAGCGCCGGGTCGAACGCGAGCGGGTACTTGACGTTGAACTGCGCGCCGAACTGGTTGACGTCGGCCTGCGACTCGGGCGAGTTGCTGTCCATGGCTTGCGCGCTGCCGCTGACCGAGACGATGGCGACCTTGCCGGCGTACTTGGCGGCTAGATCGTTGAGAACCGACGTCTCGCGCTGGCAGTGCGGGCACCAGGTGGCGAACACCTCGAGCAGCACCGGCGTCGAGACCTGCGCCAGGTCGAAGTTGCCCGCGTTCGTCGCGACGGCGAACGTCGGCGCGGCGTCGCCCGGCTTGAGCTTGGAGTCCATGTTCGCGACCGAGGCGGCCTTGGGCACGCGGGAGGCGAGCCCGACCCCGACCACGATCGCGAGCACGACGACGGCCAGCGTCGCGTAGAGCACGATCTTGCGGCGGTCGGCGGGCGGGTTGGAACGGGCGGCGGCGCGGTTCATGATGGGTTGTCCATTCTGCGGTCGAGCGCGAGCATCCCGGGAGCGCGCAGCGCGACCACGATCGCGATGACGACCAGGACCGCGTCGCGCGCGACCTCGGGCCAGGTGGTGACGGTGGTGTCGCTGGGACCGAAGCAGCCGCACGACACGGTCATGCCGCGCACGACGGCCGAGGCGATCGCCGCATCGAAGAGCGCGAACAGCAGCGCCGCGGTCCAGGCCGAGGCGCGGGTGAACAGGCCGATCACCAGGTACCCGCCGAGCAGCACCTCGAGGAACGGCAGCGCCAGCGCCAGCGGCGGGATGACCGGCTGCGGCAGCAGCCGGAAGCCCGCGATCTGGGCCGCGAACTCCGCCGCGTGGCCGATCTTGGCGATCCCGGCGACGATGAAGACCAGGCCGATCGCGACCCGCAGGACCAGGACCGCGACGTCGGCGATCTTCATCGCGGCGCTCCGGACAGCGTGGCGGCCTCGATCTCGCGCACCAGCGCGCGCTGCGCGGGCGGAATGGCGTGGATGTCGGTCCGCTCGACCGGCGCGCCCTCGTCGTGGCCCTCGATCGTGTCGGCGATGCAGCTTCCCAGCACGGCGGGATCGTAACCGCCTTCGAGCACGTAGAGCGCGCGCCCGTCGCAGTACGTGTCGGCGATCTCGCGCACCAGGCGGCCCATCTGGCGCGCGAAGGACGGGTCGACGCCCAGGTCGCCGACCGGGTCGCCCGCCACGACGTCGTAGCCGGCGCTGACCACGATCAGGCGCGGGCGGATTCGCTCGGCCAGCGCGCGCAGCGCGCGGGTGTGGATCGCGACGAAGCCTTCGGTGGCGATCCCGCGCGCGTCGAGCGGCACGTTGACCAGCGCCGCGCCGGCGGTGACCCGGTTGTCGCGCGGGTCGCCGGTGCCGGGATAGGCGGGATCGGCGTGGGTGCCGACGTACGAAACGCCGCCCCCGGTGCAGGCCTGGGTGCCGTTGCCGTGGTGGTAGTCGAAGTCGAGCACCAGCGCTCGCCCGCCCTCGCCGTGGGCGTAGGTGCGCGCGGCGAGCGCGGCATTGTTGAACACGCAGAAGCCCATCCCGCGCGCCGGCTCGGCGTGGTGCCCGGGCGGGCGGACC
>CAXTNU010000285.1:0-5466 GCA_964245595.1 uncultured bacterium | reverse complement strand
GGCCAGCACCTGGCGCTCGCGCGCGGCTTCGTGCGCGAGCAGCTCGTCGACCCGCCGGTCGAGGTCGGGGAAGGGCTCGCCGTGGGCCGGCAGCGTGCCGCCGGGACCCCGACCGCGCACGGCGTGGAGCGAGCGCACGTAGTTGCCGAGCGGGTCGGCGCGGTGCTCGTGCCAGATGCCGACGTGCGGCGTCACCGGGTCGAGCACGTGGTCGCCGGTGAGCAGCTTGCCGCTGCGCGCGTCGGCGAAGCAGAGGTGCCCGGGCGTGTGGCCGGGCGTCCACATGGCGCGCAGCCGGCCGACCCGGTCGCCGTCGGCCAGCAGCCGCGTCGGCGCGACCAGATCGGAGCGGTGGTGCTGCAGGTCGTCGGCCATCGGCTCGGCGACCGCGAAGCCGTTGCGCGCGATCCACGCGTCGGCGTCGGCGTCGGAGCCTTCGAGATCGGCCAGGTGCACGCGCGCGATGTCCCAGTCGGCGGCGTGCATCATCAGCTCGGGCACGCCGGCGGCGACCAGCGTGCCGGCCAAGCCGTAGTGGTCGAAGTGGAAGTGCGTGATGAGCAGCCGCCGCACGTCGCGCAGCGCGCGGCCGTTCTCCGCCAGGCCGGCATGGAGCGCGGTCAGCACGTCGTCGGCTTTCCAGCCGCAGTCGACCAGCGTCAGCCCATCGTCGTCCTCGAGCAGGTAGCCGTTGACGTAGCGGAGCGGGTTGCCGGCCATCGGCAGGCGGATCTGAACGATGCCGTCACCGAGGACGGACGTGAGCGCGAGGTCGTCGTGGGGCATACCGTACGCCGCTTCGCGCTCGCCGTCCGTCCACCGTTTCGCGCTCGCGCCGCGTCCCGTTAGCGCTCGTGCCGCGTTCTCGGTTCGCGTCAGGCCGGGGTACCGGCCAGGCTCGCCGCGTTCGACGCGATGATTTCCGCGAAACGCGCCAGCCGCTCGCCCTGATGGCGCGCCGCGCCGAGCACCGCATCGGGAATGGTGCCGTCCTCGGTCGCGGTGAAGCTCGTGCCGTACGGGTTGCCGCCGGCCCCGAAGATGACCGGGTTGGTGTAGCCCGGCGGCACGATCACCGCGCCCCAGTGGTAGAACGCGTTGGACAGGGCCAGGATGGTGCTCTCCTGGCCGCCGTGCGGGTTCTGCGCGCCGGTGAACGCGGTTGCCGCCTTGTCGGCGAGCTTGCCCTGAAACCACAGCCCGCCCATCGTGTCGATGAACTGCTTGAACTGCGCTGCGGGACCGCCGAAGCGGGTCGGGGTGCCGAACGCGAAGCCGTCGGCCCACTCCATGTCGGCGGGCGTCGCCTCGGGCACGTGCTCGGTCGCGACGCGGTGGTCGACCCAGCCCTGCTGCGTCGCGATCACCTCGTCGGGTGCCAGCTCGCGCACCTTGCGCAGGCGTGTCTCGGCCCCGCCCGCTTTCGCGCCTTCTTCGATGGCTTGGGCGAGCCGGTACGTGTGGCCGTAGGTGCTGTAGTAGATCACGGCGATCTTCGCCACGTGGTTCTCCTCGTCGTCTGGTGCTGACGACCGCGAGGACCGCGCGGCGGAGAGCGCGGTTGCTTCGGTTACCGCGCGGTAAGCGCGCTCATTCGGCGGCCGGCCCGGTGTGCGCGCCGATGCCGGTGTCGGGGCCGATCCACACGGTCTGGACGTTGACGAACTCGCGGATGCCGAACTCGGCCAGCTCGCGCCCGTGGCCGCTCTTCTTCACCCCGCCGAACGGCAGACGCGGGTCGGATACGGTCATGCCGTTGATGAAGACGTTGCCCGACTCCAGCCGCGCCGCGAGCTGCTCCGCGCGCGCGACGTCGCGCGTCCACAGGTTGCCGCCCAGACCGTAGCGGCAGTCGTTGGCCAATTCGAGCGCGTGCTCGGCGTCGCGCGCGCGCAGCAGCGCCGCGGCCGGGCCGAACGTCTCCTCGTCCGCCATGCGCATGCCCGGTGTGACGTCGCCGACGACGGTCGGCTCGTAGTACGCGCCCGCGCCGGCGGGCCGCTTGCCGCCCAGCAGCAGCTTGGCGCCCGCGCGCAGCGTGTCGTCGACTTGCTCGGCCAGCTCGTCGCGCAGATCGGCGCGCGCCATCGGCCCGAGGCGCGTGCCGCGCTGCGCCGGGTCGCCGGCCTGCAGCTTGCGGGCTTGCTCCACGAACAGCTCCGCGTAGCGCTCGTACACGCCGTCCTCGATGATGAAGCGCTTGGCCGAGATGCAGCTCTGGCCGGTGTTCTGGAAGCGCGCCTTGGCGCCGATCTCGGCGGCCTTCTCCAAGTCGGCGTCGGCCAGGACGATGAAATAGTCGCTCCCGCCCAGCTCGAACACGGCTTTCTTGATCGCCTTGCCGGCGGCCGCGCCGACCGCCGAACCGGCCGCCTCGCTGCCGGTCAGCGTGACGCACGCCACGCGCTCGTCGAGCACGATCGGCTCCATCTCCTTGCTGCCGACCAGCAGGGTGGTGAACGCGCCGGCGGGCAGGCCCGCCGCGCGGAAGATCTCCTCGATCGCCAGCGCGCAGCCGCTCACGTTGGACGCGTGCTTGAGCACGATCGTGTTGCCCGCCATCAGCGCGGGCGCGGCGGCGCGGAAGGCCTGCCAGTAAGGGAAGTTCCAGGGCATGATCGCGAGCAGGACCCCGAGCGGCCGGAACGCGACGTAGCTGCGCGTCGCGCTCGAGGGCGCGTCCTCGGGCGCCAGCAGGCCGGCCCCGTTGTCGGCGAACCAGTCGCAGGCCAGCGCGCACTTCGCGACCTCCGCCTCGGCCTCCGCGATCGGCTTGCCCATCTCCGCGGTCGCCAGCCCCGCCCACTCGGCCTTGCGCTCGCGCAACACCCGCGCCGCCGCGCGCAGGTGCTCGGCCCGCTCCTCGAACGAGGTCGCGCGCCAGCGGCGCTGCGCGGCCACCGCGGCGTCCAGCGCGGCCGAGACCGCACCGCGGTCGTGTGCCGGATAGCGTTTCAGCACCTCGCCCGTGGCGGGATTGCGCGTTTCGATCGAGGCGCTCGCGGAAACCGTCGTGCTCATACGTCCTTCGTTCCCATCCGGAGCAGCGGCGCTCACCCTGCCGCTGCCCGCTTGCCTTCGCTCGGGATCGCAGGCTTCGCGCGCGGCCGCGCCGGCGGCCTGAGCGCGGCGGTGTGCCGCTTGTGACACGCCGGGCAGAGCGTCTCGAGATTGTCGAGATGGTGCGCGCAGGAGAGCACGCCGTGCTGCCCCACGCAGGGCACGATGTGATTGACCTCCAGCCGCGCGGTCTTCTTCGCGGCCCGCCACGCGCGCATCGCGCGCAAGTACGAAGCCGGCGTCTTGAAGGCGGTCTTCACCGGGCGCTTGGGCGGCGCGGCGCCGCACTGCCGGCAGCGGTACTTGTCGCGCCGCTTGGCGGTCCGGCGCCCGACCGAGAACCAGTGATTGGCCCAGAAGCGGTCGCCGCAGCGGTCGCTGCACCAGGTCCGGCGGCGGGCCGGCAAGTCGCTCCCGCACCACGCGCACGCGCCCTCGGCGAGCGGGGGCGCGAGCGAACAGACCGCCAGCAGCGCGGCCGACTTCACCCCGTCCTCAGCCCCCGGCGGGCGCGACGAGTTCCAGGCGCGTGCCAAGCGGGTCGGCGAAGAACAGCGACACGGACGTCTCGCGCCGTTCGATCTCGGGCGCGTGCGCGCCCAGCTCGCGCAGCACCGGCAGCCAGCGTTCCAGCGCGGCGACGTCGGCGACCCGGAACGCGAGCCGCGTGCGCACGACGGCCATGTCCTGGTCCTCGATGACGCCCACGAACAGCGCCCGCCCCTGGGCGCGCTCCTCGTACCACTCGATCGCGTTGTAGCGCTCGGGCGTACCGTCGGACCAGTCGCCGCGCGGGTCGACGTAGGCGTACGACTTGCGGCTCAGGCCCAAGCGCGGCAGCAGCGCGCCGTAGAACGCTTCGACCGCGGCCAGCGAGGGCACGCGCAAGTCCACGTGGTCGAAGCCCAGGAACGCCATCAGCGCAGCGCCGCCGCGGCGTCCTCGCGCAGCAGCGCGGGCGAGCCTTCGCCGGCGAGGAACACGCCGAGCTGCGCGACCGAGAACTGCATCCCGGTCCAGAACCGGCCGAACTCGCCGAAGCGCGACGACGCCGCGTCGAAGCGCATGGTGTAGACCAGCTTCTTGAACACCAGCGGGTCGTCGGCGTACAGGTCGACGCCCCACTCCCAGTCGTCGAAGCCGATCGAGCCGGAGATCACCTGGGTGACCTGGCCGTGGAACGAGCGCCCGATCTTGCCGTGCTCGAGCATCAGCTTGGCGCGCTCGTCGTAGGGCGTGTCGTACCAGTTGTCGGCCCCGTCGCGCTTCTTGTTCATCGGGTAGAAGCAGGCGTAGCGGCGCGGCGGGATGCGCGCCCACAGCCGGCCGGCGTTGCGCGGGTCGCGCCCGACCGCGGCGAGCTGCTCGTCGAAGGCCGCGTTCCACGCATCGGAGTGCGGCTTGAGACCGCGGTCGCGCAGCTCGGCGTGGATGCGCGCGGTGTCGCCGTAGAGCCCGAGCTCCAGGATCGAGACGTACGATTCGCCGGGCTCGAGGTAGTCGCGCAGCGCGAGCTTGTCGACCCGGGCCTGCACCTCGCCCAGCGCGTCGAAGCTGCGCGCGTAGTGAGTCAGCATCAGGTCGGCTTTGTGACCGAGCAGCTGCGCCAGCCCCAGATCGCCCTGGGCCTCGCTCGCCAGCGCGGCGAACGCGGCCTCCGCTTCGGCGCCGATCGCTTCGCGGCGCTCGGGCGCGAGCGCGTCCCAGCGGCGCCGGTCGAAGCGGAACATGCGGTGCAGGATCGCCCAGCCGTCGAGCGACTCGGGCACGTTGGGATGTCTCACTGCGAACCCTCCACTTCGGCGATCAGGGCGTCGGGGCGCTCGCGGTACTTCGGCCACAGCTGCGGCATGTGCGCGATGTCGCTCACCAGGCGCGCGTACACCGCGTTCACCGGCGCCGCGAGCCCGGCCTCGCGCGCGGCCCGGGCGACGGCGCCGTTGAGGGCTTCGACCTCGGTGCGGTGCTTGGCCGCGCGCAGGTCGAGCAGCAGCGAGGGCGGCTTCTCGCCCCGTGCGCCGGCGATCCGGCTGGCCAGGATCGCGCGCGCGACCGGCGCCGGCAGCCCGGCGATGCCCTGCAGCGCACGGACCGGGTAGCGCGGCAGGTCGATCGGCGCGATCCGCAGCGCCTTCATCGTGTCGCGGACCTCGCGGATCGCCCGCAGCTCCAGGCCGAACGCGCCCTCGGCCCGGACCAGCCGCTCGGGCGTCATGTCCAGGATCGCGCAGGCCGCGTTGGCGATGACGTTGAGCGCGAGCTTGGACCACTTGAGCGAGCGGTGGTCGGCCACCGCCGCGGTCGCCAAGCCGGTCGCCCCGAACGCGGCCAGGATCCAGTTGTGGGCGTTGCCGCTCCCGACCGGGGCGAAGGCGATCCCGCCCCCGCGCGCGGCCACCGGAGAAC
>CAXTNU010000284.1:0-5487 GCA_964245595.1 uncultured bacterium | reverse complement strand
GCTCGGCGCCGGCTACGGCCCGCGCGCGTGAGCGAAGCGCGCCGGCCGTACGACATCGACTCGCTGACCGACGTGGCGCTGCGCGTCTTCGCCGAGCGCGGTTACGACGGGGCCTCGATGGACGACGTCGCACGCGCGGCGGGAATCACCAAGGCCTCGATCTACCACCACGTCAGCGGGAAAGAGGCGCTGCTCGAGCGCGGGCTGGGCCGCGCGCTCGACGCGCTGTTCGCGATCCTGGACGAACCGGCGGCGCGCGACGGGCGCGCGGTCGACCGGCTGCGCCACATCGTCACCCGGGTCGCCGAGACGACGCTGCACCTGCTGCCCGAGCTGACCGTGCTGTTCCGCGTGCGCGGGACGTCGCGCAGCGAGCGCGAGGCGCTCGAGCGGCGGCGCCAGTTCGATCGCATCGTGACCGACATCATCGTCAAAGCCCAGCGTGACGGCGAGGTGCGGGCCGACCTCGACCCGCGCCTGGCCGTGCGGCTGATCTTCGGCATGTCCAACTCGGTGGTCGAGTGGTACCGCGGCGGCTCGTCGCTCAGCGGCACGGCCGTCGCCAAGGCGATCGCCGCGATCGCCTTCGAAGGGATTACGGCTTGACGGCCTGATCGGCCCCGACGGGTACCGGCGTGGCCGGCGCGTCGAGCGTGCGATCGCGCGCTTGCGCGATCAGGGCCCGGTCGGCGGCGTCGTCGGGAAACGCGCGGTCGATCACGACCCGCGCGATGCCGGCCAGCGGCACCGCGAGCAGCATGCCGAGCACGCCGTCGGCCTCGGCTCCGACCAGGATCGCCAGGAAGATGACCAGCGGCGTCACCCCGACGGCCTTGCCGATCACCACCGGCGTCAGGACGTGGCTCTGGATCTCGAACACGACCACGAACAGCACCAGCACGATCAGCGCCTTGGCCGGGCCGGCGGCGAACAGCGCGACCAGGATCGCGGGAATGGCGCCGATGATCGGGCCGACCAGCGGCACGATGCTCGCGATGCCGGTGAACGCGCCCAGCAGCAGCGCGTACTTCACCCCGGTGAGCAGCAGGATCACGGTCGCCACGACGCCGACGAACAGCGCCAGCAGCACCTGCCCGCGCACGAACCCGCCGATCACGCGGTCGCAGTCGTCGATGAACGACTGCGTGGCGGCGCGCCGTGGGACCGCCACGAGCCGCAGCATCAGCGCCCGGATGCGCTCGACGTCGGTGATGAAGAAGAACGCCAGCAGCAGGATCACGAAGGTGTCGATCAGCGCGCGCGCCGTGCCGGCCAGCATTCCCACCGCGTGCTCGCCGACGATCCCCGCCGCCGCGCCGGTGAGGGCTCCGACCCGGTCGGCGTACTGCGCGAGGAGCCCGCGCAGGGCCGGCTCGATCGGGCCGATGATCGGCAGCGGCGCGGCGTCGGGGCTGACCTGCGACTTGGCTTGCGCGACCGTCGCCGGGAAGTCGTGCGCGAGCTGCCCGGCCTGGGCGGCCAGCAGCGGGGCGAGGCCGGCCACGGCCGCCCCGACCACGCCGATCAGCACGACGTACACCAGCAGCACGGCGATCCCGCGCGGCATCGTGCGCGCCAGCGGCTTGACCGCCGGGAACAAGAGGTAAGCGACCAGCACCGCGATGATGATGTCGGTCGTCACCGTGCGCACGCGCGCGAAGATCAGGTCGAGCATCCAGATCAGCACGCCGATGGCGACGATCAGGGCGACGGTCACGAGCGCGCGCAGCCTGGGGTTCATAACGAGCAGGCTTGTACCCGCGCGGCTCGGGTATGACCCCCGGCATGATCGAAGAGCGGCGCGACCTGTGCGTCATCGGGGCGGGGACGGCGGGTTTCACGGCCGCCGAAGCGGGGCGCGCGGCGGGGCGCGACGTCGTGCTCGTGACCGGCGACGAGGAGCTGGGCGGCACCTGCATCCTGCGCGGCTGCATGCCGGCCAAGGCCGTGCTGGCCGCGGCGCACATGGAAGGCGAGGTGGCCAAGGCGCACGACGTCGGGATCGAGACCCAGCCCATCCACGTCGATCTGCCGGCGATCCTGCGCCGCAAGCGCGCGCTGGTCGACTACTTCGCCGCCGACCGCGTTCACGAACTGGAGGAGTACCCGCTCGCGCGCGGCAGCGCGCGCTTCGTCGCGCCCGACGCGATCGTGGTCGGCGACCGCCGCATCACGGCCGAGCGGTTCGTGATCGCGACCGGCGCGGCGGTCGAGCTGCCGGCGATCGACGGTCTCGCGGACGTGCCGACGATCGACAGCACCGGCGTGCTCGAGCTGAACCACCTGCCGGCCCGCATCGCGGTGCTCGGCGGCGGCCCGATCGGCTGCGCGTTCGCGCAGTACTTCGCCCGGCTCGGCTCGCGCGTGACGCTGTTCCAGGACGCGCCCGAGCTCTTGCGCAACGAGGATCCCGACGTCGGCACGGCGGTGCGCGCGTCGCTCCTGCGCGACGGCGTGACGGTGGTGTGCGACGCCGACGTGCGCAGCGCGCGGCGCGACGGCGACGCTACCGTGCTGATCGCGGACACGCTCGACGGCGCGCACGGCGCGCGCTGCGACCTGGTTCTCATCGCCACCAACCGCCGCCCGGCGGTCGAAGCGCTCGATCTCGCCGCCGCCGGCATCACCGGCGACCGCGCGCGCGGGATCGTCGTCGACGACACGCTGCGCAGCGTGTCCAACCCGCGCGTCTACGCCGCGGGCGACGTGCTGGGGCGGCGTTGCCTGGTGCACAGCGCCGCGCACGCCGGCCGCCTCGCGGCGACCAATGCCTTCTCCGCCTCACCCGCGCGCATGGAGTGGGCGCGCTGGGAAGCGCACGCGCTCTACACCGCGCCCCAACTGGCGGTCGCCGGGCTGACGGAGCGCGCTTGCCGGGCGCACGGGATCGCGTACGACTCCGCGATCCTGCCCGCCAGCGAGGTCGGCAAGGCGCTGGTCTCCGACGAAGCGGAGGGGTTCGTGAAGATGCTCGTCCGGCGCGGCGACGGGCGGGTGGTCGGCATCACGCTGGTCACCGACGACGCGATCGACCTCGCCGGCGAGGCGATCGCGCTGATCGACCGCGGCGCGACCGCGCGCGAGATCGCCGAGATGCCGCACCTGCACCCGACCATGAGCGAGCTGCTCGCGCGCGCCGCCGAGCGGCTCTGCTAGATCGGCGCCGCGCCTCCGCCGCCCGCGGCGGTGGTGTCGGTGTTGACGATGGTGAGCGCACGCAGCGCGACGTTGGGCGCCGCGCTGAGGACCGTGCGCAGCCCGCCCGGCTTACCGTTCGTGCCGTTGAGCTTGCGGTCGAACGGGTAACCCATGGGCTTGGCGTCGTTGTACTCGCGCTTGCCGGTCAGCCTGGCCTGGCGGCCGCAGTACGAGACCGAGTGGCACTCGACCGCGTCGTGATCGACCAGGTCGTCCTCGCCGTCGGTCAGCACCACGGCCAGCCTGAAGGCCATCCCGTCGCCGGGCTTGCCGCGCGGCAGCAGCATGCGATAGGGCAGCCCGCAGTCGCACCAGCTGTTCTCCTCGCCGGGCACGAAGGCGTGGCCGTCCTCGTTGACGTCGGCGGGCGCGCTGGCGTCGTCGGTGACGCTCTTGCGGCGGATCACGGTCGAGTACCAGCTCGGCCGCGCGACGACGGTCCTCGTTCCGGGCGCGATGGTCGCGACGAACTTGTCCATCTCGATCATCCGCCGGCGCGCCTGCGGGTCGTCGCCGAACAGCTCCTCGGCGACCAGGAACATCCGGAACATGACCTTGCGCGCGGCGTGCGCGTCCGTGTTCTCGACCCGCAGGTAGTACACGAAGTGATCGTCGAGAGCGAGCTTGCGCTCCTGCGTCGTCTCGTCGAAGACGATCCGCGTGCGCAGCACGTAGTCCGCGCCGAGCTCTTTGGGATCGCGGCCCCAGCTCGCGTCCGAGCCGAACGTCTTCGTGCCGTACGCGGTGTAGTCGAGCCCGCTCGCCTTCACGGTCTGCCACGGCAGCACGATCAGATCGGGGCTCTCGCCGCCGCCCGCCGCGCCCGCGCCGCCCGCCGCGAGCGTCTTGCGCAGCTTCACCGCGGCGTTGGCCGCGCTCAAGCCCAGCGTGTTGGGATGCTGCGCGTCCTGCCAGGCGAACGAGACGTCGTCGATGCGGCGGTGCCAGCGGTAGAAGACCGGATCGGTCATCGCGGTCGCGGTCGTGATCATCACCGCCGGGGCCTGCGCGGCGGGATCGGCGTAGCCGAGCAGCACGTGGCCCTGGTTGTGCAGGTTGCTCGGGCGCGGGTCGTTCGCGCGCTCGGTGATGCCCTCGATGTCCGCGCCCAGCTTCTCGGCGCTGGCGTACTTCGCGTGGGCCACCTTGTCGAAAGCCGCCTCCTGCCCGCTCAGCTGCGGCGTGCCGGCCCAGGCTTGCGCGACCAGAAAGCCGTCCGGGCGCGGTTGGAAAGGCGGGTCGGTGAACACCTGGCGGACCCAGAACGGCACCGGCGTGCTGGGCACCGGCTCGTTCGCGTACGCATCGAACGTCGCGGCGTACGGCTCGACCGGCTGCAAGCCGACCGCGTGGCGGTCGGTGTCGTAGCGCGCGAGCATCTGCTCGTGCATGTACACGAACAGCTCGCCGTGGATCGGCGAGTCGCCGTCGACGCCGCCGGGATAGATGACGTGCCAGTGGTCGTGGTGGTCGCTCAAGTCGATGTCGTGCCGGAAGTAGTCCATCTCCGGCTCCGGGGTCGGTTCGCCGGGCGCTTCCGCGCCGGCCGCGAAGCCGCGCTCGGCCGGCGCGGCGGCGCGGCGGGTGGCGATCTCGCGGAAGGTCGGGATGCGAACCGCCACGTCGGGCGTGCGCGAGGCGAAGATCTTGAACGCGTGCTGCACCAGCGCCGGCCGGCGCCGGCCCAGCTCGCGCTCGACGGCGTCCATCACGGCGTGCCCGGCGGCCTCACCCGGGTCCGCGCTGGCGACCGCGCCCAAGTCGTCGGCGAGCTGCTGCGCCTCGATGATGTCGTCGCGGTCGAAGGGCGAGAACGGCTGCTGCGCCTTCTCAGCGGCGATCCCGGCGGCGAAGCCCTCGGTGCGCATCGGGGCGACGGCGGCGGGATCGAGGAACAACCGGTCGACGCGAGCCTGGACCGACGGAGCGTCGTCGTTCATCGAAATGCCTCCCCTAGCGCGATGCGGTCCAGCGCACTTCCGCCGCCGCTCGCCCTACCCTGCCGAACGGGGGCTCAGAACACGCGCGCGTAGACGCTGCACGAGCGGCAGATCTCGGGCGGCTCGTCGGAGTCCAGCCGGCGCCGGAAATCCTGGTAGGCCGGGCCGTTCCAGACCGCCGCGACGCCGTCGCGCGCGACGTTGCCAAGCGCCGCGCGGTCCGGCGTGGCGACCATGCAGCACGGCATCGCGGTACCGTCGTAGGTGACGTAGGGCCCGTGCCAGGGCCAGTCGCAGCGCGAGCGGCCGGGCGTGCCCGGGGCGTGCTCCACGGCCTGCAAGCGCGGCA
>CAXTNU010000283.1:0-5498 GCA_964245595.1 uncultured bacterium | reverse complement strand
GCGCTCCGGCGCGTCCCGCGCTCGCCGCGCGACCGCCAGGGCGGAGCGGGGCGTCGCGCCGCACTGCTCGGACCAGCCCAGGACCGCGAGGTTGCGGTGGTAGCCTTCGCGCGCCGGGCAGCCGCTGCCGGGCACGCGCTTGTTGCACGGCTTGGACGTGTCCCCAAAGTAGACGCAGCGGGTGCGCTGGAGCAGGTTGCCGCCGGTGGTGGCGAGGTTGCGCAGCTGGCCCGACGCGCCGGCCAGCAGCGCCTGCGACAGCACCGGGTAGCGCGTGCGGATGGTGCGGTCGGCGGCCAGCTCGCTGTTGCGCACCGCCGCGCCGATCAACAGCCCGCCGGGGTGCCCCCCGGCGGCGCCCCCCCCCCCGCCGCCGCCGGGCAGCGCTTCGATCCGGTCGTGCGGCAGGCGCGCGACGTCGACCAGCAGCTCTGGCGTCGCGACGCCCAGCTTCATCAGGTCGACCAAGTTCGTGCCGCCGCCCAGGTAGACCGCGCCGGGCGCTTCGGCCAGCGTCGCGACGGCCGAGCCCGCGTCGCGCGCGCGCTCGTAGCGGAAGGGTGTCATGCGCGGCCCACTTCCGCGATCGCGGGGACGATGTTGGCATAGGCGGCGCAGCGGCACAGGTTGCCGCTCATGCGCTCGCGGATCTCGTCGTCGTCCAGCGCGCTGCGCTCGGCGCCCAGATCGGCCGTCACCGCGCTCGGCCAGCCGGCCGCGACCTCGTCGAGCATCCCGACCGCCGAGCAGAGCTGGCCCGGCGTGCAGTAGCCACACTGGAACGCGTCGTGCGCGATGAAGGCGCGCTGCAGCGGGTGCAGGGCGTCGACGCTGCCGAGGCCCTCGACCGTGACGATCTCGGCCTCCTGGTGCGCGACCGCCAGGGCCAGACAGGCGTTCGCGCGGCGCCCGTCGATCAGCACGGTGCACGCCCCGCACTGGCCGTGGTCGCAGCCTTTCTTCGCGCCGGTCAGCTCGAGCCGTTCGCGCAGCGCGTCCAGCAGCGTCGTGCGGGTGTCGACGGAAAGACGGCGCGCCGTTCCGTTCACCCGGAGCGTGATCTCAAGGTCCATGCTCTGACGCTGTACCCGCTCTCGGCGCGCGGCTTGCGAGCGGGCGGTCAGAAGCTGCCTTGCCCTGCGACGAGGAGGCGGCTAGGCGTGGGAGCGAACGACGGTGGAAAGGAGACCACGTGGAGTACTACACGATCCCGATTCTGCTCGTCATCATGTCGCTCGGCCTGGTCGGGCTGATCTACTGGGGCGCCGCGGTCGAAGAGAAGCGCAATGGCCGCGTGAAAGCCCGCTAGTACTGGTGCCCGATTTAGGAGAGGCTCATCCAGCGCTATTTTGTGCAGACCTATATTAAGCAAGCAAGCTCATTCGCTCAGAGTTTGCGTGAAGTTAAATCTGCGATTCCAACTTAAGACACTACGCAAGCCACAGCCTATCCCGCAGCCGCTGAACGGTTGATACTAGCCTTTTATAAAGCGCCTTAAAAGTCCGAGGCATAGCTTCAAGGCGAGGTAGCCTCCATGCTTCAGGCCCCTTGCTCTGGTGAGACCGCCGTAGCTCGATATGCTGATTGGGGTCGAGTGCTCGTGTAGTCGCCGGAACAACTCTCGGCTGATTAATTTGCTCTGGAGACCGCCAAAGGCTGCGATGTATCATGGCGTGGCGAGGCTGCGCCGCAAGCAAAGATTCAACGCTTCATTACGCCCTAGCTGACGCCGTTGAGCAGGGGAGGAGGTTAAGGTAAGCGTACTCCGGTTGGGTAGATCCCTTTCGTTGCGTCTGCCGGTGAGTGGTGTCTGGAGGCTAAGCAAGTGAATAAGCTAGCAACCGTTGTGATGATTGCGCTCATTTCGGTTCAGTTGCCAATTTTGGCCCAAAGCCAGGTTGGCTCCAATCCTGCACAGCGACGTGCAGCGATTACTCGCATCCAGAACGGGATCAATTCGCCTGATTCTGCGGTCCGCTTGACAACTTTAGAAGCGGCGGCGCAGGGCAAGGACCCGATACTTCGCCACGTTGCGCTTTCAACAGCATTCGCAAACGCTGACTCGACGCTTCGTTACGCTGCTCTAATCGACGCCATCGCGTCGGCACCATCGCTGGTCGTTGAAATCGTGTCGCAAAGTACTACCAGGGCTCTAATAATGCATGATACGCAAGGACGGTTCTTGCTTGAACCGTCGCACTTTGATCGGAGCACAAACACATTCTCTGTGTCGACGAGTGCGGGTAAGGGAGCGGCTGTAATTTTGGGTGATCGCCTCAGTTTCACGGCAAGAGTCGTACGCCCTAACATAGTCTGTGAAGGCGTTACATACCTTGAGCCGTCGGATTCGTATCTAAAAGGTACGTTGAACTGCCCATTTAATACAGAGCACTACGAGATTCGAATAAGTCTCCTTCGATAGGTTATTTAAGGATAAACGCCATGAAGGTGTTTCAAAAAGTTATATGCTTTTCATCCATCGCTGTTCTGTCCTTGAGTCGACCAACGCTCGCCGCCGATGTACCACTGCCGGCGAAGGTCTTGGAACAGTTTAGCAAGATCGTTAAGACGAATGGTGGTGCGCCTCTAGTCGGATTGACCATCGGACCTGTGCTTGGCGCTGCCGATCCACGGGCAATACGCGTGCCGATGCTGAGAAGAACCACACCGGTAACGGTATGTTTCTCTGCGCAATCTATGGACGGTCGATATTGGGCATCATCAACGGTTACCGAGCCTCCGGACAGTTCTGGCTTCGGAGTCATCCAACCCGATTCACCTTGGAAATATCTGTCTGAGCTTGCTGTAGTTCCGCGCCAAGAATTCGCCGTTCTCGCCGTATACGGCCCGAACTGCAATACGGACCCATCGAGCCCATATCTTCCGTTGAGCTATAACGGACCTCAAATGACTTTGACTGCAGCGTTCAACGTGCCTGGTGTTCTCGGAAGGCCGAATGCGATGCTCTTCGTTGCTTCAAAAATGATTGAGGGGTCATGCGAAGTTATATCCTCGGCGCGACGAACTCTAGCGTTCAATGTACGTTGTCGACTTTCGCTAGAAGGTGTTTCTTTCGGCAGATCGGAGCGACCAGTTCTTGATGCCTTCGCGAAAATACAACTCAACTGGTACGACCGAATGGGCAGACAGCTAGATGAGTATGCAATCTTGCTGCCGACTCCCACTCCATGAATTGGCGCAGCTTTAGTAGCGCGATACGCTCGTGCTTCTCAATTCTTGGAGCGGCGGCTCGGCGCTATATATCGAAACTTAAAAGAGAATTCAAAGCAGTCATAAATCGGGCACGACGAAGGCAGGGTGAATTATTGGTAGTCGTACCACCGGCTGTGTTCGTATTGGCATTTATCAGCGTGGCAGTGTGTCTACCGGAGCCCGCTACAACGGTTGTTGCGAATATCCATGCTGAAGACGTGGAAATCAAGGTTGACGATCCAACCAGAGCCGGTGTGAGTCTCGCAGAAGCCCGCGTGCTGCCCAAAGGAATCCCCGCGGCTACGGCGCCATGTTCGCATGATGTGGAGATTCGGCCGCGCCCAGATTCGCTCGTGATCTATCATCGCCCAATAGGTGGCCCATTAAGTATCGACGTAGAAGGAAGCTTAGCATGGAAGAGCAGTCAATTGAAAGCGTTCGTCGAATCACGAGACTTCGTTGCTTTCCATTTGGATCGCGAGTGCGGCTTTGGTCAATCGGTGCGTTTACCAATCACCGGGAAGCTGAACGTCGGACTGACCGCGAGCGTAACCCGCCCGGACGACTCGAGAAAGCTCGATCCCGCGTACCCCGTTCTCGACGGAAAACTATCCGTCTACGGGCGATCAATTGAATCGTTTTCACTCCTCGGATGGCCTCTACCGGGCTTCGTATCACATAAGCTCTATCTCGCTGAGGATATTTCGTTACCCGCTGGCACACGCCTGATCGACGAAAAACCTGACCCACCCTGTGCCATTGACCCTGCATATGCCGTTCCGCATTGGGGAGGATTTGTCGACGTTGACCTAACGCCCAATGCACGAAACGAAGCGCTCGTCATCAACTCTGCGACTGACGCTTCCGAACTGTTGATCCTTGCACCGGCGGGGCCAACGAATTGCCCGGATACAATGTCTTTGACGATTGGGGCGCGCCTAACCAGCGATCCAAATCTGCGCTGGCTGTTCGCCATAGGCAGCGCGGGACTCGTGATAAGCACGATTTGGATAAGCCTTGCAACGTATTGGCAGATGGTGAAGAGAGACGAGGTGACATGAAGAACTACCTGGCAATTCTGGCCTTTGCAATCGCCATATTTTTCCCGCACATACCCTCGATGGCGGAGACGGTCTTCATACGAGCTGGAACTCAACAGGGGCAAGGTTGGCTTTTTAAAAGTGGCGTGACTTGTTGGTTGCTGACTGCGAAACATCTCGTTCTTCCCGGTACCAGCATGGTGATCGTCGGGGAAGGCGGACACCAGGGAATCGCACGAGCTGAATCGGTAGTCCGCTCCATCGAGGACGACCTTGCACTGGCTCGCGTCGATGAAGGCCGTTTGGCCTACGATTGTCCGGCCGATTCGTTCGGTCAGACGAGCGATGCCGAAGATGCGTCATTTGACGAAATATGGCATGGTCACGCGGCCATCGTAATCGATTGGCGGGGAGGCAAGATCGAGCGCGGCACAGGAGTGTCCACGGGTATCACTAGCATCGCGCTTGTATTGTTGGGCCGTGGAGATATCCAGCAGGAGAGGCAGCAAGGTCGTGGCCAGTCCCATACCTTCAGTATGCACGCTGCGAATAGGCGTTCGGACCCTGCATTCAAGGGCTTGAGTGGCAGTCCAATCCTCGTGCGAGGAGGTGGCGTGGGTGAAAGTGGTATGCCCCTAGGAATTCAATCCGATGTCAAGCCAGATGCAAGCGGGGATGACGTCATCATTGCCACGCGTATGAGTGTCGCGCGGGCTTTTTTCGAGCTGGAGTCACAGAAATTAATCCAGAAGACTGCGCCGTTCTTAACCAGTGTACGAATCGCCGATACACGCGGTATTACCTCCGATACCGCATGCGGACCTTTGAATATGCTAGATCATAGCGCACGATGCGGTTGGAGAGTACGGCGTACCACCGACATCGAACCAATCCGAGTCGAGCTTGATCTCGGTTCCGTCCAGGTCGTGACCGGTGTCATGGTGCGCTTCACGACAGGTGCGAGTTCGTTTGCTGTAACGACAACCGTTGCACCGGAAAGGCCCAGTGCTTGGGTTGATCGTCGAGACTGTGCAATTTCACGGCGTGTGACGCAGATTGAATGCAGCCTCGGGGAACGCCAGGCTCGGGTTATCGCTGTTATCTTCTACGCCACGGCAACCGAAATCCGCGAACTTCGAGTTGAAACGGCCTCCGACAAGAATTGATCGGGTTTACCCCCGTATGATAAAGTGGGTCATCGGGACTTCGTGTGGCCGGGAAGCAGCGATAATCCGCCACAGTGGA
>CAXTNU010000282.1:0-5503 GCA_964245595.1 uncultured bacterium | reverse complement strand
CACCCAGACCGAGGACGCCGCGTACGCCAGCGCGCTCGCGCCGCTGCCTGGCGGCACGCTGTCGGCCGGCGTCGCCGTCGAGCGGCAAGCCTACCCGAGCCTGGCGTACGACGCGAGCACCGGCGGCTTCACCGTGCACGCCGCGCTCACGACCTACGCGCTCGCGCCCGCGCCCGGCGACCCGGCCGACTTCGCCCGCGCGCGGCGCGCGGAACTGTCGCTCGAGCGCGCCGACCTGCGTCGGCTGAACGTGCTCGCGACGGTGTACCAGGAACGCACGCGGGGCGGAATCGACAGCGAGCTGAGCGGCGCGGGCCTGCGGCTCGACTGGCAGATCGCGCCCCGGCTCGCGCTGCGCTCGTGGCTGCTCGGCGCGAACCGCACCGTCGCCGCCGTCGCGCTCGACGTTCCGGCCGGCGGCTATCTCTACGGCGGCCCGTCGTACGGCTACGGCTCGCCGGCGGCACTGGCGGAACGGATCGATCGCCGCCTGGCTTGGCTGACCTACGAGAACGCGCTGCGGTTCGACCTGGTGTACCGCGGCGGCCCGTTCGATGCGAGCGTCTCGGCGTCGTTCGCCCGCGCGCGCCTCGCGCTGGGCACGACGACCGCGATCGACGGCCGGCGCGTGCTGTCGCTCTCGCTCTCGCGCTGAAGGCGCACCGCGCGGGCCGCGCGGACTGAAGCGCGTTTCAGAATCCTTTCACGTGGCGCGGTTATCGTTCGAGCACCAGCTCGCCCGAAAGGACGCCATGCGCATCGCATCGTTGGCCAGTATCTTGGCGCTCGCAGCGGGGCTCGCCGGCTGCGGCGGCACCGGTTCGGCTCCTGCGCTCATCGCGTCGCCGTTCCAGGTCGTTCAGCCGGCCGGGGTGTTCTACAAGGACTACACCGGCCCGCAGCGCCCGGCGATCGACGCCATCGCGGCCGGCGGCAAGTACGTCGCGAGCGCGCAGACGATCGTGCTCGACGCGCGCATGGCGGGCCCGGTGCTGACCGGCGGGCCGAACTACTTCGTCTGGGGCATCGACCGCGGCGGCGCGACGAACGCCCCGTTCCCCGACGAGCCCAACGTGAAGTTCGACGCCGTCGTGGTGGTGACGGCCGATCCGGCGACCGGCGCGGTGACCGGCACCGTGAACGCGCTCAACGGCCAGCCGGCGCAGCCGGTCGCGGTGACCCTCACCGCGCCCGACACGCTCGAAGTGACGGTCCCCGCCGCGCTCCTGCCCTCGACCGGCCTGGCCCCGAGCGCGTACCTGTGGAACCTCTGGCCGCGCTCGGGCGTCGGCGGCGCGGCCGCCGCCCAGATCGCGTCGTTCATCCCCGAAAACGCGATGGGTTCGCTGGTCGCGGTGCCGTAGCCTCAGACGCGGACGACGACCTTGCCGACGCTGGCGTTGGGACGCAGGATGTCCATGAAGGCACGCGGGGCGTTCTCGATGCCGTCGACGAACGTCACCGGCGCTTTGATGGCACCCTGCGCGACGAGCGGCGCGACCTCGGTCAGGAACTCGCCCAGCCGCGCGAAGTGGTCGCTGACGATGAAGCCTTGCAGGCGCAGCCGGCGCTGGATCGCGACGTGCAGGTTGCGCGGACCGGCCGGCGGCGCGGAGGCGTTGTAGGACGAGATCGAGCCGCACAGCACGATGCGCGCGTGGTCCTTCGTAGCGTTGAGCGCCGCTTCGAGCTGCTCGCCGCCGACGTTGTCGAAGTAGAGGTCGATGCCGTCGGGCGCGAGCTCACGCAGCTTCTTGTGCGCGCCGTCGTGGTAGTCGAAGGCGGCGTCGGCGCCCAGCTCCTCGACCACGAAGCGCGCCTTCTCGGGCGAGCTCGCCGAGCCGATCACGCGCAGTCCCTGTCGCTTGGCGAGCTGGACCACCATCGAGCCGACCGCGCCCGCCGCGGCCGAGACGAAGATCGTCTCGCCGGCTTGCGCGCGGCCGACGACATTCAGCCCGACCCAGGCGGTGAGGCCGGTCGTGCCGAGCGCGCCCAGGTATTGCTCGGGCCCGACGTGCGCCGTGTCGACGACGCGCGCGGCCTTGGCGTCGAGCAGTGCGTACTCGCGCCAGCCCTGCATGTGCAGCACGGTCGCGCCGACCGTAATCCCGTCGGCGCGCGAGGCGACGACGGTTCCGACCGCCGAGCCTTCCAGCGGCTTGCCGACGGCGAACGGCGGCACGTACGACTTGGCGTCGTTCATCCGCCCGCGCATGTACGGCTCGACCGAGACGAACGTGTTCTTCACCAGTACCTGGCCCGCGCCGGGCGGGCCGACCTCGGCGGTCGCGAGGTCGAAGTTGGCGTTCGTCGGCTCGCCCGTGGGGCGCGAGGCAAGCCGGATCTCGCGGCTGGCATAGGTATCTTGCGTCATCCTCCCCGGATACCGAAGCCGGTCACTGAGGGTTGCGGCAGGACATCGTGCCCAAAGGGTCCAGGTTCGAGGTTTCAGCGAACGCTAGATATCCGAGGCGACGGCGCTGGACACGGGCAGCCGTGCGAGACAGAGTTCACACACCGTTGGGTCCTTGATTGAACCGCCAGGCACACCGCGCCATGCTCGTACAAAACCAAACTTAAAGAGGCAACTGCATCCGAATGTAATCGACATCCTCGATCGATGCCGGTATCGTCTCTCCGTACAAGGACATGACCTTTCTGTTATCTTTGCCGAACTCAACAGGAGACAGGAAGAACTCTGTCAGTTGATCAAATGGCCCGAGCAATTGCTCGTGCTGGTTGCGCATGAGTCGGGCTATGGAATGATGCATGGCGGCGCTGATCTGTTCGCGAGTAACGGGTTTCCCAAAATCGGGCTTTTCAAGAAGAGTGCTCGTTTCCAATTGGCTCTGGAAAAGGCTCAGCAACAGATGAGTGAGAGCATTGGTTCGTGCGGTCATCTCGATCACCGTACGGCTCAACCGATCTTCGCCGGAACTGGCGTTGAAGCCGAATTCTTGAATGCTCGAGAGAAACTGCAGATATCGACTCGTCTTGATCGCGAAATAGAATACATCGCCGAGCTGGCGCGGTGATAAAGGGATAACCGAAGGCACGATGTCTTTGAAGAAACTAATTCCCGCCTCATAGTTTACGAACGCTATAGCTGCTATGAAGTCGCAAGTGAGCTCTTCGATCAAGTGTTTATTGTCCCGGATCGTCGCGGTATACGCGATGAGTTGCTCCTTCAGTCGAACCTGATCGTACTGCTCGAACGGTACTCCGAGGATATTTCCATCCGGGACGGGATGCTTGCCAGTTGCCGCTTGCTCGGCGGTTGCATTTGCAAATCGATCTAGCGACGCCCGACAGAGCTGGCCAAGCATGTCCACAAAGGGTTCGCCCCTCCGAAACAAGACGTGAGCGACCTCATGCAGCAATACGGGAATGATCGCGGCGTCGAGCGGTACCGCCCCTTTCGGCAGCGCGCGTAGCGTTTTTAGAGTTTTTTGATCTCCTAACACTTTCAAGACGCAATAGCGATAACGCTCGAAGTCACGCTGCTGACGAAAAACGTCGCTCAGCAGCGCGGTCGTAAATGTGTAGACCCAATCGGGATTCTGCGGTACCTGCGCCAGTAAGTCGAGTTCCGTTAGCCGATCGGAAAGTTCTAGATCGATGACTACGAACAAGGTGCTTCCGATCGTACGAAATTCGCAAAGCCGATTCTTACTCCTTACGGGGACGAACTCGCAATTCAGATTGATATCGGGAAAACTCTTGGCCGCAAAAAAACGCAGCGTTTCGTGTAAAGGTTCGCTCACGAATTCGCAATGTCGTCTCCCTACACGGAGATATCGGTGCAGGAGGCCAATATCTTCATTCGGCATCGTGCTTGGGCTGATGTTTCTGAAGGAATTCGGATATTTCCTTGAGCGAGGTACCGCTGAACGTCATGCCTTCTATTTCAACTTTGAGGTACTTCGCTTTTTCCCAATGTGCCTTGAGAAGATCCACTATGGTCTTTGCAGCAAAGTGCGACAATGGGATGAGGAACACCACGTATTCGCCGCCGCCATCAATCCCGGCACCTGGAAGTTTCGTCGCTTTCAGATCCGAACGAGCTTCGATGAGAGCCGCAAACTCGAAATCGGTCTCGGGGACTTTCAACACGATGTCTTGTGACATGAGCCTTCCTACTGCAAGTCCATGGCTGTCCCGTTCAGAGGTCGACCGGGGGCAGAAGAGTTTGCTCGTAGGTCCGTTACTCCTGTGTTATCCTAACAGCACGGCGCCTCGAGTAGCAGCGTCGGCTGAGAGCCCGAGAGAGGGCCGGGCAGCCGAACGACGCGCTCAGGCCGGCGTCGAGGCGGAAACCGCGCTGCTCGAGCAAGCGTAGCGAGGCCGCGTTCTCGGCGTCGACCGTGGCGATGACGAACGGCAGCCGCTCCGCCCGCGCTACCGCGAGCAGTGCATCGACGACCTGGCCGCCCAGGCCCCGCCCCCAGCGGGCGCGCTGCAAGAAGTAGATCAGCTCGTACTCGCTGCGCCCCGTGCGCCGTTTGAGCTCGGCGTGGCCGGCGTACGCGCCGTCCTCGTCGACGGCCCAGATGTGGAACGACGGGTCCGTTGCGTAGAGGACGAACGCCTTGTCGAACAGCGCGCGCGCCGCGTCGGGTGCGAGCGGTACGCCGTCGCCGACGTAGCGCATGACCTCGGGGTCGCCCAGCAGCGCGCTGAAATCAGCGAGGTCGTCGCGCGCGTACGGCCGCAGCCGAACGCGCACGGCGCTCGTCATTTCTTGCCGTTGCGCAGGCCGGCCAGCTCACGGAACAGCTTCTGTTCCTTGTCGGTCAGGTTGGTCGGGAGCTGGCCGATCAGGCGCACGTACTCGTCGCCGTAGCCGCCGTCCTTGAGCTTGGGCATGCCCTTGCCCGAGAGCCGCAGCAGCTTGTTGTTCTGCGTGCCGGCCGGGACGGTCATCGTGACGTCGCCGTTGAGGGTGGGCACCCGCACCTCGCCGCCCAGGACGAGGTCGTACATGCTCACCGGCAGGTCGAGGTACAGGTCGTCGCCCTTGCGCTCGTACTGCGCGTCGTCGGCGAGGTGGACGACCAGGAACAGGTCGCCGCGCGGTCCGCCGGCCGCGCCGCTGGCGCCTTGGCCGGCCAGCCGAATGCGCTGACCGTCGCGCACGCCGCGCGGCACGGTGACGTCGAACTTCTTGGTCTCGCGCACGCGCCCCGTGCCGTGGCACTGCGGGCAGATGCGGTTGCGGTCGGTGCCGCTGCCGTGGCAGCGCGGGCACAGATCCTCGATCTGCAGCGTGACCGATTTCTTGCCGCCTTCGAAGGCGTCGTGCAGCGACAGCTCGATGGTCGATTCGAGATCCTCGCCGGGCTGACCGCCAACGGCATACCGTGGCGAATCAGCACCACCTCGGTCGCCGCGTCCTCCACCATGAACCGGGCATAGTCCAGTGCGTCCAGGTCGCAGTCGTTGCCGCAGCTCACCTCATAGCTGATCGGCACGCCCGCCTGCTGCGCGCCCTTTTCCGCAC
>CAXTNU010000281.1:0-5532 GCA_964245595.1 uncultured bacterium | reverse complement strand
AGGTGCATGAACTCGGCGGCTCATTTCGTCTCTGCGGTGCGACTCACCGTCCGGAAAAGAGAGCGCTCGCGATAAGCGGCGTCACGCCGGCGTGCTTTGGATGGAAATGCCCATCGACGAACCTGCTCCACGGCGAGCGCCGACCGAGCGCGTTTGCCCATATGCGGATCGTCCATCCGGAGGGAGCGAGGAACGAGCCGCGCGCGGGGGATACGTCGCTGCGATGCTCACCTCGACCACGATGGGAACCCTCGACACCCAGCCCGCGCTCGCGCGCCCCGACCTGCTCGCCCCCACGGTCGCCGCGGCGATCGCGGCCGGGCGCGCGGGAGCGGCCGCGGCGCTCGCCGTGGCCGAGATCGACCCCCAGCTCGCCGATACGGCCGCCTTCTGCGAGCGTTACGGCGTGGCGCTCGACGAATCGGCGAATTGCGTGATCCTGGCCGCGCGGCGCGAGGGCCGCAGTTGGTTCGCGGCCTGCGTGGTGCTCGCGACGACCCGCGCCGACGTCAACGGCTTGGCCAAGCGGCAGCTCGGCGCGAGCAAGATCTCGTTCGCCGCGATGGACGCCGCGATCGAGGCCACCGCGATGGAGTACGGCGGCATCGCGCCGGTCGGCTTACCCGAAGGCTGGCCGATCCTGATCGACGCGGCCGTGGCGGCGGCGGAGCGCGTGGTGATCGGCAGCGGCCTGCGCCGCTCGAAGCTCGTGCTCCCGGGCGCTGCCTTGGCGGCTCTGCCGGGCGCGGTGGTGCTGGACGAGCTCGGGCGGTGATCCCGGCTCGATGCTTGTGTTGCTAACCAAAATAAGGTACACTCGACTCCCACTGCTGGGGGCCAATGATGAGCTGTACCGACACCCCGTATCCGTGTGAAGTCCACGAGTACGCGCTCACGGGACGCCAAGTCGAGCCGGACGCGAGCTACTGGAATCATTGCCCGCAACTGCGGCTCGTTTCGATCGACGAGCTCACCGCAGTCACCGACGATCCGGCCAACCCGGGATATTTCCCGCCGTACCCGGATCCGTGCACCGCGGCCGGCCAAGCGACCATCCAGCGCGAGATGGAGGAGCTGGTCGAGCTTCAGAAATTGCGCGACGAACCGTGCAGCCTGGAGCATCCGGGCCGCGGCTGTCCCGTGCTGACGGATGCGCCGTGCCAGCCGCTTCACCGGCTGCCCGAAGCGTACGGGTGCCGAGCGCCGATCAGCAAGCTGTTAAACTTGCAGCCGTTCCCGATCGGCGCGACGATGGTGGACCGCTTTCCGGGCAATCAAATCGTGCGCACCGGGCGCGGTATGGCGCGTGCGGTGGAGACGGAAACGCCGGGGCTGTACCAGCGCCACGCGCTGAGCTATCTGATGCACGCGCGGTCGTTCTGGTCGCCGCCGCGGCAGGCGCTGGTGTGGGCCGCGCTCGACGTCGCGCTCGCGAGCGCGCTGCAGGCGGCCTGGTACTACAAGTGGGTCAGCTCGCGGCCGCTGACGTCTCGCCGCGAGCGGCCGATCGAGTACGCCGTCCGGCACGGAATCAAATTCGACGTCCTGTTCGACCACCCCGACGAGCTCAACCCGCAATACTACACGTGTCCCGACGCGCGCCGCTGCGCGCCCAAGCCCGGCTTCAGCCCGGGAACGCCGCGTCATCCGGCGTATCCGTCCGGTCACAGCACCTACTCCGGGGCCGCTTGCACGATCATCGGGTACTTCTTCGGGAACGATCCGACGCCGGAGTTCCTCGCGCTCGGCGCGCCCGCGACGACGATCGGCGAAGAAGTGCGCCGGATGGCGGACAACATCGGGCTGGGCCGCATGTGGGCCGGCGTGCACTGGCGCTCGGACCACGAGGCCGGGCTCAAGCTCGGCCAGGTCGTGGCGTGCCTCGTGCTGCGCCAGCTCGCGAGCATCTGCGGCGACTTCGAGCTGTGCCCGCCCTTCCCGCCGATGGTCGCCCAATGCACCTGCGAAGACGGCGGAAGAGGCTGCCCCGACGATCCGCCGACGCCGTGTGACCTCTTGAAGAAACGCGCGCAGCAGTGCCGCGAGAAGTGCCCGCGCCACGGCAGCAAGGAGCTGCCCGAACCGTGCCCGGGACCCGCAAAAGCCAAGGCCGGCGCGGATCGCGCCGAGCACCACATGCGCGGCGCTCATTGAGGTAAGCTAGACTCGGCCGGAACCCAGGCACGGTTCGAGCCGCCTCGGTTCCAGCCGGCGCAGCGCGGAACCGTAACGTCACGGCCACCTCGCGGACAAACGGTGCGCCTACGCTTCGGCGATGCGCAGCCGCCCCGTCGTCGATGCTCTTCCGCTCGGTGCCGCCGAACGGTACGACGGGCCGATGGAAGAACGATGAGCGACGGCCGTCCCGTCGCCGAGTACACGCGCGCGGAGTACGACGTACTGCGAAAACGGCTCGAGGACGCCCGCGACACGCTGCGCGCGGGGAATTCACTGTTGCAGTCCGTCGCCCGGGCCTACTACGTGGTCTATGTGGTCGCGTCGCACGCGGCCGGCAAGCAGGCGTCGAGGTCACCCGCCGGCGCGGCGGCAAAACCGTCGTCGGGCAGGGCTTCAGCCACTACGAGTTCATCGATGTGGTCTGGGCGCTCTACGCCGGAACCAAGCGTGGGAACGTCTCCAACCCGGGCTCTTCCCCCGGCATCACCTCGGCCCACTACGACGAGAAGCAAGCCTGCCGCAAGGCCGACGCCCTCTTCCAGGCACGGATCGAAGCAGACTACGGCCCGAGCACCTCCGCCGAGCCCTACACGGCGGCCGAGGTGGACGAACTGCTGGCGACGGCGAAAAACCTCATCGAGGACCTGAGCGCCTGATATGACCGTGCACGTGACAAACCCGGAAGCCGCCGCCGAAGTCGAAGAGAAGGCCGCGCTGCCGGCGCGCGCGACGGTCGCATACATGGCCCGGCTCAAGGATATCGCCGACATCGGCACGCTCACCATCGGCGCACACGGATTCGACTACGCGGTCACCGTACCGCAAGACGAGAAACTTGCCGCCCTTCCCCTCTTCTCCGATCTGACGATGGCCATCGAGGACGAATTCGGGGTCAAGATCACCACGCTCGCCGTGGCCGGGCCGTCTCGTGCGATGAGGCCTGGCGCACTCGCCCGCAATCCGGAACCTTCTGAAGGCAGCGCCACCGGCGGGGGCTGTCGGCAAACGGCACACTAATCATCGAGCCGAAACCGACGCGAGCCCGCAAGCCGAAGATCGCGTAGAGGACAACGCAGACCAGTAGCGGCGATCTCTTCGCGGTAAGGCTCCGTCATGCTTTTGACCTTAGTGTCAATTGATATAATCGTTATGGAAAGAAACTTTGGATTGCCTCCTTCCTAATTACGCTCTGATGAGGACGCCATTATTAGACGCGCTGCACCTTTGTAGACTAACCTCCGTCCGCGTACTCCACACACAGGCGTAACGATTCGGCTGCCTGCCGGAAACATCGGTAAATCATGCTCGGGCGATGCGCAACCGTCCCGTCGTCGATGCTCTTCCGCCCGGTGCCGCCGCGATCGAGCTCGTGCTCGACCGCTTCGGCCCGGGCGCCCTACGTGTCGCCGCGAGCGCAGGGACGCGCATCGTGCTGCTCCGCGCGGGCGAAGCCTATCGCGACCGCTCGCGCGCGTTGCGCCGGCTGGCCTCGCCCATTGACGACTGGCCGAGGCCGCCGTCCGGCCTGTTCGTCGTCGAGGAGCGCACGGTCTACCTGCGCTCGATCTCCCCGATGACCGTCGCGCACGAGTTCGCTCACGCGCTCGACTGCGCGCTGGGCGGCGGCATTTATCTGAGTGGGGTCGACCCGCGCGTGCGGCGCGCGTTCCACGCCGCCCGCGCCTACATCACGCCCTACGCCGCGAGCGGCCTGGACGAGTATTTCGCCGAGTCCTTGCGCGCCTGGGTCGGAGCCAACGACCCGCGCTCCGCGTGGCCCCGCGCGACTCGCAAACGCCTGCGCGAGATCGACCCCCAGATGGCGGCGATCCTGGAAAGCATCTTCCGCTACGACCTGGCGGCGTAGGCGGATGCCGACCTGACCGCCCCGCCGACATCGTGCCCCGATGATGTTGCGGGCGGCAGCGCGAAACGTGTTTCCGCATGAACGACAGACGTCTCGTCAGCCACATTGATCTGCGGGTGCGCGAGCGCGACCGCGGCCTAGCGTTCTACGATGCGCTGCTGGAAGCGTTCGGGTTCGTGCGGGTGATGACGCCGCCGTTCGGGCCAGACGAGCCGACCTGGCGCCGGCCACAGTGGCAGGCCAACGACGAGTTCTTCGGCTTCGTCGTCGATCCCGAGCTGGTGCCCAATCCCAACCGGCTGGCGTTTCAGGCGTACTCATCCGAAGAGGTCGACCGTGCGACCGAGATCGCTCGCCGCGCGGGCGCCCGCGACGTCGATGGTCCCCAAGATCACGACGGCTACTACGCATCGTTCTTCGAGGACCCCGACGGCAACCGGCTCGAGATCTGCTTCCTCACCAAACACCAGGGCTTGACCGGCGCGCCCTGAGCGCGCCGGCGCATAGACCCGGTAGTCGAGCCGGCGCACCCAGCCGGCGTGCGCTCAGCGCGCCGCGGTGATCTCCGTGACCAGCCGGTCGGCGTGGTACACCGTGCCGAGCGCCGCCAGCAGCGCGCGGCTGTCCAGCGACACCGCGCGGTTGCGGACGGGATCGTAGCCGTAGTCGCCGCCCAGCGAGTAGATGTTGCCGTCGAAGATCAGGCCGACGACCTCGGCGCGCGCGTTCACCAGCGGGCTGCCGGAGTTGCCGCCGATGATGTCGCTGGTGGTCGAGAGGTTCATCGGCGTGCTCGGGTCGAGCGCCGCCTTCGCGGCCAGCCACGACGGCGGCAGCACGTACGGCTCGGCCCCGGTCGCGCGGTCGAACAACCCGCCGATCGTGGTGTACGGCGGGACCGTCGCGCCGGAACCGTTGGCGAAACTCTTCACCGTGCCGAAGCTGACCCGCGGGCTGAAGGTCGCGTCGGGATCGACGCTGGTGCCGTAGACGGCGAAGCGGGCGTGCGCGATGCGCTCCGCGGCCGCGCGCGACGGCGCGTCGATGCGGTCTTCCTGAGCTTTGCGGATCGCGCGCAAGTCGGGGTCGAGCGCGCGCGCGTAGGCGATCATCGGGTCGGTCGAAGCCGCCACCGCCGCGCTGCCGCCGTCGTAGAGCGCCTTGCGAACCGCCGGGTCGCCCAGCTTCGTCCCGCTCACCAGCCGCTGCGCGAGCTGGTCGGGCGTCTCGCGGCCGAGCAGCTTCACCACCAGCGGGTCGTCCGTGCCGAGCGTCTCGCGGATCTTCGCGAAGCTGAACGCGAGCATGCGCCGCTCGAGCTCGGGATACACCGGACCCGGCGCCGCGATCTCGGCCGCGACCGCGACCAAGCCCTGGTCGGTGAACTCGGGCAACCGGCTGCCGTTGGGCTTGGCGCGCTCCTGCCCGGCGCGCACGAGGGTCAGCGCGTCGCCGAGCAGCCCGCGCCGAAGCGCGCGGCTGCGGGT
>CAXTNU010000280.1:0-5544 GCA_964245595.1 uncultured bacterium | reverse complement strand
GTATGCCGCGCGCCACCCGCTGGCCGACCTGGCCGCAGCGCTCGCCTACTGCGCGCGCTTGGCGGCGGCGGAGTCCGGTCCCGAGCTCGCCGACGAGCGCGGCGACGCGGTCTTCGTCGGCGCGGTCGAGCGCGCGCTAGCGCGCCGCTTCGAGCACGTCTTCGTGGTCGACGCGCGGGCCGGCGCGTTCCCGCCCTACTACGTGCCCGACGCGTTCCTGTTCAGCCCGACCTACGGCATGATCCCCAAGGACGCCGCCGGCGACGCGACCGCCGCCCGGACCGCCAAGTTCACCTGGTACGAGCACCAGGCGCGGCCGCGCGCCGCGTACGTCAAGGAGCAGAAGCGCCTGTTCGCTCAAGCCCTCGGCCGGGCCGACGTCAGCGTGACCGTGTCGGCGAGCGGCCGGCCGACGCGCGGCATCGCGGCGCCGGAGCTCGCCCACGAGCTCCGGTTACTGCTGGACGGAGGCGGCGGCTAGCCGCGGCCGCGCCGGACGACGTTGATGCGGTCGGCCTGAAAGCGGCCCTGCACCCACGAGCCCGTGACCGACACCCGCTGCCCGGGCCGGATCGACCAGCCGGTGGGGTTGATGACGGTGCCCTGGTGGAGCTGCACGCGGCGGCCGTTGTCCAAGCGCAGGTCGTACCCCGAGAACGATGCGACGCGGCCCATCACGTGGTGGCGGTCCTGCATCATGCCCGCGTTCGCGCCGCCGTACATTTGGGCCGACGCGGTCAGCGGCGCGGCCGCGAAGGGCGCGATCAGCGCCGCGGCGAGGGCGAGACCGGTGAGAACGATGCGATGTTTCATGGGCTCGAAACGCGCCCCCGAACGCGGAAGTTCACGCCGACATCTCACCGTACTCTCACCCGGCGCAGGGCTCGGCGAGCGATGATGGAGGCTCTCAGCCCGTTCCAAGGTCGTCGTGCCAGCTATCGATACTTCGACCGATCCGCAGGTCGGTTTCCGGCCCCCCGGATCGCTCGACCCCAACCCGCTCGGGCCGTACGCCGGCCGCCTCACGCCGCGCCAGGCGGCGCATCTCTTGCGCCGGGCCGGCTTCGGCGGCTCGCCCGCCGATGTAACGCGTATGGCGGCGCTCGGTGCCGGCAGCGCGGTCGACACGCTGCTCCACCCCGGCACGCCCGAGCCCGCGTTCAGCGACTATCCCGACGGCGGCCTGCTGTACGACCCCAAGAAGGCGCGCCAGACCGTCCAGCTCTGGTGGCTGGACCGGATGCTGCGCACGAACCGGCCGCTGGCCGAGAAGATGACCCTGTTCTGGCACGGCCACTTCGCGACGTCGCTGCAAAAGGTGCCGGCGCAGCACATGGTCCGGCAGATCGACCTGTTCCGCGCGCAGGGCCTGGGGCGCTTTCCGGCCCTGCTCTCGGCGGTCACGCGCGACCCGGCGATGCTGATCTGGCTGGACAACCGCTACAACTACAAGGCGCACGCGAACGAGAACTACGCGCGCGAGGTGATGGAGCTGTTCGCGCTCGGCCTGGGAGCGTACGGCGAGGACGACATCAAGGAAGCCGCCCGCGCCTTCACCGGCTGGACGCTCGACCGCGCCGGCAACGCGGTGTTCGATCCCAAACGGCACGACGACGGCACCAAGACGTTCCTGGGCAAGAGCGGCGCCTTCGGCGCCGACGACGTCGTCGCGATCGTCATCTCGCAGCCGGTGCACCAGCGCTTCCTGGCCCGCAAGCTGCTCGAGTTCTTCGTCTACAGCGATCCCGAGCCCGAGCTGGTCGAAGCGGTCGCGCAGACGTACGCGCTGTCCGGCTTCGACCTGGCCAAGACGGTCGGCACGATCTTGCGCTCGAACGTCTTCTACTCCACCCGGGCCTACCGCGCGCTGCCGAAGTCGCCGCTGGAGCTCGCGCTGGGCACGCTGCGCTACCTCGGCGCGAGCGCGATCCCGCCGAACCTGCCGTACCAGCTCGCGCGGAGGGGCCAGGAACCGCTGCTGCCGCCCAGCGTCAAGGGCTGGGACGGCGGACCGGCGTGGATCAACACCTCGACCCTGCTGGCGCGCTTCAACTTCGTCAACGGCCTGATCGCCCAGACCGCGCCCGGCAAGAACGGCGTCGCGGCGGTGAGCGCGCCCAACGTCGCGCCCGACGCGATCGTCGCCCGCACCGGCATGAACGCGGCCCACGTCGCGGCGGCGCTCGTCGGCGGCGCGGTGCAGGACGACGTCACCGCCGACGTGCGCGCGGCCCTGGTGGGCTACCTCGATTCCGCGCAGCCGGCGGGCGCGCCGGCCAACCCGCTTCCGTTCGGGCCCGAGAACTATCAGGACAAGATCCGCGGCGCGCTCGCGCTGACCCTCAACCTCCCCGTCAACCAGTTGAATTAGGACCGGCATGAAGCGTCGTTCGTTCGTCAGCTCCGCCCTCTCCGTCGCGTTTCTGGGCGGCAGCGGTCCCGCCGCGCTCGCGCAAGCGGTAGGCGCGCCCGCGCTGCCGGCGCTGGGCGGCACGGTCGATCCCGACAACGTGCTGGTCGTCGTGCAGATGCAGGGCGGCAACGACGGGCTCAACACGGTCGTGCCGTGGAGCGACGACGCGTACCACCGCGTGCGCCCGGCGATCGGCATCGCCGAGGCCCAAGTGCTCAAGCTGAACGACCGGATCGGCTTCAACCCCGCGCTCAAAGGGCTCGCCGAGCTCTACGAGCAGGGCCGGGTCGCGCTCGTGCAAGGGGTCGGCTATCCCAACCCCAACCGTTCGCACTTCGAAGCGACCCAAATCTGGGAGACCGCCTCGCCCGAGCGGCCCCAGCAGTACGGCTGGATCGGGCGCTATCTCGACCGCCGCTTCGCGAGCGCCAAACCGGCCTCGCCGTTCGAGGCGGTCGCGCTGGGCGACACGCTGCCCGCGGCGATGGTCGGCGCGCACGTCGAGGTGCCGACCATCGCCGCGCTCAACGCCTACGGCTACAACACCGGCCGCGATCTGGCGTCCAAGCAGAGCGCGGGCGTGCTCTACGACGGCGCCAAGGCGGGCCAGTCGCCGTACCTGGCGCTGATCGCGAACACCGCGCGCGAAGCCTACCACGGCGGCGATCTGCTGCGCGCGCAAACCGCCGCCTTCACCAACGCGGCGACGTACGCGAGCAACGGCTTCGCGCAGCAGCTCGCGCTGGCGGCCCGGCTGATCGGCTCGCGCGCCGGCGCGAAGATCGTCTTCGTCTCGCTCGGCTCGTTCGACACCCACGCCGGTCAGCGCGCGCAGCAAGACCGGCTCCTGGGCTATCTCGGTGACGGGCTGCTGTCGTTCTACCAAGACCTCGCCGCGCACGGATTGGACCGCAACGTGCTGACCCTGACCTTCAGCGAGTTCGGCCGGCGGGTGCAGCAGAACGCCTCCAACGGTACCGACCACGGCACCGCGATGCCGCTGTTCGCGCTCGGCGGCACCGTGAAGGGCGGCATCTACGGCGAGCACCCCTCGCTGACCGACCTCGACCACGGCGACCTGCGCTTCTCGCAAGACTTCCGGTCCGTCTACGCCACGGTGATCGCGAAGTGGCTCGGGCGCGACGCCGCCGCCGTGCTGGGCGCCCAGTACCCGACCCTCGCGTTCGTGTAGCCGCGCGAGAGCAGCGGCGGAAAGCGGGTCCGAGAACGCCTCCTCGGGCCCGCTTCGCCGGTCTAGTAGTTGTTCTTCATCGTGAAGGTCACGGCGAAGTCACCGGTCGCCGTGTTCAGGCTGGTGATCTTCGAGGTGCAGGCGGCATCGCCGGTCGGCGTGGCGTTGCTGTTGAAGACCCACTGGTACTGGCCCAGGGAGTTGAGCTGGTCGATCGACGAGTAGTCGAAACGGCACGATCCCGACGCGACCGGGTAGACGTTCTGGTAGGTGAGGTGCCCGCTGTTGGCCTGCGCGCTGCAGTTGTTGTTGGTGAAGAGGAACTGCGAGTGGGCGGGAATCGATGAAGACGGGTTCGGCACCGTCGAACCGCAGATGTTGGTGGTGCTCAAGCTGATGGAGTACGCTTCGTTGTTGACGATCGTCACCTGCACGTTCGACGCGGAGGCCGCCAGCGGCGCAACGGAAACGAGGGCCGCGACGGCGGCGGCCAGGCTCTGTTTGATCATACTTCTTCCACTCCCGAAAAGAGGTGTCGTTGCAGCACGCCGGTCTGCCGGCGGCACGACACCTTGCGGCTTCGTATGACCGGTCCGGCGAACCTCGGGCGGCGCGCCGCTCCGGCGCGAGAGTGTCATCCGTCCGTATGCGCGACACACTTGCGCGAGCGCGCAGGAATGCGATCAGGCGCGAACGTCGGTTCCCGGACCGTTGAGGCGGTCGAACTCGCGCGAGTCGTCCAGCACGCGGTACGCCGGGCGCGAGTGCGCTTTCGCCCCCGCTCGCACCGGCTGCGCCTGCGCCGCCTGGGACTGCGCGTGCTTGGCGGGAGAAGCCGCTTTCTCGCCGTCGAGGCGAATCTGCTCGACGAGCGAGACCCCTTCGCCCGGCTTGCCGGGATTGGGCCCGTTCCCGGCCGCGATCGCGGTCAGCGCCGCCTGGCGCGTTCCCCGGTAGCGCGGGCTGTTCTGCTCCTCCGGCGAGAGCTTGTCCAGGAAGGCGATGTACTTGCGCCAGAACGCGGCGCTGTCGCCGGAAGCCGACGACGCTTGGAAGGCCGGAACGGTGAACGACTCGTCGCGCGCCTCGCGGTCCCGGTAGGCCTGGATCTTCTGCGCGTCGGTGTACTTGCCGCTGGTATCGTCGACGATCGCCGAGAGGTTCGGCAGGTACGATCCCGCCGATGTGCCCTGCGCGCTCGCGCCACCCACCACACTGATGCTCAAAGCCACGTCCGGCCCTCCCAGGCCTCCCCAGGGTATCGGCCGACGCGTTCCTCGGCCTTAGAGCTCGCTCAGCCCGCGCCACGCTCGGCGTTCGCCGCGGCCGGTATCCAGCGCTCGGTGATGCGGCGCAGGTCGCCCAGCGTGACGGGCTTCGAGACGAAGTCGTCCATGCCGGCCGCCAGGCAGTTGTCGCGGTCCTCGCCGCGCGCGTTGGCGGTCATCGCCACGATCGGCACGTGGATCTGAGTGCGCAGCTCGCGGCGGCGGATCGCCGCGGTCGCTTCGAAGCCGTCCATCACCGGCATCTGCACGTCCATGAAGATCAGGTCGTAGCGCGTATCGTCGCTGGCCGCGACCGCTTCGGCGCCGTTGCCGACCACGTCGGCCGCGAAACCCAGGCGCTGCAGCTGGCGCGTCGCCAGGCGCTGGTTGACCGCGTTGTCCTCGACGATCAGCACCCGCTCGCGGCGCGGCTCGACCGGGGCGGCCGCCGGCTTGGAGGACAACGACTTCGGCGGGTCCCCGTCATCGAGGAGAAAGTCATCGTCGAGCTCCGCGGGCCTTCCGGAAATCGCGGTCATCGGCGGCGCGATACCGGGGAACGGTTGCCCGCGGATCTCGTCATCGTCGGGTTCGGGGTTCGGCCGGCCTCGGTCCCCGTGCAGGGCCGAGCGGCTGACGACGACGGCGGCATCGAGGTCGATGCCATGCTC
>CAXTNU010000279.1:0-5567 GCA_964245595.1 uncultured bacterium | reverse complement strand
GCAGGGCGAACAACCCCGCCCGCGGGGCGGCCGGCCGGCGGCGGCTGGTGAAGAGCTGGCGCACGCCGCGCCACTCGGGCGCGAGCTTGCGGCGCGAGGCCAGCGTGCCGTCGTAGAGGTAGACGTTGCCGTGGTTGCTGATCGCGTTGACCAGCGGCCCGTTGCTGCCGACCGTGACGCTGGCGTCGCCGTCGCCGTGCTGGTCCGCCGTCGCACCGCGCTCGACCCGGGTGTAGACGTGCCCGTCGCCCGAGCGGCCGGAAAGCTGCGCCGCACCGGCCGCGCCCAGCGCGATGTTTCCGGTCTGCGACTCGAAGCGCGCCAGCCCGGGGTCGAAGGTGCCGCCGTCGTAGACGATGCTGCCGCTGATGGTCGAGGTCTCGATCTGCTTGCTGCGGCAGTGCTCGAACACGACGTGGGTGTCGATCGCGCGCACCCGGATGCGGTCGAACGCCGAGTCGTTCGCGTACAGCGTGCCGTGGCTCATCTGGGCGAAGACGGTCGTGCCGACCCCGCTGAGCCGGACCCGGCCGGTGTTCTGGATCACGAACAGGTTCGTGCCGTGGTAACCGTCGACCGCGGTCGTGCCGCCGCCGACCAGGAGCCGCAGCACGCCGGTGCTGGCGGGCACGGTGACGACCAGGCGCGCGCCGTCCTCGGCGGTCACCCGGAGCAGGTCGTGCGCGCCCGGGCGGAGCGGTGCGAACGGAAAGTCCTCGGGCGGGAACGTGCCCTGGCTGGTCTGCCCGCCGCTGCCCTGCGTCCAGGCGAAGGGCGGGATCAGGGCTGAGACCGGGTACTGCGGGGTGCCGGTGGTGATGCTGCGCCGCTCGATCGCCGGCGCGTCGTCGCCCGAGTCGACCTGCACGGTGGGCCGGTCCCAGGTCCGCACGGCCACGTCGTTGCCCTTGCCGCGCACGGTGATCTGGATCCAGGCCTGGTCGCCGACGTCGAACGAGGCCGTCGCCGCGCCCGCCGGAGCGGGGGCGGCGGCGCACCAGAGCGCGAGCGTGCCGAGCCCCACCGCGAGCCACCGCAGGGCCGAGAGCCGGAGGACGTCCACCCCCTCATGGTACCGCCCGGCACGGCCGCCGGTCATTGATCGGCCGTGAAGCTTTCGGGTTCGGCCGGCAGGGTGACCGTGAAGAGCGAGCCCCCTTCGGGGCGCGGCCGGGCCGAGACCGTGCCGTGGTGAACCCGCGCGATGCTGCGCACGATCGCCAGGCCCAAGCCGGTGCCCTCGACCGTCCGCGCGTGCGAGGGGTCGCCGCGAAAGAAACGGTCGAAGAGCCGCTCGGCCGCCTGGGCCTCGATCCCGGGCCCGCTGTCGGCGACCTCCACCCGCGCCCGGTCGCCGTCCCGGGCGACCGTGACGTCGACGCCGCCCGCAGGGGTGAACTTGAGCGCGTTGTCGATCAGGTTGCCGACCAGTTGGCGCAGCAGGCCGGCATCGCCGCTGACGATCGTGGCGGCCCCGGCCGGATGGTGCGCGTTCAGCTCCAGCCCGCGCGCTTGGGCGCGCTCGTGGGCGTAGGCCACGACGTCGTCGACCAGCCGCTCGAGCACGAGCGGCTCCTTGGGGATCTCGTCGCCCGACTCGGCCTTGGCCAGCGTGAGCATGCCCGAGACCATCCCCGCGAGGCGTCCGCTCTCCTCCGCGATCGCGGCGATCGAGTCGGAGCGTACCTGGGGGTCGCGGTCGCCCCAGCGCTGGAGCATCTGGGCGTTGGCGTTGATGACCGTGAGCGGGGTGCGCAGCTCGTGCGAGGCGTCGCTGATGAACTGCCGCTCGCGCGCGAAGGCCGACTGCAGGCGGTCGAGCATCGCGTCGAAGGCCGCCGCCAGCCGGCCCACCTCGTCGCGCCGCTGCCAGCGCAGGCGCCGGTCGAGCCGCTCCGAGCCGATCTCGTCGATCGCCGCGGTCAGGCGCTGGATCGGGTCGATCGCGGTTCCCGCGATGAAATACGACGCGACCAGGATGATCAACATCGCGCCGGCGGTGACGAACAGCAGGATCGTGCGCGCCCGGCGGGTCAGCGCGTCGACGTCGTCCAGCCGGGCGCCGACGTGCGCGACCGCGATCGGGTGGCCGCCGGTATCGGTCAGCACCCGGTCCAGCACCAGCATCGAGCCCGGCGGTTCGCCCGGCACGCGCATGATCTGCACCTGGCGGTCGGCGCCCGGCGCCGGCAGCGGCGGAAAGGTCAGCCCGCCCAGGTTCGAGCTCTTGCCCAGCACCTGACCGCGCAGCGTGTCGATCTGCACGAACTCGTTGGCCGAGGCCCAGCGGTCCAGCGTCGGGCGGTCGGACAGCACCAGCACCAGCGGGCCTTCGGTGAAGGCGAAGGTCGCCGCGGCGACCGCCGTGCGCTCGATCTGGTCGGCGGTCTGCTGGATCGCGAGCTGCGCCTGGTCGACCAGCAGCGAGCGGAAGGCGAAGTCGATCGCCACCGCGCCCAGCGCGATCACGACCACGATCAGGGCGGCGTACCACGCCGCGATGCGGGTGCGGAGGCTCGTCAATCAGATCCTCGCGGAAGAGCCCGCGTCAGTCTTTGAGCGCGTAGCCGACGCCGCGGACCGTCTGGATCAGCTTGTCCTCGAACGGGTCGTCGATCTTGCCCCGCAGGTAGCGGATGTAGACGTCGATCAGGTTCGAGTCGCCCAGGAAATCGCTGCCCCACACGCCGTTGAAGAGCTCGTCGCGCGAGTGGACCTTGTTGCGGTGCAGCAGCAGGTACTCCAGCAGGGCGTACTCTTTGGCGGTGAGGTGGATCGGCTGGCCGGCCCGGACCACCTCGTGGCGGTCGCGGTCCATGGTCAGGTCTTTGACGACGAGCAGGTTGTCGTGCGGAGCGCGCTCGCGCAGGCGGGCCCGGATGCGCGCCAGCAGCTCCTCGATCGAGAACGGCTTGACCACGTAGTCGTCGGCCCCGCGGTCGAGCCCGGCGACGCGGTCGGGAATGCGGTCCTTGGCGGTCAGCATGATGATCGGGACGCGCGACTTGGCCCGCACCCGGGCGCAGACCTCGAGCCCGTCGAGCTTGGGCAGCATCAGGTCGAGCACGACCAGGTCGGGCTCCTTGAGCGCCTTCTCCAGGCCCGACAGTCCGTCGCTGGCGGTCTCGACCTCGTAGCCCTCGTGCTGCAGCTCCAGGCTCAGCACGCGCAGGATCTGGGCGTCGTCCTCGACCAGCAGGATCTTGTACTTGCGCTCGCCGGCTCCGTTGAGCGCCGCGTCCGTCCCTGGGGCCGCCTTCACCGCGGGCGGATCTTCTGCGTCTGCGGCTGCGGGATGCTGATCTGGGTCACCCACCAGGCGGCCGAGACGCCGACCGCGATCCAGAGCACGGTCGAGGCCGAGCTCACGCCGCCCGTTTCGATCAGCCGGTCGATCGCGAAGGTGAGCCGCTCGACGACGTGCGGGGTGGTCACGAAGACCCAAGCCAGCCACAGCGCGAGGCTGGAGAGGATCGCCACCAGCCACAGCTCCCAGCCGGGCAGCGGGAGCGCGGCCGGAACCGGCGCGTCGGCCGTCGCGGCCATGATGCGCGCGTGCAGGTCCGCCGGCGGCTCCTCCAGCGGGAGCGCCGCGAGGGCGCGGTCGAGGGCGTCGTCGTCGTACATCATAGGGCTAGTGCTTTCCGCAACTGTTCTTTGGCCCGGAAGAGGTGCGTTTTCACGGTTCCGAGCGGAAGATTTAAGACGGTTGCAATCTCCTCGTACTGCTTTCCTTGCAAGTGGTAGAGCGTCACGACGGTCCGGTATTTCTCGGGCAGCGCGTCGATCGCGGCGCGCAGCCGGCGCGCTTCGTCGTGCCGCTCGGCCAGCGCCGCCGGCCCGGCCGCCGGGTCGGCCCAGTCGGCCGGCTCGTCGCCGGAGAAGCGCTTGCGCTTGGCCAGCCGGTCGCAGCACGCCCGGTAGCAGATGGTGAAGATCCAGGTCGAGAACTTGGCTCCGGGCCGGAACGAGCCCAGCGCCCGGTAGGCCCGCATGAAGGCTTCCTGGGTCGCGTCCTCGGCCTCGGTCCGGTCGCGCAGGGTCCGCACGGCGAGGTTGTAGACCGCGCGCTGGTAGCGCGCGACGAGCTCCCCGAAAGCTTCGCCGCGGCCGGCCAGGGCAGCGGCGATCAGCGCCTGGTCGTCGACGACCGGCGCGGCTACCGGTGGATCCACCGCGAGCGCCGCCCCCATGCCCGCATGTACGCGCGAGCGGCAGGCTGGTTTCGCCGGCGGCGAAACTCGCCGCCGGCCGGGTCGTACATGGGGCATGATTTCTCGCTCGACCCTCATCGGCGCCTTGGTCGTCGTCGAGCTCGCCATCGCCGGGGCCGCGATCCGCTCGCTGAGCGGCGATTACAGCCCTCGCCCGGCCGGCGCGGGCGGCTTCGGCCACGCGCACTTCGGCCACCACCCCGGCTTCGGCGCGACGGCCATGGCCGGCACGCCGGCGGACCGCCATTTCACGACCGGCCCCGCGCCGCACGTCGTGGTCGACGTCAAGGACGTGCGGGTCGTGATCGCGGCCGGCCCCGAGCCGGGAGTGCGGGTGTCCGAGCAGATTCGCCGGGAGGGCTGGGTCAGCGGCCACGTGCGAAACGTCGCGGTCGAGCAGACCGCCGACGGCCTGCGGGTCAGCTCGCCCGGCGATTCGGGCCTGCACGTGATGATGGGCAGCCTCGTGCACCTGGTGACGATCACCGTCCCGGCCGCCGCCCGGGTCGAGGTGACCGCCGACGACCGGGTCGAGGTCAGCGGCCTGCGGGCGCCCTTCACCGCCCACAACAGCGACGGCTCGCTCCACGTCCGCGACCAGCGCGGCGACCTCGACGTCAGCACCGACGACGGCGTGCTCGAGCTGGTCGACGTGCGGGCCGCGAGCGTCAACGCGCATACCGCCGACGGCCGGCTGATCCTGACCCGGGTGGCCGCCGATCGGCTGACGGCCGGAACCGACGACGGCCGGATCGACGCCACCGGCGTCCATCTGGGCGAGGGCGCGATCACGACCAAGGACGGCCGCGTTCGGATCGCTTACACGCCCGACAGCGACGCGACCCTGATCGCCCGCACGGGCGACGGCCGGATCGATCTCCCGGCGGGCCTGAGTGGGTCCGTCCCCACCTCGACCGGCGACGGCGACGGCGCCCGCCACGAGCGGGTCGTGCGGCTCGGCGCGGGCCGCGGCCGCTTCGAGGTCTCCAGCGCCGACGGTTCCATCACCATCACCCAGGGAGCGCAAGGCTAGCCATGCTCGAGAACGTCCTCGTCCCGATCGCCCTGTTCTTCTTCCTGTTCGGCGCGCCGGTACTGGCCTTCATCGTGACCCGGGTGCTGGCGCACCGCGAGCGGCTGGAGATGATCCGCCACGGGATCGTCCCGCCGGCCGGAGCCGGCCGCAGGGCCTACCGCGACTGGCGCCGCCAGCAGGGCGCGAGCGGCGGCTCCTGGCAGGCGCAGTCCCAGACGGCGGGCCCGGTCGGCGGCTGGGCCGGCTACGACGACGAGCCCCAGCGCGCGCTCTACAAGGGCATCCGGACGGCCTTCGTCGGCTTCGCGATCCTGGTC
>CAXTNU010000278.1:0-5570 GCA_964245595.1 uncultured bacterium | reverse complement strand
CACCAGCGGGCCTTGCGGCGGCTCGCCGGGCTGCGCCAGACCGGAGGAAGCTCGCTGTGAACCGCTCGCTCTCTCGCGCCCGCCGGGCGCTCGCGCTGGTCACGCTGACCGCCCTGGCGGCCTGCTCGGGCGGCGGCGGCTCGCACGCCGCGATTCCGGCTTCGCCCGGCGGCGGCGGGGCCGCGGCCTCGGGCAAGCTCACCTCGGTCCTGGTCGCGCCGGCCAAGTTCACTTCCAGCGCGACCAAGGTCGGGCCGGCCACCAGCGTCTCCACGCTGGTCATGCACGTCGTGGTCAATCTGCGCGACGGGCGCGGCCTAGCCGACTACGCCGCCGCCGTCAGCAATCCCAGCGACGGCCGCTACCGGCAGTTCCTGACCGCGAGCGAGATCGGCGCCCGCTACGGCGCCGCGCCGAGCGACTACGCCGCGGTGGCGCAGTACTTCGCCGCCGCCGGCTTGCGGGTGGGCGGCTGGCCGCAGCGCCTGGGCCTGACCGTCGCCGGCCCGCGCGCCGGGTTCGAGAAGGCGTTCGGAACGACGTTCGCGCTCTACCGCAGCGCCGAGGGGCACCAGCTCGTCGCGCCCAGCGGCCCGATCGCGTTCTCGCGCCCGCTCCCGGTCACGTCGGTCGCCGACGCGATCCTCGACCCGCAGGTCAAGCACACCAACTTCGTGCGCGGCGGCAGCGGCGGCCCGCAGAGCGGCTCGCTGACCGGCAACACGCCCCAGCAGATGGCGGCCGCGTTCGACTTCACCGGCGCCTACGCGGCCGGCTTCACCGGCCAGAACATCACGATCGGGATCGTCGGCACCGGGCCGATCGCCCCGCAAGACTTCAGCGCCTACAAGAGCCAGTTCGGCTGGACGGGCGCGGCGGCGCTGACCCAGGTCAACGTGCAGCCCGGCCCGGCGGCCAACGCCGGCAGCTCGCCGACCGCGAGCCCGCCCCCGGTCACCGCGCCCTGCACGACCAGCAGCAATCCGAACCTCCCGGCCTCGGAATCGCCCACCGCGACCTGCAATCCCGAGGACGTCGAAGCCCAGATCGACACCGAGCAAGTGACGCTCGCGAAGGACGCCAAGATCGCGTTCTACCTGGCCTACGTGCCCAACGAGTGCGGCGACCCCAGCGGCACTCCGTGCGCGCCCGACCCGAACACCGGGCTGGGCTACGCCTACCAGGGGCTGGCCGAGTCGGACGACGAGATCCAGCAGGCCATCGCCGACAATGACGGCAGCGGCGGGCCGGACATCCTCTCGCTCAGCTACGGCGGCCCCGAGGTGCTCAGCGCGTTCTACGTCAGCAGCGACGGCGGTCAGACGTACGACCCGAACGCCTTCGGCGTCTCGGAGTTCGCCGCGCTGGCCGCGGAAGGCGTCGCGACCTTCGTCTCGTCGGGCGACCAGGGCGCCCAAACCTGCGCCCCGTACAGCCTGTCGCGCGAGAACCAGAACTGCGTCTCGTACCCTTCGGGGGACGTCAGCGTGACCTCGGTCGGCGGCGCGTTCGTGCCGCTCAACAACGCCGGGCAGCTGCTCGGCCCGCTCACCGCCTGGGGCAACCAGACCGGCAACGGGGCCAGCGGCGGCGGCGTGTCGACCATCGTGCCCAAGCCCTCGTGGCAAGTCGGTCCGGGCGTCATGGCGGGCGGCCGCAACCAGCCCGACATCTCGCTCGACGGCGACCCGGCCAGCGCCGTGGCGGTGGTGGTCGACACGCCCTTCGCGACCGCCCACCTCTCGCCCAGCGGCGGGACCAGCGTCGCCGCGCCGCAGATGGCCGCCATGTGGGCGCTCGTCCTCTCGGCCTGCCGGGCGACCCCGAGCTGCGCCAAGGCGGGCGGCGCGCACCCCTACCGCTTGGGCAACGCCGCCCCGCTGCTGTTCGGGGTCTACAACGACGCGGCGGTCTACCCGACGACGATCTACGACATCACCTTCGGCAACAACGGTCAGGTCGGCTGTGACCTCAACCCGAACGGCTGCGACCCGAACGCTCCGGCTCCGACGCCGCAGCCGGGCTACACGGCCGGCACCGGCTACGACAACGTGACGGGCCTGGGCGTGCCGTTCGCGCGCCATCTCATCAAGGCGATCGCGGGCGTCTGAGCGCTCGCCGGCCGGCTCGCAGGAGGCTCCGGGGGCCCGCTCCCGGGGCCTCTTGCAGCCGGTGGTATACTCTTAAGGCTGTGAAGACCCAGGTTCATCCCAAATGGCACCCCGAGGCGCAGGTTTCGTGCGCTTGCGGTGCCCAGTTCACCACCGGCTCGACGACGCCGAAGATCTCGGTCGAGGTCTGCTCCAACTGCCATCCCTTGTGGACCGGGCAGCAGAAGTTCCTCGACACCGCGGGCCGGGTCGAGAAGTTCAACCAGCGCGTCGCGATGGCCGAGAAGAAGAAGGCCGAGACGGCCACTCGCCGCGAGCGCAAGCAGCAGGCGGACGCCGCCGCGGAAGCCGCCCCGGCTTCGGTTTAGCGGCCTCGCCCCAAGCCACCGAAGCGCGCCGCATCCCGGCGCGCTTCTTTTCATCCTGATGCACTACACCGACCGCCTCGAGACGCTCTCGAAACGCTTCGACGAGATCGACGCCGCGCTCGCAGACTCGAGCGGCGGCTTCGACCAAGCACGCTTCACCGCGCTGATGAAGGAGCGCTCGGCGATCGAGCCGACCGTCGCGACCTTCCGCGCCTACCGCGCGCTGCTGCGCGACCTGGCCGAGAACGACGCGCTGCGCGCCGACAAGAGCGATCCCGAGCTCTCCGCCCTGGCGGAAGAGGAAGCGCCCGCGCTGCGCGAGCGCCGCGTCGCGCTCGAGGCCGAGCTGCAGGAGCTGATGCTCCCGCGCGACCCCAACGACGACAAGGACATCTTCATCGAGATCCGCGCCGGCGCGGGCGGCGACGAGGCGGGCATCTTCGCGGGCGACCTGCTGCGCATGTACACCCGCTTCGCCGAGTCCAAGAAGATGCGCGTCGAGCTGCTCAGCGAGAGCGAGAACGAGGCCGGCGGCTACAAGGAAGTCGTAGTCGGCGTCAAGGGCGGCGAGCCGTATCGCTGGTTCAAGTACGAGTCCGGCGTGCACCGCGTACAGCGCGTCCCTGCGACGGAAGCGGCGGGCCGCATCCACACCTCGACCGCGACGGTGGCGGTGATGCCCGAGGTCGCCGACGACGGCGAGATCGAGATCCGCTCGACCGACCTGCAAGTCGATACGTTCAAAGCCTCGGGCGCGGGCGGCCAGCACGTCAACAAGACCGAGTCGGCGATCCGCATCACGCACAAGCCCAGCGGCATCATCGTGTCGTGCAGCGAGGAGCGCTCGCAACTGCAGAACCGCGCCCGCGCGATGGACATGCTGCGCGCGCAGCTCGCCGCCAACCAGCGCCGCGAGCGCGAGGAATCCGAAGCGACGCTGCGCCGCAGCCAAGTCGGCACCGGCGACCGCAGCGAAAAAATTCGGACGTACAACTACCCGCAGGACCGGATCACCGACCACCGCATCAACCAGAACTTCCAGAACATTCCGGATATTCTCGCGGGCAAGATGGACAAGCTGATCGCCGAGCTGCAGACCGACGAGAAGGCGCGGTTGCTGGCGGGCGAGACGACGGCGGCCTGAACGCGCGCGACGCGCGCAACGCCGCGCGATTGCATACATAACGCGCACGAGTCGTGAGCCACCACACCGCCTGGTTTGCAGGCAGGCTCGAACGTTTGGTCGAATTCGCGCGAACAGCGCCGGGTGTTTGGGAGCGTTATCGTGAGCGCTGAACCGATCGAGACATCAACCGTCGAGCAACGGCTGACCGATATCTGGAAGAACCTGCTGAGCGTCGCGGCACGGCCCGACGACAGCTTTTTCGGCCTGGGCGGAAGCTCGCTGACGGCGCTGACCATGATCGTCGAGGTGCAAGCGGCGTTCGCGACCGAGATCGACGTCAAAGCGTTCTTCGAAACGCCCACGATCGCGACGCTGGCGCGCACGATCGGCGAGGGCGAATGAGCGAGCTGACCGCGGCGGCGCTTGACGAGCTGTGGCTCGAGAGCCACGACGGCGTCGCGCTGCACGTCTACCGCTCCGCGCCGGCGGCCGACAAGCCCGCGCTGCTGGTCGTGCTGCCCGCGACGACGACGGCGGCGCTGATCGGCGCCGCGGTCGAGCGCCTCGCGCGCAGCTTCAGCGTCATCACCTGGGAGACCAGGCTCGTGCTCGACCCCGAGGCGGTGGCCGACGAGCCCGCCGCCATGTCGCTGCGAGCCAACGTCGGCGACTTGGAGAGCGTGTTCCGCTACTTCGAGCTCTCGCAGGCGTATCTGATCGGCTACTGCACCGGCGCGCCGGTCGCGCTCCACGCGGCGGCCCGGCACCCCGGCTGGTTTCCCAAGCTGGCGCTGGTCAACGGATCGTACTTCATGCAGCCCGACGAGTGCGAGCTGACCCAGCACGAGCGCGACATCCTCAAGATCATGCCGCACATCGCGGCCGGTGAGACCAACGCCGCATCGGTCTCGAAGACCTTCGTGTACCTGCGCGACTCGGGCAAGCTGCTCGGCGATGCGTTCGCGCTCGAGACGTACCGGCCGTTCTACCACGGGCGCTCGCTGCACCGGCTGGGCTTGCTGGTCGAGGACCTGATCCGCACCGGGGTCCGCCGGGTCGCGCGCGAGGTCGCCGTGCCCGCGCTGGTGACCGCCGGCCGGAACGATGCGCAGACGCACTGCGCGAGCTCCGTCCTGCTGCGCTCCGAGCTGCGCGATGCCGAGCTGTACCTGGACGACGGCGACCACTACGCGTTCTGCCGCGGCGAGGCGCCGCTCGTGGAGCGGATCGCGGGCTTCTTCGGCGAGAGCGCGGATGGCGGCTGACGGCGTGTTCGACGGCTTCGACCACGTCTCGTACGCCACGCTCGACACCGATGCCACGGTCGAGATCTTCCGCGCGCTGGGCTTCGAGCTGCGTAACTACAAAGAAGCGCAGGACGACTTCGGCGTCCTCATCTCCAAGCTGGTCTCGCCCGCGGGCGACGTGATCGAGGTCGTCGAGCCGCGCGGCGCCGACAGCGCGGTCGGCAAGCTGCTGCGCGACCAGAACCAGAAGACGATGGTCTACCACACCTGCTTTCGCACCGCCGACTTCGAGGCGGCCTGCGCGCGGCTCAAGCGCGCCGGCGCGCTGACCATCACCAAGCCCGGCCCGGTGCAGGTCGCGCTGACCCCCGAGCACCGCACGTACCGGTACACTCACATGTTCCACCCGTTCCTGGGCGTGTTCGAGGTGACCGGCCCGGTGAAGCCGTGAGCGCCGGCTGGCTCGCCGCGCTCAAGCGCTGTGGCCGGCCGCGCCTGCGCCTGATCTGCTTTCCGTTCGGCGGCGGCGGCGCGACCGCGTTCTACCAGTGGCAAGCGGCGCTGCCGCCGGACGTCGAGCTGTGGGCGGTCGCGCTGCCGGGCCGCGAGCACCGCAGCGACGAGCCGCCCGCGACCGAGGCCGAGGCGGCGGTCGCCGCGCTGTGCGCCGCGTTCGAACCGCTGCACGACGCGCCGCTCGCGTTCTACGGGCACAGCC
>CAXTNU010000277.1:880-5575 GCA_964245595.1 uncultured bacterium | reverse complement strand
ACGGGATCGCGACGATCGAGGGCTGGCTGGCGGCGGTGCACGCCGGCGCGTGGCCGGCCGCGGTGAACCCGGCGCTGACCGCGGCGGAGCTGGAGTACGTCGTCGCCGACTTGCGCCCGTGCATCGCGCTCGCCCACGCCGACACGGTGGAGCTCGTGCGCGCGGTGTGCGGCGCGCGCAGCATCCCCGTCGCACTGCTCGCCGATGTCGGTGGGGACGGAGCCTCGCGTACTGACGCGCACGACGCTTCGTCGTCCGGGAAAGCGCACGACGCGTTCCCGCCCGCGGGCGCGCAGCCGAGCGACGTGGCCGCGATCGTGTACACGTCGGGCACGACGAGCCGGCCGAAGGGCGCGCTGGTGCGCCATCTCGCGTACACCGGCGCGGGGCAGTCGATGCCGGCGTGGATCGGCTTGGGCACGGACGAGCACCTGTGGTCGATCCTGCCCTTCTTCCACATCAACGCGCAGGCGTACTCGCTGATGACCGCGCTCGCCAACGGCTACCGGCTCACCGTGGGGGCGAAGTTCCGCGCCTCGGCCTTCTGGCGCGCCGCCGCCGCTCTGGGCGTGACCGAAGTGAACGTGATCGGCGCGATGGTCGCGATCCTCGCCCGCCAGCCGCAGGACGCGTTCGTGCCCGGCAGCCTGCGCACGCTCTACGCCGCGCCCGCGCTGGAGCCGGCCGAGAACCGCGCGCTGGAGCGGCGCTTCGGGCTGCGCATCGTGACCGGCTTCGGGATGTCGGAGAACACCTTCGGCACGGTCGAGAGCGACACGTCGCGCGCCAAGCGCTCCAGCATCGGCCGCCCGCGCGTGCACCCGGACGGCGCCGTGCCCAACGAGGTTCGCATCGTCTCGCTGGAAGGCGAGGTCCGGCCGCGCGGCGCGGTCGGCGAGCTGCAGTTTCGCAACCCCGCGCTCACGCCGGGCTACTGGAACGCGCCCGAGATCAGCGCCCGCGCGCTGCAGGACGGCTGGCTGCGCACCGGCGACGCGGGCTACGTCGACGACGACGGCGACGTGGTGCTGGTCGGGCGCTACAAGGAGATGATCCGCCGGCGCGGTGAGAACATCGCCCCGCGCGAGGTCGAGGACGCGCTCGAGCTGCACCCCGGGGTGCAGCAGGCCGCGGTGATCGGCGTGCCCTCCGCCCTCTCGGAGGAGGACGTGGTCGGCGCGGTGATCCGCGCACCGGGCGCGACCGTCGGCGAGGACGAGCTGCGCGCGTGGTGCGCCGACCGGCTCGCGCCCTACAAGATCCCGCTGCGCATCCTGTTCGTCGCGGCGTTCCCGCTCACCGCGACGATGCGCGTGGCCAAGGAACGGCTCAAAGCCGAGCTCCTGCCGCTGCTCGCCGAGGCACCCCGATGATTCCCGAACGGCCCGAGCTGGCCGGCGTCACCCCGATCGCGCTCGAGCGCCAGCCGCGCATGAAGGAAGGCATCGTCGACCAATTGCGCCGGCTGATCCTCGACGGCAGCCTCGCGCCGGGCACGGTGCTGCGCCAAGAGCACCTGGCGCGGCAGCTGCGGGTCAGCCGGACGCCGCTGCGCGAGGCGCTCGACGCGCTCGAGCGCGAGGGGCTGGTCGTGTACTCCGCCACCGGCGCCGCCTCGGTGGTCGCGCTGGAGCTGGACGACGCGCGCGAGATCATGGACCTGCGCGAGATGGTCGACGGCCTGGCGGCGCGGCTGCTCGCCCAGCGCGGGCTGCCGCGCGAAGTGGAGCGCGAGCTGACGGCGCTGGCCAAGCGGATGCGCGCCTACGCGCCGGCCGACAAGCACCACTACTTGGTCGCCAACGCCGACTTCCACGTCAAGATCGTCGAGGCGACCGGGCACGCGCGGCTGCAGCAGTTCATCCCGCTGGTGCGGATGTCGAGCGAAGTGGTCTACATGCGCTTGCAGAACCAGGGCCGGCGCCTGGCCCGCTCGGCCGGCGAGCACAGCCTGGTGCTCGACGCGATCCGCTCGGGCGACGCCGCCGCCGCCGAGCGGCTGGCCCGCGAGCACGTCCGCAACGCCGCCGACCACTGGCTGAGCGAGCCCAGCGCCGAGCGCGCCGGCAAGGAAGGACGCTGACCGTGCCGTTCGTGCGCTGCGCCGACCTCGTCACGCACTACGACCTCGGCGGACCGGCGGGCGCGCCGGTGGTGCTGCTGGCCAACTCGCTCGGCACGACCGCCCACATGTGGGACGCCCAGCTGGACGCGCTCGGCGCGGCGCACCGGGTGCTGCGCTACGACATGCGCGGCCACGGCCTCACCACGTCGGGGGCGAGCGACGGCGAGCGCGGCACGACCATCGCGCAGCTCGCCGGCGATGTCGCCGCGCTGCTCGACGCGCTGGGCATCGAGCGGGTGCGCTTCGTCGGGCTGTCGGTCGGCGGGATGATCGCGCAGCGCTTCGCCGCGGCGTATCCCGCCCGGGTCGAAGCGCTCGTGCTGTGCGCGACGGCGAGCCGGATCGGCACGCCGGAGAACTGGAACCAGCGCATCGGCCTGGTCGAGCGCGAGGGGCTGGCCCCGCTCGTCGAGCCCGGCATGGGGCGCTGGTTCAGCCCGCGCACCCGGCGCGAGCAGCCCGACCTGGTGCGCGGCTTCGCCACCATGCTCGGCCGCACGCCGGCGCTGGGCTACGTCGCGGCCTGCAAGGCGGTGCGCGACGGCGACCTGCGCGCCGACGGCGCGCGCATCGGCTGCCGCACGCTCGTCGTCGCGGGCGCGGACGATCCGGTGACGACGCCCGCCGACGGCGCGGAATTGCAAGCGGCCATCGCCGGGGCGGAGCTGCTGGTGCTCGCCGACGCCGCCCACATCCTGTGCGCGGAGCGGCCCGAGGCGTTCAACGCCGCCCTGCTCGCGTTCTTGGGGAGCTGACATGGCCGAACACGATGCCGATACCGACGCGCAGGTCGAACGCGGGATGGCGGTGCGGCGGGCGGTGCTGGGCGACGCGCACGTCGACCGCTCGCAGGCCGGCGCGACCGATTTCACGCGCGACTTCCAGGAGTTCATCACGCGCTACGCCTGGGACGGTGTCTGGAACCGGCCCGGCCTGGACCGCAAGACGCGCAGCATGCTGACGATCGCGATGATGGCCGCGCTCGGCCGCTGGGACGAGCTGAAGCTGCACGTCCGCGCGACCCGCAACACCGGCGTCAGCCGCGCCGAGGTGCGCGAGATCTTGATGCAAGTCGGCGTCTACGCCGGCGTTCCGGCGGCGAACAGCGCGTTCCACCACGCCGCCGCCGCGTACCGCGAGCTGGAGGGAGAGGCATGACCGTGCGACCGGCCCCCTACGCGCCCGAGCGCGCGGGCACCCAACCCGACAACGACTACCCGGCCTACACCAGCACGATCAAGCGCCACCCGCTGCGCGCGCCGCTCGCGCTGCCGCATTCGCTCTCGGAGATCACCGGCCCGACCTTCGAGGACCTGTGGTGCGGCCCCAACGCGACCGACATCTCGCGCGTCGACGGGCGGGAAGCGCAGGGCCAGCGCATCATCCTGGCCGGGCGGGTGCTCGACGAGGACGGCCGCCCGGTGCGCGGCACGCTGGTCGAGCTGTGGCAGGCCAACGCGGCGGGGCGCTACCACCACGACGCCGACCAGCACGACGCCCCGCTCGACCCGAACTTCAGCGGCAACGGCCAAGTGGTGACCGACGGCGAGGGCCGCTGGCGCTTCCTCACCATCCGGCCCGGCGCGTATCCCTGGCGCAACACCTACAACGCCTGGCGCCCGGCGCACGTCCACTTCTCGGTGTTCGGCCCGAGCTTCGCGACCCGGCTGATCACCCAGATGTACTTCCCGGGCGACCCGCTGCTGGAGACCGATCCGGTCTTCCACAGCATCCCCGACGCCGCCGCGCGCGAGCGCCTCATCTCCAGTTACGACGCGAGCTCGAGCGAGGCGGAGTACGCGCTGGGCTACCGCTGGGACATCGTGCTGCGCGGCCGGCTCGAGACGCCCGCGGAGAACCGCTGATGAAGCTGATCCCGACCGCGTCGCAGACGATCGGGCCGTTCTTCCGCGAAGGCTTGACCCGCCCGGCCTGGAGCGACTTGACCCGCGACGGCGCGAACGGCGAAGCGATCCGCATCGAGGGCACCGTGCGCGACGGCGACGGCGCGCCGGTGCCGGACGCGCTGCTCGAGATCTGGCAGGCCGACGAGCGCGGCCGCTACGCGCATCCCGAGGACGCCGCGCCGGTCGCGGGCGGGCGGCTGTTCCGCGGCTTCGGCCGCGCCTGCACGGACGGGGACGGGCGCTACTGGTTCCGCACCATCGTTCCGGGCGCGGTCGCGAGCGCTCCCGGCGCTGGGTCGAGCGGCGCGGGCGCCGCGCAAGCGCCGCACGTCAACCTGTCGGTGTTCGCGCGCGGCTTGCTCAAGCGCGTCGTCACGCGCATCTACTTCTCCGACCACGCGAAGGAGAACGCGAGCGATCCGGTGCTGTCGTCGATCGCCGACGAGGCGGCGCGGCGCACGCTGATCGCGGCGCGCGAGGAGCACGCGGGCGGCGTGCCGGTGTACCGCTTCGACATCGCGCTCCAGGGCGAAGGCGAGACGGCCTTCTTCGCGCTCTGACCGTGTTCGCGAGCGGCACGGCGCTCTACGGCGAGCTGTACGGCACCCGCGCGATGCGCGAAGTGTTCTCGCTGCCGCGCCGGCTGCGCGCGCTGCTCGACGT
>CAXTNU010000277.1:0-870 GCA_964245595.1 uncultured bacterium | reverse complement strand
TCGACGTCGAGGTCGCGCTGGCCCGCGCGGAAGCCTCCGGCGGCGTCATCCCGGCCTCGGCGGCCGCGGCCATCGCCGCCGCCGCGAGCGATCTCGACCGCTTCGACCTCGCCGCGCTGGTCGCGGGAACCGAGAACGTCGGCTATCCGGTGGTGCCGCTCACCAAGCAGCTCGCCAAGCTGGCCGGCCCCGAAGCGGGGCGGTACGTGCACTGGGGCGCGACGACCCAGGACATCGTCGACACCGCGACCGTGCTCCAGCTGCGCGAGGCGTTCGCGCTGCTCGACACCGATCTGAATGCGGCCATCGACGCGCTGGCGCGGCGCGCGCGCGAGCACCGCGACGACGTGATGGCCGGGCGGACCCACCTGCAGCACGCGCTGCCGATCACCTTCGGCTACAAGGCGGCGGTGTGGCTGTCCATGTTCGACCGCCATGCCGAACGGCTGGCGCAGCTGCAGCCCCGTGTGCTGGTTGGCCAGTTCGGGGGGGCCGCGGGCACGCTCGCCCCCACCCGGGGCACGTCGATGCGGGACTCGGTCTTGACCGGCCCGAACTTCCCCCAGCCGCGCTGCTCCCAGTAGGAGGTGAACGCGTCGTAGGTGGTGAGCTCGATGTCGGTGATCCACTTGCAGGGCGACACGTAGCCGTAGAGCCCGGGCACCACCATGCGGACCGGGAAGCCGTGCTCGACCGGCAGCGGCGCGCCGTCGAGCCCGAAGGCCAGCAGGGCGTTGCGGCCGTCGGTGAGCGGTCCGAGCGGGGTGTTGCAGGTCCAGCCGTCCGACGACGTGCTCGCGATCTGTTCGGCACCCGCGCGCACGCCGGCCAGGGCGAGGGTCACGCCCGGATCGAACGGCGCCTCGCCGG
>CAXTNU010000276.1:0-5577 GCA_964245595.1 uncultured bacterium | reverse complement strand
GTCGCCGCCACGAGCGCATCCGCGTCGAACGCACCGCCGCGACCCTCGACCACGACGGCGTCGCCCTCGTCACGCATCGCGACGCCCAGCGCCTCGAGCGCGCGGCGGGTCGAGCGGACGTCCAGTCCGGCCGGCAGGCCGCGCAGGCGCGAGGTGCCGTTCGCCAGCGCGGCGAGCATCAGCACCCGGTGCGCGATCGACTTGTCGCCCGGGACGCGGAGGCTGGAGGACCCTGTGGTGGCCGTCATGTGTGGTCGTGCTTGCCGCTCGAAACGAACGAGCCCCCCGCCGGATCGGCGAGAGGCTCGTGGTGTGCAGTGTGCCGCCTACCTACGAAAACGCCGAGACCGACCGCCACGGAGAGGCCGTGGAGCCGTAATACCAGCGATACCCGAAGCAGGCGGACATGTGAGCCGAGTAGACCACGGCGGCGGGCGGGTTGTCAACGTAGCAACTGCCGAGCGAAGCATTACGGTCTGTATGGACAACTTCGCATGCGCCTGGTAAGCTGAAGCCTATGGGCACGGTTGCGATCACGCTGAGAGTCCCCGCCGACGAGCTTGCCGCGATCGACGCGGAAGCGGGCGAGAACCGGACCCAGTTCATGCTCGCGGCGGCCCGCGACGCGGTGAACCGCTTGCGGCGCGAGCGGCTCGACGCCGAGATCGGCCGCATCCTGGCCGAGGACGCCGAAGAAAACCTGGCGATCCTCGACGAGTTCGCCCACGCGATGGCGGACGGGCTCGACGACGGCGACGAGTGAGCGCGGGTCAATCCTATCGGCTGGTCCGGCGCGGCGAGATCTATCACGTCGCGCTCGACCCGGTCGTGGGCAGCGAGCAAGCCAAGACGCGCCGCTGCGTCGTCGTAGCTCGCAGCGTCCCCGCCGAGTACGACGCCAAGAACCCGATGACCGTAATCGTGCCGCTGGGCGACGCGAAAGGCCGGCCCGGTAACGCGCTGCATCCCTTCGTTCCGCGCGGCACCGGCGGCACCAGCAAGGACAGCCGCGTGCTGTGCCGGCAGATGCGCGCGGTCGACAAAGCCCGCCTCGTCGGCGAGAAAGCGGGCGACCTTCCGGCGGCGATCATGGCGCAAATCGACGCCGGCCTGCGCGCGCTGCTCGATCTCTGACAGGCGGCTTCATCCCACGCTGCGGCGAAGCGCGGCGCATGACCACGCTCGCCGTTCCGCCCGCGCTCCTTGCCGAGACCATCGAGCTGAGGCGCGACCTGCACGCCCACCCGGAGCTGGCCTTCGAGGAGCACCGCACGGCCGGGATCATCGCGGAGCGGCTGCGGACGCTGGGGCTGGAAGTCCACACCGGGATCGGCGGGACCGGCGTGGTCGGGCTGCTGACCGGCGGGCGGCCCGGGCCGACCATCATGCTGCGGGCCGACATGGACGCGCTCCCGATGCCCGAGGAGAACGACGTCCCCTACGTGTCGCAGAACGCCGGCGTGACGCACGCCTGTGGGCACGACGCGCACGTCGCGATGCTGCTCGGCGCGGCCCGCGTGCTGCGCGAGCGCGCCGCCGAGCTCCAGGGGCGGATCGCGTTCGTGTTCCAGCCGGCGGAAGAGGGCGGCGGCGGGGCCAAGGCGATGCTCGAGGATGGCCTGATCGCGCGCTTCGCGATCGAGCGCGCCTACGGGCTGCACGTCGTCACGATGCTGCCCAGCGGGCAGCTCGGGCTGCGCTCCGGGCCGCTGATGGCCTCGGTCGACTCGTTCGACCTCGTCGTCGACGGGGTCGGCGGGCACGGCGCGATGCCGCACCGCTCGGTCGACCCGGTCGTCGTCGCGGCCGAGGTGGTCGGCGCGCTGCAGCGCGTGGTCAGCCGCGAGATCGACCCGCTCGAGCCGGCCGTCGTGACGATCGGCGCGATCAACGGCGGCACGACCTACAACGTGATTCCGCCCCGGGTCGCGCTCAAGGGCACGGTGCGCAGCTTCGCCGAGGCGACCCGCGAGGCGATGGAAGGGCGCGTCCGGCGCATCGCCGAGCACACCTGCGCCTCGGCCAACGCGACCTGCTCGCTGCACTGGCACCCCTCGTATCCGGTGACGGTCAACGACCCCGACGAAGCGGACTTCGTGCGCGCGGCGCTGAGCGAAGCGCTCGGCGCGGAACGGGTGGTCGAGACCCCGCCCGTGATGGGCAGCGAGGACTTCTCGTACTTCGCCCAGGTCGTCCCGGCGTGTTTCTACTTCCTGGGCGGGGCCGACGCGGCGCACGCGTTCCCCAACCACCACCCGGCCTTCGACATCGACGAGCAGGCCATGGCGACCGGGATCGCGGCCCACGTCGCGGTGGCGATCGCCGGGCTGGCCCGGGCGGGCGCGGCCGGCTAGGGAAAGGGCTGTTCGGCCACTTCCGCCTCGGCTGCGGACAGGTAGGCGTTCCAAGGCCGGGTCGTCGTGCTGACCGTCTCGGCCCGCGCCAGGGCTTCGGTGAAGCGCTCCAGCGAGTGGGTCAGGGCGTCGAACTCGTCGCTCCCGAGGGCCTCGCGGACGTACTTCTCGATCGCGTAGGCGTGCGCGGTGGCGCGGCCGAGCATCGTGCGGCCGGCCTCGGTGATGCGGGTCTGGAGGGTCCGCCCGCCGGTCGGACAGGGCACCCGCCGGATCAGCCCGGCCGCTTCGAGCCGGCCCACGATGGCATTCATGCTCTGGGCCGAGACGTAGCCGTGGCGGGCCAGTTCGGCGTTGGAGATGTCGGCGTTCTCGGCGATCGCGATCAGGGCCAGGAACTGCTGCGGGGTGATCCCGAGCTGGCCCAGCTCAGCCTCGAGCGCCAGGCGCGACGCGCCCGCGGCGTACTTGAGCGTCGCGAGCAGGTGACCGCGCAGCGCGTTCACCGGTTTGTCCGAGGTACCGCGCCGGCCGGCCATCGCCGCTCTCTTCCCGAACGGCGCCGGCCGACCATCCCGGCAAGCGCCGGTCAGCGCTGCCAGGTCGTCCCATCGGCGAAGCTGACCGCTTCGACCTCGCACGAGGCGCTGCCGGCATCGTAGGAGGCCGTGGCGGGGCTGAAGACGCGGTCGATGCGGGTTCCGCTGGCGAAGCTGCCCTGGTCGTCGACCGTCTGGACCGTGCGGCCGGTGCGGACCAGGAACCGAACCCCGGTCGCTTCGACGCCGGCGCGGTTCACGAAGCTGATCGCGATGCCGCCGCCCTCGGCGGCCTGGAGCGGGCCTTCGTTGTAGGGCCGGGCCGCCGCGCCGATGGCGCAGTTGGTGACCGCGATGGGCGCCTCGGGTGCCGACTGGGCCAGCGCGGGGATCGCACTGGTAGCGAGGACGGTGGCCGCGATGGCGGTGCTGAGAACGGTGTTCATGGTAGTTGCTCCTTCGGACGTCTGTCCTACGCGCTCTTTATATCAGTTAGATTGATATAAAGAATACGACCAAAGTCGGCCCATGTCAAGCACCGGACCTCCGCGCATGAAAAGACCGCGCCGGAGCACGGTCTTGGGGCGGGCGAGCCGGCGGAGACGGCGCTCAGAAGGTCTTGGCGGTGTAGTTGGGGCGCTCGCTGATCTTCTGTTTGCCGAAGTTCTCGGTCGCGGCTTTGGCCCAGGGCGAGTCGCAGTTGCCGTCGGATTCGGCGGCCGGCACCTCGCCCACGATGTCGTACATGAACTGCGTGCGGGCGAACGTCTTGGACGAGACGCTCGAGCCGGCGTAGGTGTCGTGCGCGGCCTGGTGGTCGCAGCCGTGGTAGATCGCGCGCCCGGATTTCGCCGCGTCGAAGCTGTAGTTGGCGAACGCGTCGGCCAGCTTGTCGGCCTTGGTCGTGCCGGCGCTGCGGATGCGGTCGAAGAGCGACTTGGCGGCCATGTAGCCGATGTAGTGCCGGCCCGAGACCGGGCCGTGGATGTCGCGCCGCATGCGCGCGGCCAGCGCCAGCGCGGTCGGCGAGACGGACGGCGCCCACAGCACCGGGAAGGTCGCGCCGACGATGTCGTCCAGCGGCAGCGCCTTGTAGTAGATGTCCTCGAGCGAGATGCCGGACAGCTTCATCTTCTTGTTGAGGCCGAACTGGACGAACTGCTTGATCGTGTTCGCCGCGTCCAGGCCGCTGTTGCACAGCATCAGCACGTCGGCGTTGCTGTTGCGCAGCTTGGTGAGCTGCGAGGAGAAGTCCGAGGTGCCGAGCGGCACGATGTCGTGGCCGATCTCCATCCCGCCCGCGCGCCGCAGCGCGTCCGACGTCTGCGCGTAGGCGTCCTTGCCCAGCGCGTAGTCGGCCTGGATGAAATACCACTTCTTGCCCAGCGCCAGCGAGCGGCGGATCACCGGGGCCAGCAGCATGCGCACGTTCTGCCCGAAGCGATAGGTCAGCCTGGACGCGTTGACGCCGGTGATGCTCGAGTCTTGCGCTCCGATCAGGAGATTGAACACGCCCAGCTCCAGCACCAGCGCGTTGAGCGCCAGGCCGTTGGCCGACGACGTGCCGCCGAACAGCACGTCGACGTTCTCCTGGGTCACGAGGCGCCGCGCCTCGCTCGTCGCGATCGCCGGTTTGGACGCGTCGTCGCCGTAGGCGAACTCGAACTTGACCCGCCCCGTGCGGTTGGCGTCATCGAGCGCCAGCTGCGCACCGGCCTTGTGGTACGAGGCGAGGTCGGAGAAGATGCCGCTGAACGAGTCGAGGAAGCCGACCTTGACGGTCGCGGCCTGACCGGCGGCCAGGGTGAAGCGCGGCGCGCCGACGGCGAGGGCGCCGGCCGCGCCGGCGGCGAGGAAGCTGGTACGTTTCATCGGTGTTCTCCACTGCGCTGGGCGAGGTGTGTGACGCGGTCGACGACGGCTTGCGCCTCGCCGGTGTAGCGCGCCGGGTCGAGCCGACGCTCGAGCTCGGCGCGATCGAGGTGACGGGTGATCTCGGGTATCGCGGCGAGCGCGTCCAGGAACGGCTGCCCCGACTCGATCGCATCGTTGGCGGCGCGCGCGACGAGGGCGTGCGCTTCGTCGTGGCCGAGCTGCGGCGCGAGCGCCGTCGAGATTGCTTCGGCGACGATCAGGCCGCCCGAGGCGGCGAGGTTGCGCCGCATGCGCGCGCTGTCGACCGTCATGCCGCGCGCGATCGCCGCGCTCTGCGCGAACGCGGCCGAGGCGGCGACGAACGCCGGCGGGAGGGCGATCTCCTCGGTCTGCCAGGGGCCGGTCGAGCGCTGGTGGTCGCCGCTCATCGCTTCGAGCATCAGCGGCACGAGGCCGCGCACGGCGCGCGCGTTGGCGATCACGTACTCCGCGGCGATCGGATTGCGCTTCTGCGGCATCGTGCTCGAACCGCCCCGGCCCGGCGCGTGCGGCTCGCTGACCTCCGCGACCTCGGTCTGCATCAGCAGCACGACGTCGGCGGCGAACTTGGCCAGGCTGCCGCAGGCCAGGCCCAGCGCGCCGACGGCGTTCGCGAACGGGCTGCGGTCGGCGTGCCAGGGCAGGTCGGGCACGCGCAGGTCGAGCTCGCGCCCCAGCGCCCGCGCGCCCTCGCGCCCGCGCGGGCCCCGCGACGCCCGCGTGCCGACCGCGCCGCCGAACTGCAGCACCGCCGCCTACTCGGCCGCCGC
>CAXTNU010000275.1:5038-5614 GCA_964245595.1 uncultured bacterium | reverse complement strand
CCCGCGCCGCGGCCGACCCGGTCGCCGACACCCGCGGCACGGTCGACTTCAAGAAAGACATGGCCGGCGTGCTGGTGCGCCGCGCGCTGCTGGCGACGCTGGCCCGGCTGGGCATCCAAGGAGTGCGATGAAGATCTCCGTCACGGTCAACGGCGCGAAGTACGAGCGCGAGGCCGAGCCGCGCACGCTGCTGGCGTACTTCCTGCGCGAGGCGCTCGGGCTGACCGGCACGCACGTCGGCTGCGATTCCTCGAGCTGCGGGGTGTGCGTGGTGGTGCTGGACGGCGAGCGCGCGGTCAAGGCCTGCACGATGTTCGCCGTGATGGCCGACGGCCACGAGATCACGACCGTCGAGGGCTTGGCCCAGGCCGGCAAGCTGCACCCGCTGCAGCAAGGCTTCTGGGACGCCCACGGCCTGCAATGCGGCTACTGCACGCCCGGCATGCTGATGACGTCGCTGGTTCTCTTGAAGAACAATCCCGACCCCAGCGAACCCGAGATTCGCGAAGCGCTCTCGGGCAATCTCTGCCGCTGCACCGCTTTGACGATGTTCTGGTAACCGGTGCAGCGGCAGAG
>CAXTNU010000275.1:0-5028 GCA_964245595.1 uncultured bacterium | reverse complement strand
CTCTGCCGCTGCACCGGTTACCAGAACATCGTCAAAGCGGTGCAGCAAGCCGCCGGCGCGCTGAGCGCCGGCGGCGCCGCCGCGGCCGCACCGCAGCCCGAGCCCGTCGCCTCAGGAGCGCCCGCATGAGCACCACGATCGAGCCGGAGAAAGAGCTCCACGCGATGGGCAAGTCGATGAAGCGCAAGGAAGACCCGCGCTTCATCCAAGGCCGCGGCCAGTACCTCGACGACATCGTGCTCCCGCGCATGCTCTACCTGTGCCTGGTGCACAGCCCGTACCCGCACGCGCGCATCGTCAAGATCGACAAGACCGCCGCGCTGGCCGTGCCGGGCGCCATAGCGGTCCTGACCGGCGAGGATCTCGCCGCGCACGGGCTGGCCTGGATCCCGACCTTCCACGGCTACGACAAGCAGATGGTGCTCGCGGTCGGCAAGGCGCTCTACCAGTACCAGGAAGTCGCCGGCGTGATCGCCGAGAGCCGCGAGGCCGCCCAGGACGCAGCCGAACTGGTCGAGGTCGAGTACGAGCCGCTCGAGCCGCTGATCTCGCCCTTCGAGTCGATGAAGGACGAGAACGTCATCCGCGACGACCGCGAGGCCAAGACCAACCACATCTACCACTGGGAGGTCGGCCAGCGCGCCGAGACGGACGCCGCGCTCGCCGCCTCGGACGTCCACCTCAAGGAGAAGGTCTACTTCCAGCGCTGCCACCCGGCGCCGCTGGAGCCGTGCGGCGCGATCGCCGACATGAACCCCGGCACCGGCCGGCTCACCCTCTACCTGACCTCGCAGGCGCCGCACGCGCACCGCACCGTGGTGTCGCTGGTGACCGGCATCCCCGAGGACAAGATCCACGTCGTCTCGCCCGACATCGGCGGCGGCTTCGGCAACAAGGTGCCCGTCTACGCCGGCTACGTCGTCTCGGCCGCGGCGTCGGTGGTGCTCGGCGTGCCGGTCAAGTGGGTCGAGACGCGCACCGAGAACCTCACCACGACGGGGTTCGCGCGCGACTACCACATGGAGGTCGAGATCGGCGCCTCCAAGGACGGCACGCTGACCGCGCTCAAGGTCGCCACCGTCGCCGACCACGGCGCGTTCGACGCCGCCGCCGACCCGACGAAATACCCGGCCGGCATGTTCGGCATCGTCACCGGCTCGTACGACTTCCCGCTCGCGTTCACCGAGCTCGACGCCTACTTCACCAACAAAGCTCCCGGCGGCGTCGCGTACCGCTGCTCGTTCCGCGTCACCGAGGCCTCGTACGCGATCGAGCGCGGGATGGACATGCTCGCCGGGCGGCTGAACATGGACCCGGCCGAGCTGCGCCTGAAGAACTTCGTCACCAAGGAGCAGATGCCGTACCCCTCGCCGCTGGGCTTCGTCTACGACAGCGGCGACTACGAGCTGACCCTGCGCAAGGCGCTCGCCACGATCGGCTACGACGACTTGCGCCGGGAACAGGCCGAGAAGCGCGCGCGCGGCGAGCTGATGGGCATCGGCATCTCGACCTTCACCGAAGTCGTCGGCGCCGGGCCCAGCAAGCACTTCGACATCATGGGCATCAAGATGTTCGACAGCGCCGAGATCCGCATCCACCCGACCGGCTCGGCGATCTTGCGCGCCGGCACCAAATCACAAGGCCAAGGTCACGAGACCACCTGGGCCCAGATCGCGGCCGAAGAGCTCGGGCTGGACCCGCAGAACATCATGGTCGAGGAAGGCGACACCGACACCGCGCCCTACGGTCTGGGGACCTACGCCAGCCGCAGCACGCCGGTCGCCGGCGCGGCGATCGCGATGGCCGGCCGGCGCATCCGCGAGAAGGCCAAGAAGATCGCCGCCCACCTGCTGGAAGCGAACGAAGCCGACGTCGAGTGGGCGAACTACAAGTTCCAGGTCAAGGGCATCCCCGAGCGCAGCGTGACCATGGCGGAGTGCGCGTTCGCCGCCTACACCAACCCCGCGCCCGACAGCGAGCCCGGCCTCGAGGCGACCTACTACTACGATCCGCCCAACCTGACGTTCCCCTACGGCGCGTACGTCGCGGTGGTCGACGTCGACCGCGAGACCGGGTTCGTGAACGTGCGGCGCTTCCTGGCGGTCGACGACTGCGGCACCGTGATCAACCCGATGGTGGTCGAGGGTCAGATCCACGGCGGGCTGACCGAAGGGTTCGCGATCGCGTTCATGCAGGAGATCAGCTACGACGCGAGCGGCAACCACCAGCAGCCCAACTTCACCGAGTACCTGATCCCGACGTCGCTCGAGACGCCGCACTGGGAGACGGGCAGCACCGTCACCCCCAGCCCGCACCACCCGATCGGCGCCAAGGGCGTGGGCGAGAGCCCCAACGTCGGCTCGCCGGCGGCATTCGTCAACGCGGTGATGGACGCGCTCGCGCCGCTTGGCATCGAGCACATCGACATGCCGCTCACCCGCTCGAAGGTGTGGGCGGCGATCAAAGCGGCCGGCGCGTGAACCTCGCGTACGAGGGCTGCGAGCAGATCCCGGCCCCCGCGGAACGCGTCTGGGCGTTCATCACCGACCCGGCCGCGATCGTGTCGTGCATGCCCGACGTCATCTCGTCCAACGTCGTCGACGGGCGCACGTTCGACGCGGTGGTGCAGGTCGCGGTCGGCCCGGTGCGCGGCAAGTTCAAGTTCCACGTCACGCTCGACCCGAGTCCCGACGGCGCGCGCATGGGGATGAAGATCAGCGGCGGCGGCTTCGGCAGCGTGGTCGACCTGTTGGCCGGCGCCGATGTGAGCGCCGCCGGCGCCGGCGCGACGATCCTGAACTGGCAAGGAAAGGCGACGATGCGCGGGCCGGTCGCGACGGTCGGCGGGCGGGTGCTCGACGCGCAGGCCAACCGCATCATCAGCACCACCTTCGCCAACGTCAAGACGCGCCTGAGCGCGGCCCCGGTGTAGCGGAGCCACGCGCGTGTCGTTCTTCGCCCGTCTGGCCGAATTGGAGCGCGAGCGCGCCTGCTTCGCGGTCGCGACGGTCGTCGCGCGGCGCGCGCCGGTCAGCTCGCACCTGGGCGACCGCGCGCTGGTGTTCGCCGACGGCGTGATGGACGGCTTCGTGGGCGGCTCGTGCTCGCGCGACATCGTGCGCCGCGAAGCGCTGCGCGCGCTGCGCAGCGGCCAGCCCCGGCTGGTGCAGATTCGCCCCGGCGCGCAGCCGAGCGCACCGAGCGACGACTGCGTGGTGGTCGCGATGGGGTGCGCGTCCGAGGGCGCGGTGGACGTGTACATCGAGCCGCACGTGCCGCTGCCGCGCCTGATCGTGGTGGGCGACACGCCGGTCGCCGACGCGCTGGCCCGGGTCGCGGCGCAGATTCGCTACGACGTGGTGCGGGTGGTGTTGGCCGGCGAGCTGAACGCGCTCGCGCCGGTCGCCGGGGTCCGCCCGGTCGCGCTGGAGTCGCTCGCGACGCAGCTCGCCGACGCCGGCCGCGACGCCTGCGCGCAGCTCGTCGCGGTGGTCGCCTCGCAAGGCCACCTGCTCGCCAGCCGCCGCCGCGCGCGCAGCGTCGCTGCGGTGCTCGCGCAGACCGGCGTGCCGCCCGAGCAGCTCGCCACGCTGCGCACGCCGGTCGGCCTGGACATCGGCGCCCGCGGTCCGGGCGACGTCGCGATCGCGATCCTGGCCGAGATCATCAGAACGAACGCGGCGGCGGACGGCGCCCCGGCCGCCGCCGAACCCGCAGGCGGCGGGCACGTTCACGACACCGGGCGGGCGTCAGGCGCGAACGGTGCGACCGATCCGCTCACCGCCATCGACCCGGTCTGCGGCATGGAGGTCGACCTCTCGACCGCGCGCCACCGCTTCGAGCACGGCGGGCAGGCGTACGTCTTCTGCGGCGCCGGCTGCCGCGCGAAGTTCGCCGCCGACCCGGTTCGCGCGTGACGCTGGACCGCATCGGGGAGCGTTTCGCGGCCCGCGGCTACGTCACGAGCGACGACTTCGCCACCACGCTGGAGCTGATGCTCGCGCTGGAGAAGCCGCTGCTGCTCGAAGGGCCGGCCGGCGTCGGTAAGACCGAGAGCGCGAAGGTGCTCGCCGACGTGCTCGGCACGCGCCTGATCCGCCTGCAGTGCTACGAAGGGCTCGACGCCGCCAGCGCGCTGTACGAGTGGAACTACCCCAAGCAGCTGCTGCGCATCCGGCTGACCGAGCACGACGAGACCTCGGCCGAGGCGCGCGAGGCGCAGATCTTCAGCCGCCCGTTTCTGCTGGAGCGCCCGCTGCTCGAAGCGATCACCCAAGCGCGCGCGCCGGTGCTGCTGATCGACGAGATCGACCGCGCCGACGAAGCCTTCGAGGCGTTTCTGCTCGAGCTGCTGGGCGAGTTCCAAGTCACGATCCCCGAGCTCGGGACGGTGCGCGCGCGCGAGCGGCCGGCGGTGATCGTCACCTCGAACCGCACGCGCGAGCTGTCCGACGCGCTGCGCCGGCGCTGCCTCTACGCCTGGCTCGCGTACCCCACGCCAGCGCAAGAGCTGGCGATCCTGCGCGCCCGCCTGCCCGGCATCGACGCGCGCCTGGCCGAGCAGATCGCGCGCTTCATGGCGTACCTGCGCGAGCAGCCGTTCCAGAAAGTTCCCGGCGTCGCCGAAGCGCTCGACTGGGCGCTGGCGCTGATCCGCCTCGGCCGGTCGGCGATCGACGAGCGCACCCTGGAGATCACCACCGGCTGCCTGCTCAAAGTGCGCGAGGACTGGGAGCTGCTGCGCGGCCAGCGCGCGCGCTACGAACCGCTGCTCGCCGCTGGCGGCGCGGGTGACTCGGCCCTGCCGTCATCCGCTGCCGCGCCGGTGCCGGCGTCGGACTACGGGCTCGGCTCGGTGCGCGCGAACCACGGGTGAGCGCGGACTTCACCGACAGCGTCGCGGCGTTCTCCGCGCTGCTGCGCGGGCAGCACGGCTATGCCGTCGCGGCCGGGACGACGAGCGACGCGCTGCGCGCCGCCGAGGCCGTCGGCGTCACCGACCGGCAGCGCCTGCGCGCGGCGTTCCGC
>CAXTNU010000274.1:0-5627 GCA_964245595.1 uncultured bacterium | reverse complement strand
CCGCAGCACGGCCGGCTACGACCCGGACGACCAGTCTATCTACTCCAGCGACCAGATCGGCCGGCCCCAGCACCCTGACGGCGCGAACTACACCCGCTACGACAACCCCGCGATGGACGCCGCCGAGACGGAAGCCCTGGCGAGCTACGACCAGGCCACCCGCAAGAAGGCCTACTCGAAGATCCAGAAGCTGATCGCCCGGGACGTCCCCGAGGATTACATCTGGTTTCCGCGGCAGATCCAGCCGATCAGCCCGAACTTCAAGGGCTTCGCGCCGAACCCGGTCAACGAGGCGTGGAACGCCTACGAGTGGGAGATCTAGTGTTCGACGACCCGTCCCATAGCAGCCCGATCGCGCGCATCCCCGAGCTGCGCTGGCTCAAGAACGTCATTCTCGAAAAAGCGCTGACCCGGGGCGACTACCTGCTCTCGGGCGGGATCCGCAGCGACTACTACATCGACAAGTTCCGGCTCTTCAGCGACCCGCAGATCCTGCGCCGGATCGCGCGCCTGTTCGCGCCGGTCGTCTCGGAGATCAACCCGGATGTGATCGGCGGCACGGAGCTGGGCGGGGTGATCATCGCGACGGCCGTCTCGCAGATGACCGGCTTGCCGATGATCGTGGTGCGCAAGCAGCCCAAGCAGTACGGCGCCTTCGCCGAGGAGTACGTCGAGGGCCCGTTCACGCGCGGCCAGCACGTGCTCTTGCTCGAGGACGTGGTGACCAGCGGCCGCGAGCTGCTGGCCGCCAAGGCTCGGCTCGAGGAGCTGCACCTCAAGGTGACGCCCCACGCGGTGATCGCCCGCGGCCTGGCCCCGGTCACCTCGCTGATCCAGTTCTCGCTCCCGCGCAGCGACGCCAAGACCGAGAACTAGCCCGGCAGGCGCGCTCTACGGGGTCAGGTTGAACATGCGGTGGTCGTCGGCGACGACGATCTCGCCGCTGAAGATGCTGCGCGCGGCCTCGTCGAGGTCGCGCGCGGTCGATTCTTCGCCGTAGTGGGTCAGCACCAGCCGGCGGACGCCGGCGGCGCGCGCCATGGTGGCGGCCTCGGCGGCCGAGGAGTGGCCGCGCATGCCGATCTCGCCCTCGCCGTGGAGCAGGGTCGCCTCGCACAGGAAGATGTCGCTCTCGCGCGCCAGCGCCACCACCCGCTCGTCCGGCGCGGTGTCGGCCGAGTAGGTCACGCTCGAGCCGCTGCGCTCCCAGCGGATGGCGTAGGCGGGGATGTAGTGCGAGGTGTGGGCGAAGCGCAGGGTCGCGCCCTCGATCGTCAGCGGCGCGGCCGGGTCGTACTCGCGCAGGTCGAAGACGTCGCTGAGGAACTCGCCCCCCTCGGAGGCGAAGGCCGAGACCAGCCGCTTGAGCATCGCCAAGCCGCCGGGCGGCAGGTAGATCTTGAGCTTCGCGGCCGGGCGGTGCGACCCGTAGCGCAGCGCGTAGCGCAGCGGGATCAGGTCGATGAAGTGGTCGGCGTGCATGTGGCTGATCACCACCCCGCCCAGCCGGTCGTAGTCGACGTAGCGGCGCAGGTTGGCAAATGCCCCCGTCCCCAGATCGAGCACGATCGGGGTCTCGCCGTCATCGACCAGGTAGGAGCTGCACGCGCGGTCGGGCCGGGGGATCGAAGAACTCGATCCCGCGATCGTCAGCCGGGCGGTGGTGGTCAGAGCGATCGTACTGCCTCGAGCACGGCGGCGGCGTGGCCATCGACGGAGACCCTGGGCCACACCCGAGCAACGGTCCCATCTCTCCCAACGAGAAACGTCGAGCGCTGGATTCCCACGCTCTTCTTTCCGTACATGTTCTTCTCGACGATGACCCCGAAGGCGTCGCAGATGTCAGATGAGGTGTCGGCCAGGAGCTGGAAATTGGCCGAGTACTTGGTTGCGAACTTCTTCTGCGCCTCGACGCTGTCGCGGCTGACGCCCACGACCGTCGCGCCGGCCACCTCGAAGTCGGGCTGCAGATCGCGGAAGGCTTGGGTCTCCGCGGTGCAGCCCGGCGTGTCGGCCTTGGGATAAAAATAGACGATCAGCTTGCGGCCGGCGAAGTCGCGCAGCCGCACCGGCCGGCCGTCCTGGTCCGGGGCACCGATATCCGGTACCGTGGCGCCCGCTTCGAGCATGGGATGGTTCTCCTCGGGTTTCTCGGGTGTTTCGGCGCGGGACGGGCAGCACGAAACGCACCGTTCCACCAACCGGCCAGCGAGACGGTTCTCCGCCGCAGGGTGCGCGGGAACCTCTCCCCGGGCGGCTCGCGGACGTCTCGCCCGCCCTCGCGAAGGAGGGGGCATGTCTTCATCGTCATCCGCGCAGGCGGCGCACCCGCTCGCCGGGCGCCTCCTGGCACTCGCTCGCGAACGGCCCCTCGCGGGGCCGGTGATCGAGGTCGGCACGGGTTCCGGGCGCAACACCCGCGCCCTGGTCGATGCCGGCGTGCCGCTCGTCGGCGTGCCCGACGACGTGCTCTACACCCAATTGCCGGGCAGCCGGGAGATGTACGGCGCGGCGCTGTCCACCCATGCCTACCTGCACGGAACCGCGGCGAAGGTCCGAGCCGGGTTCGGCGAACTGCGCCGGGTGCTGCTTCCCGGCGCGCCGGTCTTCGTCACGCTCGGCTCGTTCCGCGACGCCCGTTACGGCCTCGGCACACCGCTGGACGAGCGCAGCTTCGCGCCGGGCGACGGCGCCGAGGCGGGGATTCCGCACGCTTACTTCGACCGCGACGGGGTCGGTGAATTGCTGCACGGGCTGTTCCGGCTCGACGAGGCCGAGGAGGTGGAGGTCGACGACATCGTCGGCCGCTGGGCCCATTCCGACGACGACGTCGCGGGCCGGGTCCACTGGTTCGTGCGCGCGACGCGCCTCTGACCCGCGCGGGTACAGGGCCCGCATGCACGTCCTCCGAGCCGCCGCCGCGCTCGTTCTCGCCGCCGGTCTCTCGAGCACCGCCCTCGCGCAGGGCGGGAACCTCGTCCGCAACGGCGACTTCGAGGCCGGCGGGCCGGTGCCGGCTTGGCTCTCGCTCCACGCCGGCTCGACGGCGATTCCCGGCTGGCGGATCAAGGCCGGCCACGTCGACCTGGTCGGCCGCTGGTGGCAGACGGCGGGCGGCGGCGGCAGCGTCGAGGTCGGCACGCCCGGCCCGGGCGCGCTCGAGCAGAGCGTCGCAACCGTCCCCGGCCGCCGCTACCGGCTGAGCTTCGCCTTGGCGGGCAATCCCGAAGGCCCGCCGCGAGTGAAGACGCTCGTCGTGAGCGCGGGGCCGACGAGCCGGACGTTCAGTTTCGACAGCGCGGGCCACACCCGCCAGACGATGGGCTGGCGCACCCAGACGCTCGATTTCACCGCGGTCGCGAGCGCGACGGCGATCGGCTTCGCCCGCACCGACGGCAGCCCACGCTCCGGCTGGTGGGGCCCGGCGATCGACGACGTCAGCGTGATCCCGCTCGGGGCTGCGGGCGCGTCACCGGCTACGGCGACGTCAGCTCCGGCGACATCGGCTCCGGCAACGCTCGCGGCTCCCACGGCGGCCGCGGCTTCGAGCACCGTAACCTCCGCTCCGCCCGCGCCTCACGCGGCTGCCGCGAACGCATCTCCGGCGAAGGCCGGCCCTCGCTCGGCGGCGTTCGCGCCGACCGGGAACGACCCGTACAGCGGCCTCTGGGTCGGAGCATATCCCGGCAAGGCGCTGCGGGTGTATCTGGAGCGGCACGGCAGCCAGGTCGCGGCGCGCGTGGTCGACGGCAGCCCGGCGATTCCCACCGGCCGGCTGGCGTGGTCGGGCCGGGTCGACCGCTCCCCGCCGGTGGTGCTCGGGGCGTGCTCGGACGACGACGCGAAGGGCTTGCACGGCGCGGTGATCGAGTGGGTCCGCCAGGACGCGTTCCAGCTCCACATCGCCAACTGCCACGCCGGCGACGTGCTGTACACGCGCTGGCGCAACGGTCAGTAGCGCGGAACGCTCGGGTCGATCTGCACCGACCAGGCGTCGATCCCGCCCGCCACGTTGACGGCGGCGGGATAGCCGTTCTGCTCGAGGTACTGGGTGACGCGCGCGCTGCGCCCGCCGCTGTGGCAGAGCACCGCGATCGGCACGTCGTGCGGCAGCTCGCCGGCGCGCTGCGGGATCTCCATCATCGGAATGTGCGTCGCTCCGGCGACCGACGCGGTCGCGAGCTCGTCGGGCTCGCGCACGTCGAGCAGCACCAGCGGCTCGCCCGCGTCGCGCCGGCGTTTGAGCTCCTCGACGGTGATCTCGTTCACGCGCGCTCTCCGTGCTTGGTGGCGATCAGGTCTTGCATCGGGCTGGACGCGTTGGCGTAGAGCCGCTTCTCCATCCGGCCGGCCAGGAACGCGTCGCGCCCGGCTTCGACGCCGGCCTTCATCGCGCGCGCCATGCGCACGGGGTCGTTCGCCGCCGCGATGCCGGTGTTCATCAGCAGCGCGTCGACGCCCAGCTCCATCGCGAGCGCGGCGTCGGACGCGGTGCCGACCCCCGCGTCGACGATCACCGGCACGCCCGCGCGCTCCTTGATGATGCGGATGGAGTACGGGTTGCAGACGCCCAGGCCGCTGCCGATCGGCGCGGCCAGCGGCATCACCGCGGCGCAGCCGACCGCTTCCAGGCGCTGGCACGCGATCGGGTCGTCGACCACGTACGGCAGCACGGTGAAGCCGTCGCGCACCAGCTCCTCGCAGGCGGCGATCGTCTGCGCGGTGTCGGGATAGAGCGTCTGCACGTCACCGATCACCTCGACCTTGATCAGGTCGGTGCCGAGCGCTTCGCGCGCCAGCTTGGCGGTCAGCACCGCGTCCTTGGCGGTGAAGCAGCCGGCGGTGTTGGGCAGCAGCGTCAGGCGCGAGCGGTCGATGAAGTCGACCAGCGTCTTGCCCGACTTGTCGTCGAGGTGCATGCGCCGGATGGCCACGGTGACGACCTCGGCGCCGCTGGCGAGGTGCGCCTGCTGCATGATCTCGAGCGACGGATACTTTCCCGTGCCGACGAACAGCCGCGAGTTGAAGGTGTACTTGCCGATGCGCAGAGCGTCGTCGGGTGCGATCATGATCCGGATTATCCCCCTGCGACGGCGACGATGAGCTCGAGCCGGTCGCCGTCGTGCAGCGGCGTGCCGGCGTGGCGCCCGCGCGGGACGACCTCGTCGTTGAGCGCGGCCGCGATCCCGTCGCGGCGCAGGCCGAGCGTGGCGATGAGCGCGTCGAGCGTGGTGCCGGCGGCGACCTCGCGCGGCTCGCCGTTGACCGTGAGCGTCACCCCGCCTCGTTCGCGACCGCAGCCGCGGCTTCCGTCAGGCCGTTCTCGTTCACCGCCGCTGCCCGGGACGGGCTGAACGGAGCCAGCGCGGTGCAGCTTCCCTCGACGACCAGCTCGGCGAGCAGGTGCGCGCTGGCCGGCGTCAGCAGGATGCCGTTGCGGTAGTGGCCGCTGGCGACGAAGTAGCCGTCGAGCGCGGTCGGGCCGAGGTACGGGCGGCCATCAGGCGAGCCGGGCCGCAGGCCGGCCCAGGTCTCGACCACCGCGAACGAAGCCAGCGCCGGCGCCACCGCCAGCGCCGCGTCGAGCAGGTCGTGAAGCCCGGCCGCGGTCACGCGCGCGTCGAAGC
>CAXTNU010000273.1:0-5631 GCA_964245595.1 uncultured bacterium | reverse complement strand
GTGCCGCGCCGGCCTGGCGCGGGCAGCTCGGCCGACGGCCCGGCTCCGGCGGTCGACCGGGTCGCGCTGGGATTGCTGGTCACCAGCACCGCGCTGCGCCACTTGGTCGGCGCCTCGTTCGCCTACTTTCTGCCCAACCTGCTGACCGGGGCCGGCCTGCCGCTGACCGCCGCCGGCGCGGTGGTGACCGCGTTCCTGGTCGCCGCGGCGCTGGGGATGTACGCGGGCGGCGCGACGGCGGACCGCTTCGGCAACGCGCGGGTCTCGATCGTCGGCCTGGTCGCCTCGGTGCCGCCGCTCTTGCTCGCGCTGGCCGCCCATGGCCCGCTCGCGATCGCCGCGCTGCTGCTCGGCAGCGCGCTGCTCGCGGTGCAGAACGCGCCCGGCGTGGCGCTGGTGCAGTCGCTGCTGCCGCGCAACCTGGGCGCGGCGCTGGGGCTGATCAACGGGGTTGCATTCGGCATCGGTTCGATCGGGGTCGCGCTGGTCGGGGTGCTGGTCACCCGCAACGGCGCGGCGTTCGCGCTGGCGAGCGTGGCGTGCGTGCCGCTGCTCGCCGCGCTGGCCTACGTCGCGGTCGACCGCCGCGCGTGCCCTCAGCCCGGCGTGCCGCTGGGGGTCGGTTCCAGCTCGGCGTAGCCGCGCCGGAAGCCGCTCAGCACCAGGCCCACGACGATCAGCAGCGCCGGGTACAGCAGCTCGATTCCGAACGACGCCATCGTCAGCACCACCAGCACCGCCGCGAGCACGCCCAGCCCGCGCGCCACCGGCCCGCGCTCGAGCGCGAGATACGCCGCGACGCAGAACCCGTACAGCACGAAGAAGTTCTGGCCGGCGAACTTGAGCAGCGCCTCGATCCGGATCGCGCCCAGCGCGTTGAGGACCAGCACGAGCACGAACACCGCGGCGATGGTGCCGATCGCGCGCAGCGGTGTGCGCGTGCCGGCGCTCAGCTTCGCCAGCCCGCCGGGCAGCAGCCCCTCGCGGGCCGAGGCGAACACCAGGCGCGAGGCGGCCCAGACCGCGCCGATCAGGTTGGCGCCGATGATCACCGTACCGAGCACCCCCACGAAGCTGCGCCCGAAGGGGCCGAAGAACTGCGCCATCATCGTCGCCAGCGGCGCGTTGGCCAGCGCCGGGTCGTTCGGCGCGAGGCTGAGCTGGATGCCGACCGCGATCGCCAGGTACAGCAGCACGACGATCAGGTAGCTGGCCCCGACCGCGATCGGAAAGTCGCGCTTGGGGTTGTGGTACTCCTCGGCCGTGAACGAGAGAATCTCCCAGCCGGTGAAGGCGAAGAAGATCAGCCCGATCGCCGGAATCGCGGGCCACACCGCGGGGCTGAACGCCGCCGCCGGCGCCGCGCCGTGCCAGTGGCCGATGACGCTCGTGCCGCCGATGACGGCCAGCATCGCGACCAGGACCGCGGCCAGCACCGATTGCGCCGAGCCCGACACGCGCGCGCCCAGGCAGTTCACCGCGCACGCGCCCAGCAGCAGCACGAAGGCCGCCGGCGTCGCGATCGCGGGCTGGTCGAGGACGGCCGCGAAATAGCGCCCGCCGGTCAGCGCGATGGCCGGGATGCCCAGCGAGAACGTGCCGAGCAGGATCACCTCGGTGACCAGCCCCCAGCGCCGCCCGAACGCCGCCTGGACGAAGCCCGCGACCCCGCCGGCGGAGGGAAAGCGCGCACCCAAGCGGGCGAAGATGAACAAAATCGGGAGCACGATGAGCGCGCAGGCCAGCCAGGCATAGATGGCCGAGCGCCCCACCCGCGCGTACGCCAGCCCGGGCAGGATCAGCAGACCGCTCCCGACGACGATGGTGACGCCCAGCGCGATCGCTTGCGTCACCGTCAGCGTCTTGGCCAGCTTATGCGCTTCGCTCATCCGTGACGAACCACTGCGCGATCGCGTAGAGGCAGCCGTCGTCCCCCGCGATCGACGAGTGCGGCGTGCCGAGCGGCAGCAGGAGCCGGTCGCCGGGGCGGCAGGTGCTCTGCTCGTCGCCCCAGTGGAAGGTGATCTCACCTTCGAGGATCAGCAGCGTCTCGTCGGTCGGATGCTGGTGCGTCTTGTGCTCGCGGTTGGGCAGATCGTACTGCACTTCGACCGAGTTGGTCTTGTTCGGCGGCAGCAGGTGCGCGATCGACTGCCGCAGTTCCAGCGGAGCGCCGCGCACGATGCGGGGGGCGGTCATGGTGGTCACCTCGTCGTTTCGTCTCCGCGCGAGCCCTGCTCGCCGGCGAAGTGGAACGGGCAGGTTTTCAGCTCGGTCTCGTTGCGGTCCGGGATGAAGTACTGCAGCCACTCGTGGTTGGTCGCGTCGCCGTAGCTGCCCAGCTTCGGGTAGAGGTCGATCCGGTCGTAGTTGCGCAGGTGCTTGCGAATCACCCGTCGCGCCGACTGGCCGGCCTTGGTGTCGCCGGTGATACCTTCGAACACCCAGCGCGGCTGGAACGTGACGTAGAAGCCGGCCGCCCTGCGGCTGAGCCGGTGCTCGTGCAGCGGCGTGTTGCAGACCACGAAGAACGTGTCGCCGCCGAAGCAGAACTCCCAGTCGGGATCGTTCGGATCGGTCGGGATGCCGGCCGGCCAGGGCGCCTGGTCGCGCTCGTGCAGCTGCTGCAGCACGTTCCAGAACGTCTCGAAATACTGCTGTTCCGTTTCGAGTTTGGCGGCCGGGTTGAAGAAGCACACCAGCGACGTCATCCGGTCGATCGACTTGTACTCGCCGATGTACTCGAGCAGGGTCTGCCCCAGCAGATCGATGTCGCCGGACGACCGAAAATCCTCGAGGAACAGGAACCGCAGGCCGCCGCGCTGGCTGCCCAGCGTTCCGAACGTGCACGGGAAGGTCCGTTCCGTCGAGTTGAGGTCGCGATGGAAGCTCTCGAAGAAACGAGCTTGCCAAGAATCCGGCGCGAAGTGCGCGCGAATCGTTTCCGCGCTGTGGATCAGGGTCGTCTGCATGATCGTTTCTTCTCCGAGGGCTGGTCGGGGCAAGAAAAGGCCCGCCGATCAGGTGCGACGCGCGCGTTGCGCGCGCACCATGGGCAGGACCGGGCGGTCAGATGCAACGACCTGGATTGTATCCAGCGTGCGCGCAGGCGAACCCGCTACTGCGCGTGTTCACACTCGCTCTGACATAGAACATTTACACCTACACCCTTTCCCCGGCGCATCATACCAGGGTTTGCGCTCCGCGACAATCACATGTGTCCGCAGGAAAGGTGCGCGGCGTACCGACGCATTTGATGTATGCAATCATGATGCGACGCAGCCGACCGATGCTGCGCACGACGTGAATCGCGGCTGGGCGCAAGCGCACCGCAGCGCCGCGCCCTATGCTGGGCCGAGCGAGTATTGTCCCGGCTCGTCTGTGTCTCCCGGCAACATTCCTCCTCCGCCGTCGAGCACTTTGGGACGGGCCCCGGGCGGCTCGGCAGGACCTTCCCCCCGGGGGCTGAAGGCTCGCGGACCTCTCACGGCTCCACGAGGAGAACCTGCCGATGGATGACATCGCGCGCCTCAGGAACGTTGCCGTCGTCGGCCCGCACCACGCGGGCAAGACGACCCTGGTCGAAGCGCTGCTCGCGCACTGCGGGGCGATCCCGCGCCGCGGTTCCGTCCGCGACGGAACCACCACCACCGACTGCGAGCCCGAGGCGATCGGGCACCTCCAATCCGTCTGCGTCGGTTTCGCCCACGCGTCGTGCGGAGCGGTCGACCTGACCCTCGTCGACACGCCCGGCTTCGTCGACTTCTTCGAGGAGACGAAGCTCGCCCTGGTCGCGGCCGACGCCGCGCTGATCGTGATCGACGCCGAACCGGGCCGCGTCGCGCAGACCGCGGCGCTGGTGGAATATCTCGAGGCGCGCACGATGCCGCACCTCTTCTTCGTCAATAAGCTCGATCGCCCGGGAGCCGACTTCGACGCCACGCTGGCGGCCTTGCGCGACGCGTACGGCCCGCACGTCGTCGCGACGCATTTGCCGGTCGGCATCGGCGAGAAGCTCGCGGGCTACGTCGATCTGGCGACCAAACACGCGTACCTCAACGGCGACGCCGGCGTGACCGAGATCGCGATTCCGGGCGGTCTGCGCGAGGCGGTCGAGACGCAGCGCACGATCCTGCTCGAAGCGCTGGCCGACTTCGACGACACGCTGATGGAAGAGCTACTCGACGGCAAGGATCCCAGCCAGGACGAGATCGAGCGCGACCTATGCGAAGACTGCGCGCACGATCAGATCGTGCCGGTGCTGGTCGGCGCGGCGCAAGAGAACGTCGGTCTGGCGCCGCTGGTCGACGCGATCGCGCGCCTCTTTCCCTCGCCCGCGACCGAGCCGCGGCGCGACGTCGACGGCCGCCCGGTCGTGGCGCGCGCGGACGGCCCGGTCGTGGCCCAGGTCTGCAAGACCGTCGTGCACCCGCAGCAGGGAAAGCTCTCGGTGGTGCGCGTCTTCACCGGCACGCTGAGCTCGGCGTCGCAGCTCGTCAACGCGTCGCGCGGCGGCGCGGCGGTGCGGCTCTCGGCCGTGGTGCGGCTGTTCGGCAAGCGCCAGGAACCGGTCACCTCGGCCGGGCCCGGCGCGATCGTCGCGCTGGCGCGGCTGGACGGCGTCTGCACCGGCGACACGCTCGGCTCGCCGGGCGCCGGCGTGCTGATGCCGACCGTGCCGCTGGCCGAGCCGCTGTTCGCGGTCGCGATCGCGCCCGCCCAGCGGCTCGACGAGGCGAAGCTCTCGCAAGCGCTGGCGCGGCTGATCGACGAGGACCCGGCGCTGCGCGTCGGCCGCGCCGAGCTGACCAACGAGCTGCAGCTGCTGGGCTGCGGCGAGACGCACGTCGCGACCGCGACCGAACGGCTGGCGCGCAAGTTCAACGTCGACGTCAAGACGCACCCGCCCTCGATCGCCTACCGCGAGACGATCCAGAGCAGCCTGGAGATCCACTCGCGCTACAAGCACCAGACCGGCGGCCACGGGCAGTTCGCCGACGTTCGGCTGCGCTTCGAGCCGCGCGCGCGGGACAGCGGGGTCGGCTTTTCGGAGCAGATCGTCGGCGGGGTGGTCCCCAAGCAGTTCTTTCCGGCGGTCGAGAAAGGCGTGCGCGAAGCGCTGGCCGCGGGCGGTCCGCACGGGTATCCCGTCACCGATCTGCACGTGACGCTCTTCGACGGCGCCTTCCACGACGTCGACTCGAGCGAGGCCTCGTTCAAGACCGCGGCCGGGATGGCGGTGCGCGACGCGCTGCACAAACTCGGTACGGTCGTGCTCGAGCCGCTGATGCACCTCGAGGTGGTGATCCCCTCGGCCTCGCTCTCGGCGGCCGTCTCGCAGCTGACCGCCAAACGCGGTCAGATCCTGGGCTTCGAGGCGGCCGACAAGCCCGGCCGCGAGCGGGTGAGCGCGCTCGTGCCGCAAGCCGAGCTCGCGCGCTACGCGACCGAGCTGCGCACGGCGACCGCGGGGCTGGGCACGTTCAGCGCGCGCTACGAGCGCTTCGAGCTGGCGCCCGAACGGCCGGTCGCCGCGGCGCAGCGGTGAGGGAGGGTGCGGCGTTCGCTCGGAAGGGTCTTCCGGTGGACACCGCGCCGCCGCCCGTCTTCACCACCCGCCCGCCCCAGGAG
>CAXTNU010000272.1:613-5641 GCA_964245595.1 uncultured bacterium | reverse complement strand
GGGTGGGTGGGCTCGAGATAGCCGTCCAGCGGCGCGCCCAGGACCGTGGCCAGAGCCAGGATCCCGGTGTGCTTGCCGCTGCAGTTGTGGTGCAGGGCGCTAGGGGCCTCGCCGCGCTCGGCCAGCGCCCGAGCGGCCGGCTCGTACTGGGGCGCGTGGACGCCGCATTGCAAGTCGGCCACGCCGGCCCCGATGCGCTCCAGCATGCTCGCGACCAGCTCGGTGTGCCCCGGCTCGCCGTTGTGCGAGGCGCACATCACGGCCAGCTCCCGCTCGCCGAAGCCGAAGCGCTCCAGCACCCCGGCCCGGACCGCGGCGGCGGCAATGAACGGCTTGGCCGAGCTGCGCAGGTAGACCGGCGTCTCCACCGTGCCGACCTTGAGCACGACCGTTCCGTCCGGATCGCAGACGCAGGCCGCGACGTGGTGGACGGACTCGACCCGCGGCCCGCGGTGAACGGCGACGGCCGGAACACCCGCTAATTCCCAATACATGACGGGGACGAGCCGTTCGGCCCCTCGCTGCGCGCTTCCCGGGCTGGGTACATGGCTCGCCTATGGACGCCCCCGCAAACGCCCCGGCCGCCGCCGGTGTCTCGCTGCGGCCCGAGCCGCTCGCCCAGTTCCCCGATCACTGGCCCTCGGGCATCGCCCCGGCCCGCGACGGCCGCATCTTTCTGAGCTTCCCGCGGCTGGACGCCGTACCGGCGCCCTTCACGCTGGCCGAGCTGATCGACGGCCAAGCCGTACCCTTCCCCGACGAGCTGGTCAACACGATCGACCCGGCCGACAGCGGGCACCGCTTCGTCTCGGTCCACGGCATCGCGCTGGGCCCGGGAGGCCGGTTGCTCGCGCTCGACACCGGCGCGACCTCGCTCGAAGGCGGCGACCCCAAGGCCGCCAAGCTCTACGTGATCGATCTCGACCGCAATGCGATCGTCCACGGGATCGGCTTCCCCGCCGACGTGGTGCTCCCGACGACGTACCTCAACGACCTGGTGATCGACTACAACCGCGGCAAGGCCGGTTTCGCGTACGTCAGCGACTCGGGCGCCAAGGGCCCCAATGGGATCATCGTGGTCGACCTCGACAGCGGCAAGTCGTGGCGCAAGCTGAGCGGCCACGACAGCGTGCGCCCGCATCAGGGCGCGGGCTTCGAGATCGCCACGGTCGACGGGCCGATCGCCGCGCCGCCCGGCATCGACGGCATCGCGCTCTCGCCCGACGGCCGCACGCTCTGGTGGACGCCGCTGGGCGGCTACGAGCTGTTCTCGATCGACACCGACGTGCTGGCCGACGAGCACGCCAACCAGGAGCTCGTCGCGCGCCACGTCGTGCGCTACGACGCGCGCAACTTCGCCAGCGACGGTCTGGACTGCGACCGCGAGGGCCGGGTCTACTTCACCGACGTCACCCACGGCACGCTCAAGCGTTTCATCCCGGCCGAGAACCGCTACGAGACGCTGCTGCACGGCGAGAACCAGATGGTCTGGCCCGACGCGGTCAAGCTCGGCCCGGACCGGATCGTCTACGTGACCGACAGCCAAGTCAACCGGATGCCGAACTTCAACGACGGGGTGGACCGGCGCGAGCGCCCGTTCACGCTGTACCGGGCCGCGATCGACGCCGACCCGGCCCAGTACTAGTGGATCGCGCTTCGCGCGATCCTTCGCGTTCGGCCTTCGGCCGAGCCGCCTGATTTAGGAAGCCGGAGCGGCGAAGGCGAACGAGCGCAGCGCGCGCAGCTCCGGCGCGAACACCGCGCAGCGGCCCGAGCCCATGTCCTTGGCCCGGTACATCGCCACGTCGGCATCGCGCAGAACGTGTTCGGGGTCGTCGTAGCGGCCGTCGATCATCGCGATGCCGACGCTGGCCGAGACGCAGAACTCGCGCCCGTCGGAGCCGTCGAGCGGGAACGGCTCGCTCAAGCCGTAGACGATGCGCTGGCCCAGCATCGCGGCGTGCTCCTCGTCCTCGACCCCGTCGAGCAGCACCATGAACTCGTCGCCGCCGATGCGCGCCAGCGTGTCGGTGGGGCGCACGTAGCGCTCGAGCCGGCGCGCCAGCGCGGTCAGGAGCCGGTCGCCCGCGAGGTGGCCGAAGTTGTCGTTGACCAGCTTGAAGCGGTCGATGTCCAGGAACAGCACCGCCCGGTGCGGCGCGCTGGCCGTGCGCGAGGCTTCCACCGCCGTGCGCAGCCGGGTGAGGAACAGCGCGCGGTTGGGCAAGCCGGTCAGATCGTCGCGGTAGGCCGCGTTCGCCAGGCGCGCCTCGAGTAGTTGCAGGCGCAGCATCTCGGCCTGCGCCAGCCAGCGTTCGGTGACGTCGCGCCGCACGAACACCCAGTGCGCCATCCCGCGTTCGGTGTCGCGCACCGCGACGTAGCGCAGCTCGGCCAGGAACGGCGTGCCGTCCTTGCGGTAGTGCAGCGCCTCGACTTGGCCGGAACCGCCGGCCGCGATCGCCCGCTCGAGCGCGGCGACCGCGGCCGGGTTCGTCTCCGCGCCGAAGAACGTGCGCAGCGGGTGGTATTCGGCCGCCTCGTCAGCGCTGTAGCCGGTCAGCGCGGAGAACGCCGCGTTGGTGTAGATCGTCGCGAGCGCGGTGGCGTCGCCGCCGCGCCCGGTCGCGATGCAGACCGCATCGGTCGAGGTCGCCAGCGCCTGCTCCAAGACGCGCAGGCGCGCTTCGAGACTACCAATCTCCCCGTCGAACGGCTGCATTTGGTGCTAGAGCCCCGCGAAACCGTCGGGGCTGCCCAGGGGTTTGGCGCTCGCGCGCGGGATCGTCGTCACGCGATCCGGCGCGGGGGACGTTGCCGCAAGGGTGCGTGAGAACTGGGCCTGGCGGCCGACGCCGTCCGCGCTCGGGATGGTGCCGCTGCCGCCGGCCGCGCACGCGGCAAGGGACAGTACGCCCAGAGCCCAGAGGGCCATGGAGAGACGCACGATGATATCCTCGGGGAGAGGGTGTTAGGCGCGGTTGGTGACGACGTCGATCATGGCGTCGACGACGGACGGGTCGAAGTGGGTGCCGCGGCCCTGGACCAGCCGGTCGAGCGCGTCGCCGGGGGCCAGCGGGGGCCGGTAGGGGCGCCGGCCGATCATCGCGTTGAAGGCATCCGCGACGCAGACGATGCGGGCGCTGGCCGGGATCGCCTCGCCGCGGGTGCGGTCGGGATACCCACCGCCGTCGAAGCGCTCGTGGTGCGAGTGGACCGGCGGCTCGAGGTGCGCCAGGAGCGGAATCCGGGCGATGATCGCGGCCCCGTCGGCGGCGTGGCGCTGCATGATCGCGTACTCGACGGGGGTCAGCCCGCGCGGCGCGTTGAGGATCGCCGCCGGGATCCCGAGCTTGCCGATGTCGTGGACCAGGCCGCCGCGCGCAACGTCCAGCGTGGTCTGCTTGTCGAGCGCCATGCGCTTGGCCAGCCGCGCGCACCAGGTGGAGACGGCCCGCGAGTGCTCGGCGGTCAGCTCGTCGCTCTGGTCGAGCCGGCTCATCAGGTCGTCCAGCGCGACGTCGATCTCGTCGATGGCCTCGTGCGCCGCGGACTGGCGGATCAGGCGCGGGCGGGCCGCCAGCCGTTCGACGTCCGCGCGCACGCGCGCCAGCTCGTCGAGCGACAGCCGGCAGCCCGGCACCGCGACGGCCGTGGCGATCGCCGTCTCGGCCGTGGCGGGCAGCAGCACCGCGATCGGCAGGGCGGCGACGTAGCGCTGGCAGACGCCGTCCACCCAGCGGGTGAGCGGCGCGAACTCGCCCGCGGCGACCGCCGCGGCAAACCGCTCGACGAAGCGCAAGGCGAGGATTTCCGCGCCCACGGTGCGCTGCGCCGGCGTCAGCCGGCTCATGACGAACGAGACGATTTCGCGGCCGCGCATCCTGCACTGTGCCGCCACGAGCGGGTCACCGCTCTCCGCGGCCATGAGCTGATACATGAGGTCCTTCTCCAAGCCGGAGCCGCGTTCGCCCAAACGCTGCCCCACCGTCTCCTTACCCAGGACCTATGGCCCAAACCTGCTCACCCTATTTCTAGGGGTGTCTGTTCTGTACAGATTATGTCAATTGCGCTGGATCACGCTCGCCGGGCCTGGGCAAGCCGAGCGCGGCCAGAAATCGGGCCATGCCGCCCAGCTCGACCGCTTCGAGCCGTTCCAGCGCGTCGGCCAGTGAGGTCGGCCCGTGCCAGCCGCCCGACCAGCGCTCGCGCAGCGCCTCGATCACCGCGATCAGCGCCGCCACCCGCGGGCCGGCCTCGCCGGCCGCGGCGTGCAGGGCCGCGATCGTGACTGCTGCGCGGCCGTCACGGCCCAGTAAAATCTCGGCGATGGCGAGGTTGGCCTGGGCGCGCAGGGTCAGGCGGTCGTGCGGGTCGAGCGCGCGCAGCGCGGTCCGGGCGGCCCGGATCGCGGCCACGCTCTCGCCGCGCATCCCCGCCGCGGCGGCGTAGACTGCGCACTCCGCGTAGCGCAGCGCGCGGCGGTCGTCGTCGAACTGCTTGGCGGCGCTGGGCGCGAGCAGCGCGTAGGCGTGCTCGAAGCGCCCGTCCCAGGCCGCTCGCAGCGCCTGGGCCGGCAGCAGCGACTCGCTGACCATCGGGGTGAGCAGGACCTGGAGCTCGCGCAGCTCCGCGTCGAGCCGTTCGAGCGCGGCCCCGTCGCCCGCGTCGACCGCGAGCTCGATCAGGTTCAAGGTGGCGTAGAGCCGCAAGGTGGTGCTGCCCGAGCGGCGCGCGGCCTCGGCCAGCCGCACCAGGTACCCGCGCGCCGCCGCGGCGTCGTCGTCGGCCAGCATCGCGACGTTGTGCAGCACGCTGAGCGCGCGCGCGGCGAGGTCGTGCAGCTCGGCCCGCTCGGCATCGGCCAGGGCGCGCAGGGCGTGGTCCTTGGCCGGCCCGTACTCGCCGTGGTTGAGCGCGACGTAGGCGGCCTGGTGGAAGATGCGGGCCCGGATCGCGTCGTCCTCGACGCTGCCGACCCGGCGGAGCGCCTCGGCGGACGCGGCCAGCGCCTCGGGCAGGCGATGC
>CAXTNU010000272.1:0-603 GCA_964245595.1 uncultured bacterium | reverse complement strand
GTGATCCGAAAAATCGTGCCAACGCCGTTGCTGCCGCCCACGTAGGCCGTCCCGAGCAGGCCCCACAGCGCGGCCGCGTTGGCCTCGGTCAGCCCTGGGCGAGCCAGCTCGGCCTCGAGCCTGTCGCTGACGTCGGTCCGGCCGCGCCGGACCAGGTCGAGCCCGTAGCGGATCACGATCTCGTTGCGGCGGTCGCCGTCGACCGCGTCGATCGCGATTCGAAACCAGGCCTCGGCCACGTCGAAACGCTCGTCCAGCGAGGCGATCGCGGCCTTCATCGCAAGCCCGGTCGGCCCGCTCACCGCCGCGTCGTCGGGCAGCATCGCCAGCGCGTCGCGCACCAGCTCCACGTCGCCCTGGTCGAGGGCGCGGAAGCCGCGCCGCTCGAGGGCGCGCGAGATGGCCGCCCGGTCGCCGGCCCGGACGCGCAGTGCCAGCGCGTCGGACCAGCGCCCCAAGCCTTCGAGGGCCGCCGCGTCGACTTGCGGCCGTACATCCTTTACGGCGAGAAGGTCGTCGTCATGCCCGGCGGGCTGACGCGGGTGGCGCTGCGGATGGGGTCGCTCGTGGTAAACAGTTCCCAGGGCGGGGGGAGAATGGTCA
>CAXTNU010000271.1:0-5655 GCA_964245595.1 uncultured bacterium | reverse complement strand
GCTCGCGGACGAGGCGCTGCGGCGGATCGGCGGCGGGGAGCGCATCGCCGGCGAGCTGATCGACGACTGCGCGCTCGCCGCCGCGGTGAAAGGCAGCGGCGGCGCGCTATGGCTGGGATTGGCGACGACCTCGCGCAGCGTGCGCCCGTACGATTCGCTCGCTGCGATCTGGGCGATGGTCGCGCGCAGCGCCTACACGCAGCTCCGGCACTCACCGGCGCTGCTCGCCGGTACGGTGGCCGGGATGACGTTGCTGTACGCCGTGCCGCCGCTCGCGGCGATCGGCGGTGTGCTGGCGCGGCGCGGCGACGTCGCGCTGCCGGGCGCGCTCGCCTGGGCGGCGATGGCCTTCGCCTACGCGCCGACGCTGCGCTTGTACGGCGTGCCGCGCGCGCAGGCCCTCGCGCTGCCGCTCGCGGCCGGCTTGTACACCGCGATGACGGTGGACTCGGCCCGCCGCCACGCCCGCGGTGCGGGCGGGATGTGGAAGGGACGCGAGTTCAGCCAGCTCGGTGCGTCGCGAGGCTGATCGGCGGCCGGCGAGTTGATGACGACGCTTGCCGTTGGAGGCTACAGCGACGCGAGATATCTGAATAGCTCGATCACCCGCCAGCGCCACGATCCCTGCGGCAGTTGATCGTGCAAGTGAAGTTCAGACCGCGCCGACTAGCGAGATCGAAAGTTACTGCTCGCGCGCATGGCGACGCCTGCCACGAGGAATAGCACGATCGCAGCGGCGACAAAGACTTTGCTCAGGCGGATTTCTGCCGAGCTCGGCAGAAGCAGAAGTACGATCTGGACCGCAAAAAGAATGCAAGCAATTGCGAAGGCGCCCTTTCCAATGCGGCCGAGGCTAAACATCAGGCTGCACTCGTGTAGGACGCATGCAACGTGAAGCCTGCTTTCGATCTCACGACATTCTCGCTCAGTGGAATTTCTTTCGCCGCACCACATGCCGCCCGCGTCTCCCGATCGCTTGTATCTGCTTCAAGCACCGTGGAACTATCCTTATCCTGCTCAGCAGAGGGACCGTGAGTGCCGCTCGTCACTCGATTGGGGCGCCCGGCCGCTGCTGCTGGCCGGTTTCTGGGAGGTAATGGATGAGGTTTGGTTCTGTTGCGAGTCGTTCACCGGAACGTCCGCTAACATCAAGGGATGACCGCCGTCACCGCGCGTGAAACCGTCGTCAAGCGGTTCAGGGCGGTGCGGACGTTGCGGACGAATGCAAGCGCGGCAAGAGGAGAGCGCGCAAAGGCGATGATGATGCGTGCGATGTCGATCCGGCCGTCCACGCGAATGGCGTCTCGGATCGCGGGGAGATCCCGTGAGGCGTCGTCGCTGACGACGCGTATCATGGCGAAGCGGGTGCTGCGCGCGGTAAGTGCCGCGGCGAGGTGGGCGCTTTCCATGTCGACCACGTCGGCGGCGTAGCGGTCCGAGATCGTGCGCCGTTCGGCCCGGGTGGTGACCACGCGATCCGTCGTGCACGCGACGACCGGAAAAGCGGACAAGCCCAGTCCGCCCAACCGTTCGGCGAGCGTTTCGGCCAGCGCGCCGTCGGTCCGTCGCGCCGGCACCGTACCGTCGTACCGGTCGGTGGCGACGCTACGGTAGATGACGATGTCGCCGACCTGGCGGTCGCGCAAGGCCCCGCACAACCCGAGCACCAGCACGGTCTCGTCGCGGTCGAACGGCGGCAGCGCGGCCGCGGCAGAATAGCCGGGCGCGATCTCGACGATGCGCTGCTCGGTACGAGACCGGCGCACCGCTCTGGCTTCCGCCCCGCGCGGCACGAGAATCGTCATGGGCCGGTTCGGCGCGGCATCAGCGTGCCGTCGGCTCGCACCGTGAAGGCATCGCCGCTCCAGCCGACCTCACGGGAGCCGTAGGCTGCGGCCCAAACCGCGAGTCCCAGCGAGTCGCGCAACGGGACCAGCCAGGCCGGCCCGACCGGCCGCGTGCCGAACGCCTCACCCGCCGCGCGCCGCAAGGCGAACCGCGCCGCGACCGCCGTCACGAGCGCGGCGAGCGCGAGGCGGCGCCGAGAACCGCGGGACCCGGCTGCGTACAGAAGTGCGAGCGGAACCGGATAGGTGAGAAACAAGCCTGCATAGCCGCCGGGACGCAGCATCCGGTGCGTGCGCGCCCAGCGGACTTCGTGCTCCCAGAGCGAGCGCAGGCCGGGCTCCGCGACGACGTTGGCCACGGCGTAGCGCGACAGGTGGACCCGCAAGCCGTGCCGCGCGACCAGCTCGCCGAGCCGGGCGTCGTCGGCGAGATGCGCGCCGAGTACGGCGAGGCCGCCGAGCGCCTCGAACAGACCGCGCCGGACGGCCATCGTCGCGCCGAACGCGTAGCGCAGCGGACCCAGCGCTTGCGCCACCAGCACCGAAGGCGCGAAGTGCTCGTGATTCGCCATCGCCCCCAAGACCGAGGGCAAGCCGTCGTCAGCAGGCTCACCTCGATAGAGGCAGGTCACCGCTCCGACTCCCGGATCGGCGAAGGGTGCGGCGACCGCGCGCAGCCAGCCGCGATCGACGCGCATGTCGCTGTCCGCGATCGCCAAAACGTCGCCCCGCGCGTGCGGCACCATCCCGGCCAAGGTGTTCGCCTTCGGGTTCGCATGGCGCGGCGTATCATCGTCGGCCGAGACGACGAAGACCCGGCCCGGGAACTCCGCGGCCACGTCACGCGCTACCGCAAGGGCGGCATCATCGGCGCCGCGCGTGCCGAGAACGACGTCGTACGCCGGGTAGTCCTGATCGCAGAACGAACGCAGCTTCTCGGCCAGCAGCGGCTCCGCGCCGTGCAGCGGCTTGAGCACGGTCACCGACGGCGCAGCCGCATCGCGTTCGACCGGCCGGCGTGCGAACGCCATCGTTCGGTTCAACGCGAGTAGCGCATACCCGAGGCTCGCGGCGGTTAGGGCACCGGCGATAAGCTCGGCGACGGCGCGGGCTCGCTCAGCGGACACGTCGCGCCAAATCGCCGAACGCGATCGTCGTCGTACCGGGCTCGTGCAGCGTGCGTGCGACCTCCGGGCTAGTCAGGGCCGCGAACTCTTCCTCGAGCGCGTAGTGCTGGAGCTCGGGTGAGATGCCGTCCCAGCGGCGGGTCGCGGCGTGGAAGAAGATCTCGGTGACCCCGGGGCGGAGCTCGCGCAGCAGGGCCAAGGTGCGCTCGGGCGTCATGCGGCCGACGTCGCTCAGGCCGAGCACGCGGTCGTTGTGCGGGATGCGCGCCGCGCGCAGGCGGGCTTTGAGCAGCGCGAGCCACGGTGCGAGCAGCACGGCGTTGGCGAAGCGCAAGCCGCGCGCGTCGCGCGTCGCGCGCCAGGACGGGCCGAACGGCTCCCACGGGATGCGCATCGGCGGGCGGCCGTACTCGCGCGCGACCTTCAGCACGATGCCGAGCACCGTGGGGTGGAGGTGCATGTGGCACTGCGCGTTGACGTGATCGAGCGGCAAGCCGGTTGCCGTGAAGGCCGCGAACTGGGCCCGAACCTCCGCTTCGAGCTGGCGCCGGATGCCGGGCGTGAAGAACCAGCGCACGCCGGCGCGCGCGAGGTCGGTGCCGAACGTACCGTCCGCCTCGACGAGACCGGGGATGCGCTCGGGCGGCAGCACCGGCCGCCCCGCGACCAGCACCACGTGGAGCCCGACCCGCAGCGACGGCAGCGCCCGCGCGCGGGCGACCGCGTCCGCCGCGCACGGTTCGGAGACCATCAGGCTCGCCGCCGTCAGCACGCCCTCGCGGTGCGCCCGCTCGACCGCCTCGTTGACCGGGATCGCGAGCCCGAAGTCGTCCGCGGTGACGATCACCCGCCGCTCCGTCACCGCGGCATCTCCGCCGTCAACTCGGTAGGCTGCGGTGTGCCGGCGGCATCGAGCTTGCGGGCCGCCGCGACGGTCTCGGCGAGAAACGTCGCCTGGTACGCGATCGCATCGGTGACTCCGGGGAAGCGCGCATCGGTCAGCACCTCCCCGAGCCGATAGCGCTCGCCCTCGCCCAGCAGCGTCCCGCGCGCGCTGAGCAGCGCGAGCGCTTCGTCGGTCACCCGCTCGCGGGCCGCATCGAATTCCGGATCGACGAACAGCCGGCGCGGCAGCGCGGCCCGCGCGCGCAGCACGCCTTCGATCGCCATCTCACGCGTGAATGATTCGTCCCTCTTCTTCGTAAGCCACGACGCGAGCAGCGCGCTCGCCGTCACCGGCCGGGCCGCGGCCAGCGACGCCGCCAGGTCGTCGCGATCCCCCGGCTGCACGACCCGGTACAGCAGGGACAAGCGCCGTCCGCGGAACGGGTCGAACGCGATCGCGGCCAGGTACACGTCGGCGAGCGGCACCAGCCGGGTGACGATGCCCTTGAGCGGGCGCATCCGGCCGTCGGTGCTGTAGAAGCCCTCGGGGGTGACGAAGAACGTCGCGCCCGACTCCACCACCGCCGCGATCCGCGCGATGTCCGCCTCCACCCCGGTGCGCAGCGCGGCCATTGCCGCGCGCCGGTACGGTTCGCGCAGCAGCGCCACCCGCGTGCTCATCCGCGCCGCGGCGAAGAACTCCGGCCGCTGCAAGTCCGACAATCGCCGTGCAGCGGGGCGTCGCGGCAGGCCCACGCCGGCGCGCTGCGGCCAGCCCACGCTCACGCCGGCCAACGCCTCGTCGCGAAAGACCTCGCTCAGCGCGAGATCGCCATGGGCGCGGCGCACGTCGTAGGCCAGGCTCGCCAGCGGGCGCGCCGACAGCTCGTTTTCCAGCGGCAGCATCCCGATCGCCATGAAGAGCGGGCCGGCGTTCAGCTCGCGGGCGAACGGGGCCAGCCACGGCATCCGCTCGGCGAAGAAACCCGGCTCGTACATCCGCCGCGACGAGGCGGTGAAGATCGGCCGCCGCCACGGGCCTTGCGCGTACGCCCGCCCGGCGACGATCTCGGACTCGTCCTCGTGCTGGTGGTTGGCGACGAGCAGCGCCGGACCGCGCCGGAACGGCAGCCGGCCCCACTGGCGCACCCGCACGCGCGTCGTGAGCCACGGTTGCCGGACCGCCACCGCGAGCGCCTCGAGCGGGGTGAAGCCGGTCATGTCGCCGCCGTTCGCTTGCGCACCCGCAGCACGGTGAGCGAGCCGAGCGCGAAGCTGGCGCCGGCGATCGCGAACATGATCCGATAGCCGGCGCCGGGCGTCGCGGCGTGCGCGATGATGAAAGCGCCCAGCGCCGGGGCGGCGATGGCGGGCAAGCTCGACAGCGTGGCCCAGATGCCCAGGTCGCGCGCGACGTCGCCCAGCTCCGGCACGGCGTCGAGCGCGAGCGCCCAGCCGACCGAGAACACGCCTCCGAAGCCCAGCCCGAACAGCACCGCGTAGAGCAGGATCGCGGCCGGGTTCGGCGCGAGTGCGAAGCCCAGCGCGGCCAGCGTCATCGGCACGCCGGAGAGCGCGACCACGATCCGCCGGTCGACCGTGTCGGAGAGCGTTCCGGTCCAGATGCTCGAGCCGATCGCACCGACCAGCGCGGCGCCGGCGACCAGGCCGGTGCGCAGCGAGGCGTCGCGCACGCCCAGCACGTCGTGGAAGAAATACAGCACGTAGGTGTTGAGCAGCGTCATGCCGAGCACGATCCAGCCGCGCGCGATCAAGGTCACGATCAGGTCGTGATG
>CAXTNU010000270.1:0-5655 GCA_964245595.1 uncultured bacterium | reverse complement strand
GCGTCGAGCGCCGCCAGCGTGACCCCGGCGGCGCGCGCGGCGGCCTCGTAGGAGCTTGCGTCGACGAGCGTGTCGCCGGTGGAGAGCTGCGCCACCTCGTGCGGGGCGAGCGCGGCGGACGTCCGCCGCACCAGTTCGATGTACGCGGGAGAGTGGACTACGGCCAGCTCGTCGGGACGCGCGACGCGCGTCTCCAGCCGGCCCGGCGAACCGGGCGGGCCGAGCAGGCCGCGCCGCAGCAGCTCGTCCGCCGCGACGCGTACCCGGTCGGGTGATTCCGGGAACGACACTCCCGCCAAGTGCGACGACACCCCATCGTCGTAGGCGACGAGCACCGCCCTCAGCCCTTCTTGGTGGCGGTCTTCGGCGCCGGTTTGCCGGAGCGGTCGATCTGGTCGATCAGGGCCTTGACCTGGTTGGCCGCCTGCGAGCCCGGCTTCACGTACGAGAGCAGCTTCTGGTAGGCGGTCTTGGCCTTGGCGGGCTGGTTCGAGCGCTGGTAGCACTGGCCCAGGCCGTAGAGGATCGAGGGATTCTGGCGCGAGAGGTCGGGCGCGCCGCGGTCGAGCGCGTCGTACACCTGGGCACACTCGCTGTAGTTGCGCGTGGCGATGTCGGTCTGGCCCAGGCCGAGCAGGGCGTCGGGCGAGTGCTGCAGCGCGTAGGACGCCTTGAACTCGGTCCGGGCCTTGTCGTACTGCTTGGCGGCGTTGTACGTCGCGGCGAGCAGCAGGTGGGCGCGCGGGTCGTTCGGCTGGATCTCGGCCAGGCGCTTGAACTGGTCGGTCGCCTTGGCCAGGTTGTTCTGGTTGGCGTAAAGCTGGCCGAGCCGCACCACGGCGTCGTTCTGATCGCGGTTGGGGCCCTGGCCGGTGGTGAACTCGCGCTCGGCGCCGGCGTTGTCTTTGCGCGAGAGCAGGTACTCGCCGTACGCGGTGTGGGCCGAGAACACGGCCGGGTACTGCGCGATGGCCTTCTTGAAGGTCGCGTCGGCGTCGGCGTCCATCTTCTCGTTGGCGTAGACGGCGGCTTGCTGATCGAGCACCGCGACCTTGTCGGCCGGATCCGTCTGGAGCGCGAAAATCTTGTCGTAGGTCGCGATCGCGTCCTTGACGTTGTGCTGGCCGGCGGCCAGGCGGGCCTTGCCCACCAGCGCCTCGACGCTGTTCGGGTCGATCGCGATCGCCCGGTCGTAGAGGTTGGCGGCCAGCGCGACCGAGTTCTGGCTGAGGTAGGTCTGGGCCTCGAGCAGGACTGGCCGAACGTCCTTGGGATCGATCTTGGCCGCGCCCTCGAACTGCTGTCGCCCCTCGTCGAACTTGCCCTCCGTCGCCAGGACCGAGCCGTACGCGATGTACGCGTTCTTGTCGTCCTTGTTGAAGGTCAGGGCGCGCTTGGCGACCCGCTCGGCGTCCTGCGGGCGGTTGGCCTGGAGGTAGAGGTTGGTCAGCGTGCCGAGTACGCCGGGGTTGGTCGGCTCGAGGTTGGCCGCGTTCTCGAGGTCGGCCGTGCCCTCTTTGGTGTGGCCGAGCGAGACCTGGGCCAGGCTGTCGAAATAGTAGACCTGGGCCGTCTTCGTCCCGCCGCCGAGCAGCTTCTGGGTCAGCGGCAGGGCTAGGTCGGGCCGGTTGATCTGGAGGTAGTCACCGGCCAGCTCCGTCTGAGCCTGCTTGTTGTTGGGATCGGTCTTGAGCTGCGACTCCAAGCGCGGGATGGCTTTGTCCAGCGCCTCGGGCGTCGCGGTCGGCGCGGGAGCCGGCGAGGCGGATGCGCTCGCGGCCGGAGCCGGCGCCTTCTTGGGCGCGGCGGCGGCGGGCTGCGCCGCAGCCGCCGCGACGAACGCGGCGGCCGAGAGGGCGAGGACGGTTCGGGAAGCGTTCCCGGGAAGGAGACGGCGGTTCATCAAGCGTGAGCGGCTTTCGCGTCGCGGACGAGGTTCGTCAACTCCGGAACGATGGCGAACGCGTCTCCCACGACCAGGAGATCGGCGAACTCGGCGATGGGGGCGTTGGCGTCCTTGTTGATCGCGATGATCGTCTCGGCCGTCCGCATCCCGACTTTGTGTTGGATCGCGCCGGAGATTCCGATCGCGAGGTAGAGCTGCGGGCTGATCGTCTTACCGGTCTGCCCGACCTGGTGGCCGTGGCCGATCCAGCCGGCGTCGACCGCCGCGCGCGACGCACCCACCGCGCCGCCGAACGCATCGGCGAGGTCCTTGAGGATCGAGTTGAACGGATCCGGACCGCCCATCCCTCGACCGCCGCTGACCACCACAGACGCCTCTTCGACGCCCAGCTGGGCCGCGGCTTCCTCGACCTCGTCCTCCACGGTGATCGTGGAGGCCTTTCCGCTCGACGGAACTTGAACGATCTCAGCGGTCCCGGGAGTTTCCTTCGCGCTGAAAACGTTGGGCCGGATCGCCGCCACGCCGTAGTCGCCGGCGAAGGTGCAGGTCGTGATGACCAGGCCCCCCAGCTTGGGCATGACGCAGGCCACCTGGCCGCCCTCGGTCTTGAACTCGACCACGTCGGCGTTGACGCCGGCGTCGACCCGGGCCGCGAAGCGCGAGCCGACGTCGCGCCCGATCGAGGTGTTGGGCACGATCACCAGCGACGGGCCGGCGGCCTTGGCGACCGCCTCGAGCGCGTCGACCGCGCCGTCCAGGAAGCGGTCGTCGTCGGAGACGTGGATCTGGTCGAGCGGGTACTTCTTGAGGACCTCGCTGACTGCCGGCGCGCCGTTGCCGACCACGACCGCGTGGGCCTTGCCGCCCAGCGCGTCGGCCAGCTTGCGGGCCTGGGTCGCGGCCTCGAGCGAGACCCGGCGCGGCGTCCCCTTGGTGTGCTCGATGAAGGCGATGACGTTCTGCATTCTAACGGCGCTCCGCCCCAGGCTGCGCGCCCCCCACGCCGATGGCGTGGGGCCCCCGAACGCACGGGCTCGTCAACGTGCGAGCAGGGCACGAGACCCCGAGGGAGCCCGCAACAACATGGTGATCTATCATCAGATGAACTTCCGGTCCTTGAGGAACGTGATGACGGCCTTCGCGCCGTCGGCGCCGTCGGCGGCCTGCACGACGCTGCCCTTGCCGCGCACCGGCGGCGTCGCCAGATCGGTCAGCTTGGCCTTCGCGCCGTCGGTCCCGACGGCGACCGTCAGGCCCAGATCGGCGGCGGTCTTCTGCTCGATCGTCTTTTTCTTGGCCCCCATGATGCCTTTGAGCGACGGGTAGCGCGGCTCGTTGGCGGACTTGGTGACGCTGACCAGGGCCGGGAGCGGGGCCGAGATCGTCATGTAGCCGGTGTCGGTCTCGCGCTGCACGCGGACCCGGCCGTCGGCCACTTCCACCGCGCGGGCGTAGGTCAGGCCGGGCAGGCCGAGCTTCTCGGCCAGCATCCCGGGCAGGTCGCCGCTGATCGCGTCGGTCGACTGGGTGCCGGTGACGACGAGGTCCGGGCTCGCTGCCTTGATGGCGGCCGCCAGGGCCACCGCGGTGCCCCACAGGTCGCATCCGGCGAGCGTGTCGTCGGAGAGCATGATCGCGTCGTCGGCGCCCATCGCGAGCGCCTTGCGGACGATCTCTTTGTTGGCCGCGGGGGTCATCGAGACGACGGTCACCGTGGAACCGTCGTTGAGCTTCTCTTTGAGTTGCAGCGCGGCTTCGATCGCGTACTCGTCGAACGGGTTGATGACCGTTTCGACGCCCGTACGGACGAGGCGCTTCGTCGCCGGATCGATCCGCTTGTCGGCGTTCGTGTCGGGGACGAGTTTGACGGTGACGAGGATCTTCAGCGCAGGAACCTCCGGACGCACGAAACCCGGCAGCTCGCCGGGTTCGTCGGGAACAGGACCGGATTCGGGATCGAGGGGCCGCGAGCCCTCCCGACCAGTTAGAAATTACCGGTTAGAATTTCTAGGTCACGGCCGCCAGCTACCAAGCGAGTGGTAATTTCCTATCGAGTAAACCCTCGGCCATTACAGCGGAGCTACTGAGCGATCAACCCTCCTCCGGGGCCCGGTCCGCTTTCGTATCGCCGGGCTTGTCGGTAGGCTGTCGTTGGATCGACATCGCGCTGCGGCTCGCACCCTTGGATGACGACTCGAATTGAAACGATGCCGCGACGCCCATCGCCCACAAGAGCCACACGTCGAGGACGCAGCCCACGATGAAGACAACCCGCTCCAGGGGCCAGCGGATCGGATAGACCGTGGCGAGCAACAATGTCGCAGCGGTCGGACCCGTCACGAACAAGATCCAGCGCGTGAAGGATAGTCCGTGCTGCGTGAAACGACGAATGCCGTATAGCCCGTACTCATGTCCCTCGAGCGCGCGCGGTTGACCGACCAGTGTCGCCACGTCGGGCTGAATGACGTTGACGATGCGGTTTGCGAGCCGGTAGATCATGATTTCGTTATCGAAGAAAATAGCCGCCGCCGGGGCGATGAATACGGGTACTGCGAGCAAGACCGCGGTGCGAGCTTCACCCGCAAGGTCGCCCTTGGTCAGCGCCGCCACAACGGCTCCAAGCAGCGTGACGGTCAGCGTGAACGAGAGCCGCTGGCTCTCGAAGCGCGTATTGATCTCTGCCGTCAGCACGGAGTACTCGGCGAGATATGCGGTCAGGGCGTTCGATGAGTGATCCGACACGAATTTTTACCTCAGGCTCAAGATTTTGCTCTCCCTCGGTAAGAGTATCGCAAGAAGGCATCTTCAAAGCTAAGCGACCTACACGACATAGGAAGCAAAAGCTTAATTTACCGTAGCGACAACCGCTTACGTTTGCCCAACCAAGCTATGCATGCCCACACCCTAGCCGTAACGACGAATCGCTTCGGACCTTTCTACATGCGTGCCGACGCGGAAGGTTCTACTTACTTTCAAAAGACGGGTGATTGTGTTGAAGCTGGGATGACCGGGGCTCGAACCCGGATGCCCTTGCGGGCTGCAGATTTTCGCACCACTTCGGCTTTCGCCGCCACCGCGGCCCCGTGAGGAGGCGCGATGTTCGTGGTCCGGACTGTGCCTCGACCGTGGGAGCTTCAGCAAAGCTCCGGTAGGCCGCGCCCGTCCAGTCTCTACACCTTCTGCATCATCCCCGTAGCGACGGTGCAGCTTGGCTCGGCGTTGTCGTGCGCGCGAGCGCGACGAGTTCACCGACTTTGAGCGCATCCCGGCCGGCGTTTCCGTCCGGCCGGCTCATGGATCACAAGTCTGCTGTGTCTGCCGATTCCACCATCATCCCACGCAGCGCTTCGGCATCGACCTCCGCACTACCGCCCGGGCTTGCCCGGTCACGACATCCGCATACCGCGCACTATTTCTGGGGAAACGGGGCGGCGCGGAAGGCGGGGGAGTTGAGGTAGCCCAGCAGCAGGTCGGCTTCGCTCACGGTCAGCTCGTCGACGTCCAGCAGGCGGCAGGCTTCGTCGACCACGATCAGGCCGGCGGCGAGGATGTCGGCGCGCTGGGGCCGGATGTGGGCCATCGCCTTGCGCGCGGCGAGGTCGCGCGCGAGCAGTTCGGCGATCAGGCGCTCGCGGTCGGCGCGGGTCATCGTCGCGCCGTCGCGCAGGCCGCCGGCGACCATCGCCGCCGCGGTGAAGACCGTGCCGCCGACCGCGATCAGCTCCGCGAAGCCGCGCACCGCGCCGTAC
>CAXTNU010000269.1:0-5684 GCA_964245595.1 uncultured bacterium | reverse complement strand
GGCGCCAAGCGCGGCCTGCGGATCGAGGTCGTCGAGATCAGCGACTACGCCGTGCCCAACCAGGCGCTGGACGCGGGCGACCTCGACGCGAACTCGTTCCAGAACCCGCCCTACCTGAACGACCAGGTGAAGACGCGCGGCTACAAGCTGAGCGCGGTCGGCAAGACGATCCTGCTGCCGATGGGCGTCTACTCCAAGAAGATCAAACGCGTCGCCGAGCTCAAGGACGGGGCGCAGATCGCGGTGCCCAACGACCCCACCAACGAAGCGCGCGCGCTCAAGCTGCTGCAGAGCGCCAAGCTCATCAAGCTGCGCTCGAACGGCTTCATCATCGGCCTGGGCGACATCAGCGACAACCCCAAGCACCTGCAGATCCGCGAGCTCAACGCGGCCCAGACGCCGCGCGCGCTCGACGACGTCGATGCGGCCTGCATCAACGGCAACTACGCCGCGACGGCCGGCCTGACGCCCAACCGCGATGCGATCGCCGCCGAGGGCGGCGGGGTGGGCGAGGCCCTGCGCAGCCCGTACAGCAACGTCATCGCGGTGCGCAGCGCGGATCGCGACCAGCCCTGGGTCAAGCAGCTCGTCGCGCTGTACCACTCGAGCGACATGCGGGGCTACATCCTGCGCCACTTCGGCGGCTCGATCTACCCCGCGTTCTGAACCCAATGCCGGTGACCGCGACGATCGTCGCCTTCCTGCGCGGGATCGGCCTGGAAGTGCGCCTCGCGCCGGTTCCGGCCGAGACGGTGCTGCCGGGAATCGACGTGGAGCGCGGCGTGCTCGTGGTGGACGAGCCGGCGCTGCTCTATCCCGGCGACCTGCTGCACGAAGCCGGCCACCTGGCCGTCCCCTCACCCGCGAGCCGCCGCCTCGCGGGGGGCCGGCTCGCTGCCGAGCCGGCCCAGGAGATGGCGCGATCGCCTGGTCGTACGCGGCAGCGCTGCACGTCGGAATCGATCCGGCGCTAGTGTTCCACGCCGCGGGCTATCGCGGCAGCAGCTCGGCCTTGCTGGAGCTGTTCGGAACCGGCCGCACCTTCGGTGGCCGATCCTCGGCTGGCTCAGCATGACCGAGGCCTTCCCGGCGATGACGGACTGGCTCAACCGGCGCAGCGACGCCTGGCCGGGCGACGAGCTCTATCGCCCGTAACGGCGTTCGGCGCCGTCCGGCGGTAGCCGATTACCTCGAGCAGTGACCGCTGACCCAATGGCCGCGCCGGTCGCGGTGGGCAGGGACCCAGTGCGAGCCTCGGTGGCAGCGATGGCCCATCATCATCGTGCCGTGCTGCGCCGACGCCGGTACCGGGAACGAGCCGAGCGCCGCGGCGATCGCCGCAAACGCCAATGCGGTTGCAAATCTACGCATGGGAAGTCTCCTGAAACGAACGAGCGTACGCGTGTAATCCGGAACGCCGCCGGAACTACCTGCCGGGCGCGATGCTGGATGGCGACGGCTCCGGTGTTGCACCGAGGGCTCCACTGATACCTCGCCCTGTTACCTGCCGGCAGCGTTTCGACACGGGAAGCGGCGCGCGACCTACCGGCTTAGGCGCGTGCGCCGTTAGGCAATCTGGCTCATACGATCGGATCGAATGGCAGCCCAACGTTCTAGCATGGCGATTGCACGCACCGTCGGAATCTGGTATGCTTGTCATGGTAACCAATACAAGCCTTAATAGACTCGCCGTGCCGTCCGGCGAGCGCAGTTTGCAAGCTGAAGCCGCAACTCGCGGCCAGTGTCGTCGCCGCACGCCCGTATCCGTCGCACGCGCGAACGCTGCTTCGCGTGCGTGCCCCTGCGGACGTGCGGCCACCCTGTACTCGCGGACCGTCCACCGCCGTGTGCGGGGTGACGAGCGCCACACGATTCTTAGAACGGCATACGGTTTCACCAATCAAGGGAGCGAGGCAATGGCCTACGTCGAAAGAATTCCTTCGGTTCGAATAACTCCTGACAACGACAAGGTTTCGAGCAATTTGCACTTGCTCAAAGACCTCGCGGGAACGTGGAAGGGCGAGGGGTTCAACCTCATCGGCCGCCCGAACTTCGAGGGCAAGACCAACGTGTATCTGCAGCTCAACCGCACGCGCGAGACGCTGACGATCACGCCGATCGGATCGTCGATCCCCAACCGCGGTTTCGGGCAAGACGACATCGAGCTCTTCGGACTGACGTACCTGGACCAGATCAGCGACTTTTCCACCAACGGCGCGCTGCACATCGAACCGGGCATCTGGGTCACGCAGCCGCCGACGGACTACCCCGCCGAAACGGCACCCGGCCGCGGCGACATCATCGCTCGCATGGGATCGATCCCCCACGGCAACGCGCTGCTCGCGCAGGGAACGGCGGAGCGGTTCAGCGGTCCGCCGACGCTCAGCCCTGGCCCGCACCCGGTCAGCGGCGGCCATCCGGCGTTCTCGCGGTTCCCGTCGTTCAACAGCACGCCGTTTCCGGCCGCGGCCGTCCCGATCATCAGCGCGGCGGGATCGTCCGAGAAGCTGAGCGCCGCCGTACCGCCGGGATTTCCGGAATACGACCTGGCCACGCCCACGTCGGCGACCAACCCGCGCACGCCGTTCGGGACGAATCCGCCCGAACCGCCGCTTCCGGCGGACATCGACGGCATTCCGATGCAGACCATCGTCAACGATCCGATCACGCTGCTCCAGCAATTCGTCAAGAAGCAGGTCGATCGCGGGGACACGTTCGAGGGCGTGGTGCTGAACGTCGCGACCCAGTCGCAGATCAAGTTCTTCACCGATCCCAACAGCAAGCTCCCCGTTCCGCCCGCCGTCGGACCCATTCCGCCGAGCACGACGGTGTCGGTGATCGACGGTGCCGGAGGCACCGAGAACATCCTCTTCCTCGAGGGCGGGGAGCCGTCCGGGCCCAAAGGGCCGAATGCCGACACGGCGCTGGTCTATGCCACCTTCTGGATCGAAAAGGTGACGCCGAAACATCGCGATGCCTACATGCAGCTCCAGTACGCGCAGATGACCGTGCTGAACTTCGCGATCCTGTCGGCGCTGCCGACCGTGGTCGTGCTCGGCTGGCCGCACATCTCCGTCGCGACGCTCAGGAAGTCGTTCAACTGATCGTTGCCGGCGTCGAGTACTAACCTGCACGATCGAGATGTCTTGCCCATCGATCGAGGTCGGAAGCTTCGTGCTCCCGGCCTCTTTCGATCGACCTCGTGACATGCTGCTCTCAAAAGGACAAACCTGCCCATTCAATCAGCACCGACGACCCTATGGCGCCCTCGCGCCCCGGCGGCCCGTGGCTCGCGGACTTCTTGGGCAAGCGGCCCGCGGGCCCGCGGGCCCGCGGTGAAGGAAAGGGGCGCCTCAGTGACAATTTAGGCCATCCTAATATCCCCGTTAGGAGGTCCTCGTGCGATTGTCCGGGTCGTTCGCCGTCGTTCTTCTCGCCGTTGCGGCGCTGCTCGCGCCCCGGCCGGCGGAGGCGATTCCCGTTTTCGCGCACCGCTACGGGCTCTCGTGCCAGGCCTGCCACACCGAGGTCCCCCACCTGACCGCGTTCGGGCAGACTTTCCTGGCCAACGGCTACCGCATCCCGGGTCTCAAGGCCAAGCCGGTCTTTCCGGCCGCGGTGCGGGTCGAGACGAACTACGCCAGCGCCGGGGCCGCCGACCCGGACGAAGCTGCGAGCGGGCCGCTGCCCAAGACGATCGTCAACGAGGTCGAGTTCCTGATGGGCGGCTCGGTCGGGCCGCGCGGCTCGTACTGGGCCGAGGTCTACGCGGTCGACGGCGGCGAGCCGGGCCGGGCGCGCGACGTCTGGTACGGCTACCGGGCCACGCCCGACGACGCCAAGACGCCGCTCACGCTGCGCGCCGGCCAGTTCACCCTGCCGCTCCCGCTCGACCCCGAGACCTTCCGCGAGACGACCCAGCCCTACGCGGTCTGGAGCCAGCGGGCCGGCGACAACCCGTTCACCTTCTTCGCCCCCAAGGTCGGCGGCCAGATCGTGGTCGGCAACCCGAGCCGCCAGATCGGCGGCACGGTCTCGTTCCTCCAGGGTCACGACGTCGCGTCGGGGCTGGGCGCTCACGGCGTCGACACGATGGTGACGCTGCGGCGCGACCTGGGCGACTTCAGCCTGCAGGCCTACCGCTACGACGGCAGCCGCGCGCTGACCGGCCTGGGCTTCAACAACACGCAGACCTTCAGCGGCATCGGCGACCGGTTCTACCGCCAGGGCTACGCGCTGGGCTTCGCCCGGCGCGGCACGGAGGTCGACGCGGTCTACCAGACCGGCAACGACAGCGCGTCCGACGTCTACGGCGACGCGCTCCAGAGCAGCGGCGGCTTCGTCCAAGTGCGCCAAGCGCTGACCGCGCGCAGCTTCGCCATCGCCCGCTGGGACGCGACCAAGGACACCGCGTTCACGCGCATCGTCACCGCCGGCCTAGGTTACCGCTTCTCGCGCAACACGCGGCTGACGGTGTTCGACACCGGGCAGCGCGACTACACCGGCCGCCTGCTGCACATCATCTCCTCGGAGTACCTGTTCGCGCTATGAGACCCGCACTGCTGCGCCGCGCCACCGCATCCTTGATCTGCGCCTTCGCGCTCGTGTCCTGCGGCGGCGGCCACAACGGCACCGTGACGCTGCCCCCGCCGCTGCCCGGCGCGGGCGGCACGGCGCAGCCGCAAGCATTGCCGGTCCTGCCCGAGGTCGCCAGCGTCAACGGCGTCGCGCAGCTTTCGCTGGAGGCGAAGTTCGACGCGGCCGGCCGGCCGGCGTTCTTCTTCAACGGCGCGCAGGGTGCGCCGACGATCCGCGTCCAGCCCGGCGACGCGATCCACCTGCACCTGCAGAACGCGCTGCCGATGTACTGCGACGTCGGCGTGGTGTCGAACTCCAACCTGCACTTCCACGGCCTGTCGTCGGCGCCGGTGCAGCCCGGCGACGAGGTCATCGCGACCAACGCCGCGCCGGGCGGCGCGGTCGACTACGTCGTGCGGATCAACCCCGACCAGCCGCCGGGGCTCTACTGGTACCACCCACACCCGCACGGGCTGTCCTCGTACGAGGTCGGCAACGGGATGGCGGGCGCGATCGTGGTCGAGGGCATCGCCTCGGAAGTGCCGCGCACGGCCGGCTTGCGCGAGCGGGTGATCATCCTGGGCGACGTCCCGGTCGACACGTCGTTCGCCGCGGGCGAGGACGCCCGCCACCGGGCGGTGCTGGCGGCACGCCGCCGGACGCGCGACTCCGACGAGAACGGCAACGCCTGCGGGCCAGAGGACGGCACGCCGACGATCAACGGCCTGCACCTGGCGACGATCGGGATCAAGCCCGGCGAGACGCAGCTCTGGCGCATCGTCAACGCCTCGGGCCACCGCCACTTCGACCTCGCGGTCGACGGCGCGCCGATGACGCTGGTCGGCCAGGACGGCGTGCCGGTGCACGACTATCCCGGCGGGCCCGAGTCGGTGACGATGAACGACGTCGTGCTCACCCCCGCGGCACGGGTCGAAGTGCTGCTGACCCGACCCCAGAACCCGGCGGCGCTGATCTCCAAGTGCTTCGACTCCGGCCCGGGGGGCGATCCCAGCCCCGAAGCCGTGCTGGGCGTGCTGGCCGACGACGGCGGCGCGAGCACCGCCGCGACCGCCACCGCGCGGGTGCGCGCGGCCAGCGCGCTGCGC
>CAXTNU010000268.1:0-5704 GCA_964245595.1 uncultured bacterium | reverse complement strand
GTTCCAGGCCTTGCCGTTCCAGCCGGCCGGGGTCGGCGCGGCGTCGATGAAGCGCACCCGCGCATCGCGCGCCGTCCCAGCCGCGGCGACCGCGCGCGTCCCGTCACGCGAGCCGCCGTCCAAGACGAGGATCTCGCCCAGCTCGGGGCCGCAGGCGGACAAGCTAGCGAGGGCCGGCCCGAGCCGGTGCTCCTCGTCCAGCACCGGCACCAGCACGCTCAGCGCGCCGGCCGGCGGAGGAGGAGCCGGCGCGAGCGGCGCCCCGCCCGCGCTCGCCAGCATCCGCAGCGCGGCACGCAAGCCGGCAAGCGCCTCGAGCCCGGCGGCGATGACGAACACCATCCCCGACGATGGTCTCCCCGCGAGCCCGTGATTCCTGTGCTGCGCCGGCGCGGGAGCGGCCGCTCAGAGCATCCAGGGCTCGGGTTCGGGGCGGCGGCGGCCGCCGGTGTAGAGATAGCGGCCGCTGCCGGTCGAGCGCGGCGGGGCGGTGAGCAGCGCGAGGTCGCGCTCGAGCACGAACGTGCGCTCGCGGTCGGCCGAGAAGCGCAGCCGGCGCTGGCCGCCCGCCCCGACCACCTGGCGCGAGGTCATGTCGTCGAGGTTGAGCTGCGTCAGCTGCAGCGAGGCGAAGCCGCCGTGCTGCTGGGGCGGCACCAGCGCCCAGCCGCGAATCGATTGCAGGCTGAAGTACGGCCGCAAGATCCCCGTGAAGCGAATCTCGCTCCCGCTCGACGCGATCGCGACGGTCAGCACGCACGGCTTCTCGGCCCAGTCCACTAATTGCTGATGAAACACACCCAAGCGCATACCGTCGCCGGTGCCCGTCACGGCGCGGACTATTCCGCGACCGCGTCGCGGCTCGATCGCATCCGGCTGTTGTAACGCAGGCGTACTAGGCTGTCGAACGGCGCTTATGGTGCGAACGATTGGCGGGCGTCTCACGGCTCAGGTTCCTCCAGCGCGGCGGGCGTCGCGTGTAACGATGCGCGCCCCGTGCGTCGGCGTTTGGCGATGGTCAGTTCGTCGTATGCCTACCCCGCCTCACGAGCAGATCGTCCGTCGAACGTACTGGAGACCGCACGGTCGATCGAGACCGGATCGATCCGGGCGAGGAGCCGAACGGCTCATGTGGTCGTGCCTTCGGTCGGCTGATGGCCCGCCGACCCTTGCCGGACGGTCCGTTCGGCACAGATGGCGAAGCGATGCAAGTCATGGCTGTCGAGATTCCGGCGCTGCAAGGAGCGCTGGAGCGCTGGTTCGGGTTTCCTTCCTTCCGTCCGTCCCAGGAGGCGATCGTGCGCGACGTCCTGGCCGGGCGGGACGTGTTCGCGCTCTTGCCGACCGGCGGGGGCAAGTCGCTCTGCTACCAGCTGCCGGCCATGCTGACCGGCGGGCTGACCGTGGTGGTCTCGCCGCTGATCGCGCTGATGAAGGACCAGGTCGACGCGATGCAGACCGCGGGCGTCGCGGCGACCGCGCTCAACTCCTCGCTGGAGTATCCCGAGCTGCGGGCGCGGCTCGACGGGCTGGAACGCGGTGAGTACAAGCTGCTCTACGTCGCGCCCGAGCGGTTGACGCTGGCCGGTTTCGCCGCCGATCTGGAGCGCTGGAACGTGGCCCGCTTCGTGATCGACGAGGCGCACTGCATCAGCGAGTGGGGCCACGACTTCCGCCCCGACTACCGCCGCATCGCGCCGCTGCGCGACCGCTTCCCGGCGATTCCGTTCTGCGCGTTCACCGCGACCGCGACCGAGCGCGTGCGCGACGACGTGGTCGCGCAGCTGCACCTGCGCCGCCCGGCGGTGCACGTCGCCTCGTTCGACCGCCCCAACCTGACCTATCGCGTGCTGCACACGCAGCGCAGCATCGAGGGGCTGGTGCGCTGGCTCGGAGCGCGCCCCGACGACGAGGCCGGCATCGTGTACGCCGGCAGCCGGGCCAACGCCGAGAAGCTGGCCGACGCGCTCTCCGCGGCCGGCGTGCCGGCGCTGGCGTACCACGCCGGCTTGGACAACGCGACCCGCGCGCAGCGCCAGGAGCGCTTCATCCGCGACGACGTGCGGGTGATGTGCGCGACGATCGCGTTCGGGATGGGGATCGACAAGTCCAACGTGCGCTTCGTCGCGCACTGGGACGTCCCGCGCAGCCTCGAGAGCTACTACCAGGAGACGGGCCGCGCCGGGCGCGACGGCTTGCCGGCCGAGTGCGTCTGGTTCTTCGCGTATGCCGACGTCGCGCGCGTCGAGCGGTTCGCGGCCGAGAAGCCCGAGAGCGAGCAGGCCGCGGCGCGCGCGCAGCTCGAGCGAATCGTGCGCTTCGCGTATTCCAACGACTGCCGGCGGCGCGAGGTGCTGGCCTACTTCGGCGAGACCTACCCGTTCGAGAAGTGCGGCAACTGCGACAACTGCCTGGAGCCGCGCGCCTCGCACGACGCCACCGTGGACGCGCAGAAGCTGCTCTCGTGCGTCTACCGGGTGCGCGAGGCGAACGGCTACGGGGTCGGCATCACCCACGTCGTCGACGTGCTGGTCGGGGCCAAGACCGAGAAGATCGAGCGCTGGTACCACGACCGCCTCTCGACCTACGGGATCGGGGCGGACCGCGACCGGCGCAGCTGGCGCCACCTGGCCGACGAGCTGCTGCGCCTCGGGCTGATCGCCCAGGACGCCGCCCGCCACAACGTCGTGACCCTGACCGAGCTCGGCAAGCGGGCGCTCGTCGAGCGGACGCCGATCGAGATCCGCGAGGCGGTCGTCTCGCCGGTCGCCGGCAAGCGCAGCCGAGCCGCCGCCGAGGTCGACGAGAACTACGACCGCGACGTCTTCGCGGCGCTGCGGGCCCTGCGGCGCGAGATCGCGGCCGAGCGGGACGTCCCGCCCTACGTGGTCTTCAGCGACGCGGTGCTGCGGGCGATGGCGCGCGAGCTGCCCGCCACCCCGGCCCAGCTGCGCGGCATCAGCGGGGTGGGGGAGAAGAAGCTGGCCGATTTCGGGACCCGCTTCCTGGAAACGATCCGCGACGCTCGGCCGTAATCTCACAAAACCGCCGTTCCGATCCCAGGGAGACCCAAGTCCACCATGCCAGGATGTCGCTCGATGAGGAGTAGATCAGCGAGCCGTGTGTCGGCCGTGATGCTCGCGTTCGCGCTGCTGTTCGGAGCGTTCGGCCCGGCCGGCGCGCAGAGCTCGAGCGACACGGGCATCATCCAGATCACCGTCAAGGACGCCGCCGCCGAGGCGGCGCTGCGGGACGCGCGGGTCTTCCTGCTCGGCCCCACCGTGGCCAGCGCTCTCACGACGGTCAGCGGGATCGTCAAGTACACCGACGTGCCGAGCGGCATCTACCGCGTCCGGGTCTCCAAGAGCGGCTTCGCCGGGGTGACGTCGTCGGCGTTCGAGGTGCTGGGCAACAAGCAGGTCGACGTGTCGGTCGACCTCGGCGTTCAGCGCACGCCCGCCCAGACGGCGGCGGGCACGAGCACCAGCGGCAACACCAGCGGCCTCAAGGTGATCGGCACGACCCGGGCCCGGGTCGTCGTGACCACGACCGACGTCGACGACTCCAGCGCCGTGCGCCGCATCTCCGACTCTCTCACCGACGCGCTCTCGACCATCGGCGGGGTCGACGTCACCCAGGACTCCAACGATCCCAACGCTCCCCAGACGATCTCGCTGCGCGGCCAGGACGAGTCGCAGACCGCCGTCACGCTCGACGGCATCCCGCTCTCGGCGCCCGGCGCGGCGGCCAACCTGCGCTCGATCAACACCGATCTCTTCAGCGGGGCGGGGGTGAGCTTCGGCTCGCAGGCCGGCGCGCTGGGCGGGTCGGTCAACTTCCGCACCCTGCAGCCGACCCAGACCTGGCAGACGAAGTTCGCCTCGTCCTACGGCACCTTCGACAAGTACAACTACCAGATCGGCGAGACCGGCTCGGTCGGCAAGCTGGGCATCGCGCTGCTGCACACCAAGCGCGCGGGCAACAACCCGCTCACGTTCCAGGACTACACCGACCAGAGCGGCCTCGACTACGCGCACGGCGGCGAGTCGGCCAACATCGGCGACTTCCTCAAGCTGCGCTACGGCCTGGGCGACAACACCACCCTGATGTTCACCGCGCTGCAGAACAACCAGTCCAACACGGCGCTGTGCACCCAGTTCGTCACCCCGCTGCCGTGCGGGATCGGGCCCGACAACGGCAACGCGGGCAAATTCGGGTTCATGTACGGCACGGTCCAGTCGCTGGTCGGCCAGACCGCGCTCACGCTGACCGGCTACGTCAACGACAACCGCTCGCTGACCAACGACCTCGACCGCTACATCGCCCCGACCGGCGGCGGGACGCCGCAGCTCTCGCCGTTCGCCTCGCAGAGCAGCTCGCTGGCGCGCGGGCTGGCGGCGAGCGCGACGCTGACCCGCGACAAGCACACCTTCACCCTCTCCGGCTCGACCTATGCCGGGATCACCACCTCGGCCCCGCTGGTCGACCCGGGCGGGTTCGTCACCCCTTCGAGCTACGGCACCGCGTCGCGCCAAGTCCAGCTCGCCGACGCCTACAAGGTGAACGACAAGCTCAGCCTGGGCCCCAACGTCTCGTACGCGGGCACGACCGGCGCCGGCTCGTCCGTGCTCGCCGGGCTGAGCGGCTCGTGGCGCCCGACCAACGCCGACACCTACCACGCCTCGCTCTCGGTCGGCAGCTCGCAGCCGGCCAACGGCATCGTCCGCTCGTTCAGCGACCCCTACTCGGCGCGAGTCAACTGCTACGCGCAGACCGCGCAGGTGAGCGGCCCCGGCGACCAGCCGGCGCACCAGTCGGCGACCAGCTACGACGTCGGCTGGACGCACCAGTGGGCGCACGGCCAGCTCTCGCTCGACACCTACCGCAACACCCAGGCCGGGCAGCTCGTCGGCGCGCAGGTCACCGCCGACAGCCTCGGCCTGGACAACCCCTTCAACCCCTACTACGGCGCGGTGACCGGCTATTTCTCGAGCGTCTGCCCAGGCTTCGGCACGCCGACCGTCTACGTCCAGCAGCAGATCGGCGGCACGACCCGCGTCTACCAGGGCTTCACCGCCACCGGGCGGATCGGCATCGGGCGCAACGTCGTCGTGATCCCGTCCTACACGACGACGAGCGCGGTGGTGACCGCGGCCGACCCGCGCTACACGGGCCTGGACAGCACCCTGGTCCTGGACTCGCAGATTCCCGGCCGGCCGCTGCACAGCGGCAACCTGACCGTCGACGCGTTCCAGCCCTGGTCCGGGATGGAGCTGCTCGCCAACGCGCGCTACGTCGGTCCGAACAACAACCAGCGCATCGCCCCGTACACGCTGGTGAACCTGGGCCTCTCCCACAAGCTGGGGATCGGCCAGCTCACCGTGTTCGCCTCGAACCTGTTCAACACCGAGTCGGCCGACTTCTCGACCCTGCTGTACGCGCAGCCGATCGCCTTGAGCGGCGGCGGCCAGCTGCTCCAGGCGGCGAATCCCAACCCGCCGCGCGCGTACACCGTCTCGTACTCGTTCAACACCGGGGCGCGCTCGGGCGCGGGCTACTCGCGCGGGCCGCGGGCAGGGGCCGATACGGCCGCGGCGGCGGCTTCGCCCGGCACGCCGCAGCAGCGCGGGCTGGGCTTCGGCCAGCTCAAGTTCGTCCCGCCGCCGGCCGGCACCGACCCGCTCGCGCTCGCCGCCAGCCGCAC
>CAXTNU010000267.1:0-5722 GCA_964245595.1 uncultured bacterium | reverse complement strand
GCGGACTGCACGCGCTGCGCCGTGCTCTCCGCTTGGCCGCCCCACTTCTCGGTCAGGCGCGCCGCCGTGTCGCGGCCGCCCAGGCCGAAGGCCAGGCCCAGCGCGAGCGCGAGCGCGGCGACCAAGCCGATGTAGAGCGTGTTGACGACGACCGGCGCGACGTTGAGCTCGTTGAGCGCGGCGATGACCGCGAACGCGATCACGGCACCGTAGGTGAGCCGCGCCAGCAGGTTGGCGTTGCCGAGCTTGGCTTCGAGGGCCGCGCCGCGGACGATGCCGCCCAGCAACTGGCCCAGGAACGCGCCGACGCCCAAGATCACGACGGCGACGATGATGTTCGGCACGAAGCCGAGGATCTGGTTGATGATCTGGCTGACCTGCGGCATGCCGAGCTGCTCGGCGGCCATCTCGACGAACACCAGGCGGATCACCCACTTGACGATCTCGCCCAGGATGTTGCTCGCCTTGAGCGAGGTGCCCGACTGCTGCAGGAAGCCGTTGACGCCGACGCGGTCGCCGACCGTGTCGACGTGGATCGCGCGGCAGAGCTTGGTGACCAGGCCGGCGACGATGCCGGCGATGATCCAGCCGACGACGAGCAGGATCAGCGCGCCCAGGATGTTGGGAATCGCGCCGAAGAGGCGCGCCATTCCCGCGGTGAGGCCGGTGATCAGACCGGCGGTCCAATCGGTGACGGCGGAAACGTTCATGACGAGTTCCTCAGGTGCGAAGGCGTGCGATTAGCGCGGAGCACGCGGGGTTCCGCTGGTGGAGATGACCGGGTCGGGTTTGCGGCGGCGCAGCAAGAACAGCAGCGCCAGCAGGAGCAGCAGCGCGAGCAGGAGCCACACCCACCACGGGATGCCGTGCTGCGCGTCAGCCGCGACGGGAGCGGTGGTGGCGACGGCGGTCGGTGCCACCACCGCGGCGACGGGCGCCGCGGCGGCGACCGCGGCGGGGCGGGCGCTGGTGATGCGGATGCTGCGCGGGGCCGACGCGTACGCGACGCCCGCGCCCGCGCTCTCGCTGATGAGGCGCAGCGGAACGTAGACGTGCGAGCCCGAGCGGAACGCCGGCGCTTCGAGCTGCGCGGGCTGACCGTGCACGGTGGCGTCGCGGCTGCCCACCGCGAGCGCGACGATCTCCGTCGCGCCCTTGCGCGCGCGCACGCTGACCGGCGGCGTGTAGGTGACGGCGGTATCGAGTTTTTCGAACACGCCGCGAATCGGAACGAAGACATGTCCCTGACGCTCGATCGCCGGAACCGTTGTTTGTGTGCCGTTGACGTAAATCGGCGGTGCCGGCGCTGCGGCGGCGGGGACCGTGGCGGCGCCGAAGACGCACATGCTCGCCAGCGCGAACATCTGCGGCATGCGGCCGGCACGGATTGCGTTGAGGCTGATCACCATGCAAAGACACGCGGGCCGCCCGAGCGGTCACAACGCGCGTCCGAGCGACTACGGGCTCGGTCGCTCCGAGTCGTCGCGCGCGGGCGCGGCGGTGCCGACGTGGACCGGAACGCGCGCCAGCAACCCGTTGGGCACCACGATGCGCCTGCCGTCGAGCGCGGTGACGACCGTGCTGGTGGGGTCGAGCCGCTCGACCGTGCCCTCCAGCCCCTCGACGCTGATTCGGTCGCCGACGTGCAGGTGGCGCTCGACGTAGCGCGCCGCGGCGAAGTTCTCGACCAGCGTGCGCGTGCCCCAGCCGCCCGCGATCCCGACCGCGAGCGCGCCGCCGCACAGCACGACCAGGAACACGTCGAGCAGGAAGCCCGACTCGATAGTGAGCTGCTGCAGCGCGAGCAGCACCGCCAGCGCGATCACGACCGCGCGCAGGACCGAGCCGGTGACGCCGTGGTACATCACCCCGGCGCGCGACATCGCCTCCGACGCGCTGCGCGCCAGCGTGTCGCCGACGATCACGCCGGCCAGCAAGAGCACGACCGCCAGCACGATGTGCGGCGTGTACGTCAGCAAGTTGCGCAGCGCGTCGGAGAGCGGCGCGAGCTCGAGCGTGTCGACCGCCTGCACCAGCGTCGCGATCAGGACGATGAGGAACGCCAGCCGCCCGACCAGCAGCGAGGGCCGGGCGCGCACGCCGATGCGGGTCAGGTCGTCGATCAGCCCGCGGCGCTCGGCCAGGCCGTCGAAGCCGACGTTGTGCAGGATGCCGCCGACGATCCGCCCGACGAGCCAGGCGACCAGGCCGCCGACCAGGGCGATGACGATCGCGCCGACCAGGTGGGGGATATAGGCGATGACCGCGGTGAGGTCTTGGGACAGGACGATGCGCGCGTCACCCACGCGTCGTGCGCTCGTCGCTCGAATCGGAGAAGAGCGTGCCGATGCCCCGGATCAGCGTGCGCACGGCCAGCAGCAGCTCGTTGACGTTCGAGATCGCGCCGCTGCGCGAGCGCAGGCGCCGCATCGCGCCGCCGGCCAGGTCGCGCGGCGGGGCGACCTCGTCTCGCGCGGCCTCGTTCAGGAGGCGCCGGGTCTCCTGGAGCTCCTCGTCATCCGGACCGAGCGAGCCCCGGCTGGTCGGCATCGTCTAGTCTCCTCTCGCGGCCGGCATCAGGGACGCCTCGCCGAGCAGTCGCCGCAATTGAGCGCGCCCGCGCGTAATGCGCATCTTCGCCGCCGAGATGCCGCAGCGCTGAGATTCGGCGATTTCGGAAACGTCGAAGTCGTACATGTCCCGCAGAACGACCGCGACGCGCTGCTCGACCGGTAACCGGTGAAGCAGCGCCTGGACCTCTTCGCGCAGTGCCCGGCTCATCACTTCGTCTTCCAGGCTCTGCTGGCGCTCGTCCACCAGTTCCCGGTCGCCCGAGCCCGCGTTGCCGTCGGGCTGGCGCTCGAGCGACTCGAACTGCAGCAGACCCCGCCGGCGCAGCGCGTTGAGGCTGAGGTTGATCGCGATCCGGCGCAGCCACGGGCCGAAGGTCGCGCCCTCGCGCAGGTCGGCGATGCGCGTGTAGGCCTTCACCAGGGCTTCCTGGGCGACGTCTTCGGCATCGGCGGGCTCGCCCAGCAGGCGCAGGGCAGCGGTGTACGCGGCGGCCTGATGCCGCTGCAGCAGCGTCTCGACTGCGCCGAAATCGCCGGTTCGTGCCCTTTCGACGAGGGCGTGGTCGTCCATGCCCCTCCTCGCGGGGTACCGATCTGCATGCGAACGATCGCGCGGCGCCGGGATGTGTCCGTGAGAAGCGCCTCCTTCCTCTCTACCCGACACCCGAGCGGGCGTATCGGTCACATCGCAAGTTCGGCCCGGCCGCTACCCCGGCTCGCCCTCGAACATGCTGCCGTAGCGGTCGCGCAGCTCGCGCTTGAGGAACTTGCCGACGCCGGTGCGCGGGATCGCGTCCATGAAGACCACCCGGTCCGGGGTCTGCCACTTGGCCAGCTTGTCGCCCAGCCAGGCGCGGATCGCGTCCTCGTCGGCCTCGTGGCCTTCGCGCAGAACGACCGCGGCGACCGGGCGCTCCTGCCACTTGGGGTGCGGGATGCCGAACACGCAGGCTTCCTTGAGCGCGGGGTGGGCCATCAGCGTGTTCTCCACCTCGACCGAGGAGATCCACTCGCCGCCGGATTTGATGAAGTCTTTGACCCGGTCGACGATCTCCATGTAGCCGTACTCGTCGATGGTGCAGACGTCGCCGGTGTGGAACCAGCCGTCGGGTTCGAAGGCCGTCGTGTTCGCGCTGTCGTTCTTGTAGTACGAGCGGGTGACGGCGTAGCCGCGCACCAGCAGCTCGCCGCGCGAGACGCCGTCGGCCGGCACGTCGTTGCCGTGGTCGTCGACCAGCCGCCAGGCGACGATCGGCGAGAACGCGCCCTGCTTGTAGCGCTCCTCGTGCTGCAGCTCGGGCTGGTCTTCCAGCTCGCCCAGCGTCGTGCCGATCGTCCCGATCGGCGACATCTCGGTCATGCCCCAGGCGTGGATCGCTTCGATGCCGAGCGCGTCGAGGTCGTCGAGCAGCGACTTGGGCATCGCCGAGCCGCCGATCACGACGCGGCGCATCGCGGGCAGCGTCTTGCCCTGCGCCTTGAGCATGTCGCGCACCGCCATCCAGACCGTCGGCACGCCGGCCGACATGGTGACCCGCTCCTGCTCGCACAGCTCGATCACGCCGGCCGGGTCGAGCCGTTCCATCGGCATGATGAAGTCGGCCCCGACCATGATCCCGGCGAACGGCGCACCCCACGCGTTGACGTGGAACATCGGCACGATCGGCATCATGCGGTCGCGCTCGACGATGCCCAGCGCGTCGGCCAGGCCGATCGCCAGCGCGTGGATGTAGGTCGAGCGGTGCGAGAACAGCACGCCCTTGGGGTCGCCCGTCGTGGCCGAGGTGTAGCACAGCAGCGCGGCCGCGTTCTCGTCGACGTCGGGCCAGTCGTAAGTGTCGGGCTCGGCGGCGAGCAGCGTCTCGTAGTCGAGCGCGCCCTCGAACGGCTCGGGCGCGTCGCCCATGACGACGAAGGTGCGCCCGGCGCCGGGCGCGAGCGCGTGCGCCGGTTTGATCGCCTTGACCAGCGAGCCGTCGAAGAAGACCGCCTTGTCCTCGGCGTGGTCGAGCACGAACGCGATCTGGTCGGGGAAGAGCCGGATGTTGACCGTGTGCAGCACCGCGCCGATCATCGGCACGGCGTAATACAGCTCGAGGTGGCGGTTCCCGTTCCAGGCGAACGACGCGACGCGGTCGCCCGGCCCGATGCCCAGCCGGCCCAGCGCGTTGGCCAGTCGCGCCACCCGCTTGGCGAACGCGGCGTAGGTGAAGCGAACGATCCGCCCGCCGTCGCGCGAGACGATGTGCTTGCGCGGGTGCGCCCGGACCGCGTGCTCGAAGATCGCGCGGATCGAGAGCGGCTGGTCGGACATGGTCGACGGCAGGGTTCCGCCGAGCAGCGGGGAGGGGATCGTCGTCATGGGCGTGCCCTCGGCCGTGCGCACCGGCAATTCCTTCGCGGGCGGCAGACCGAACGCGCGCTTAACCGAGCAGCGAGCGCAGGGCTTCGCCGACCTCGGGATGCCGGAAGCGGTAGCCGCTCGCCAGCGTTCGCTCGGGCAGCACGCGCTGGCCCTGGGTGATCATCAGCGCCCCTTCGCCGAACAGCAGCGCCGCGGCGAACGTGGGGACCGGGACGAACGCCGGCCGGTGGACCGCTGCGGCCAGCGCGGCGGTGAAGTCGCGGTTGGTGACCGGGTTGGGCGCGGTCGCGTTGAGCGCGCCCTCGGCGCCGTCGATGGCGTGCAGGTAGATGCCGATCTCGTCGTCGACGTGGATCCAGGAGTACCACTGCGCGCCGCTGGCGACCGCGCCGCCCACCCCGGCCCGGAACAGCGGCAGCAGCTTGCCCAGCGCCCCGCCGTCCAGCCCGAGCACGATCCCGGTGCGGATCAGCGCGACGCGCATGCCCAGCGCGGCGGCCCGCTGCGCCTCGGCCTCCCAGTCGATGCAGACCCGGGCCAGGAAATCCGCGCCGGGCGGGCTCGTCTCGGTGAACGTCGCCTCGCGGCTGGTGCCGTAGTAGCCGACGGCCGACGAGCTGACGTACGCGCCGGGCCGGCCGGGGAGCCGCGCGAGCGCGTCGAGGTAGGCGTGCGGCAGGGTCGTGCGCGACTCGGCGATCGCCTGTTTCGCCGCGGCGGTCCAGCGCTGCGCCACCGGTGCGCCGGCCAGAACCGCGCCGATGGCCGCACTCGCGGCGAGCAG
>CAXTNU010000266.1:0-5730 GCA_964245595.1 uncultured bacterium | reverse complement strand
CGTCGTCGGCGACGATCGCGCGCAGCAGCGGCAGTTTGGTCGCGATGCCGGCGACCGCCGTCTCGCGCAGCGTTTCGTCCATGCGCGCGATCGCCGCCGGCCGGTCGGCGCCCCAGACGATGATCTTGGCCAGCATCGAGTCGTAGTAGACCGGCACCTCGCTCCCGGCCGCGAAGCCCGCGTCCAGGCGCACGCCGGGCGCGCGCGGCACGTCGAACCGCGCGATCGTGCCGGACTGCGGGAGGAAGTCGTGCGCGGGGTCCTCGGCGTTGAGGCGCGCTTCGATCGCCCAGCCGCGCGGCACGAGATCGCCCTGCGCAAAGCGCAAGCGCGCGCCGTCGGCGACCCGCAACTGCTCGTGCACCAGGTCGACGCCGTAGACCAGCTCGGTCACCGGGTGCTCGACCTGCAGCCGCGCGTTCATCTCGAGGAAGTAGAACTGGCCGTCTTCCTCCAGCATGAATTCGGCCGTGCCGGCGTTGGTGTAGCCGACGCTGCGCGCGGCGTTCACCGCGGCCTCGCCCATGCGCGCGCGCAGGGCCGGGTCGAGCGCGACGCTGGGCGCCTCCTCGATCACCTTCTGGTGGCGGCGCTGGATCGAGCACTCGCGCTCGCCCAGGTGCACGGTATTCCCGTGGCTGTCGGCCAGGATCTGAAACTCGACGTGGCGCGGGCGGCGCAGGTAGCGCTCGAGCAGCACGCTGTCGTCGCCGAAGGCGGCCTTGGCCTCGCGCTTCGCGCTGGCCAGCGCCTCGTCGAAGCGTGCGAGGTCGTCGACCACCCGCATGCCGCGCCCGCCGCCGCCGGCGCTGGCCTTGATCAGCAGCGGCGTGCCGATCCGCGCCGCTTCCTCGCGCAGGCGCGCGCCGCTCTGGTCGTCGCCGTCGTAGCCCGGCACCACCGGCACGCCGAACTCGCGCACCCGCCGCTTGGCGTCGATCTTGGAGCCCATCGCGGCGATCGCGGCCGGCGTCGGGCCGACGAACGTCAGCCCCGCGTCGACCACCAGCCGGGCGAACGCGGCGCGCTCGCTCAAGAACCCGTAGCCCGGGTGGAGCGCGTCGGCGCCCAGCGTCTTGGCAGCCGCGACGATGCGCTCGCCGTCGAGATACGACTCGCTCGCCGGGCCCGGTCCGATCCGCAGCGAAGCGTCCATCGCGGCGCGGAACAGCGCATGTTCGTCGGCGTCGGAATAGACCCCGAGCGGCGCGATGCCCATTTCGCGCGCCCCGCGCGCGATCCGGACCGCGATTTCGCCCCGATTGGCGATCAGCAGGCGGCGGATCATCGCGCGGTCCAGCTCGCCGCGCGCCGCTCCAGGAACGCGCGCAAGCCTTCCTGGCCTTCGGGCGTGGTGCGCTGCTTGGCGATCGCGCGCGCGGTCAGCCCGCGCGAGTCCTCGTACGATGCCGCGCTCACGGCGCGGATCAGCGCCTTGGCCGCGGCGACCGCGCCCGGTCCGGCGCTCTCGATCTCTTCGGCGATCCCGTCGACCGCGCCGTCGAGCGCGTCCGCGTAGACCACCTCGTGGACCAAGCCGATCGCCTGCGCGCGCCGCGCGTCGAAGCGCTCGCCGCTCAAGAACAGCCGGCGCGCGTGCGAGACGCCGATCTTGGCCAGCACGAAGGGCGAGATGACCGCCGGGATGATGCCCAGCTTGGTCTCGGTGAAGCCGAACACGGTCTCCTCGGACGCGACGACGGCGTCGGCCACCGCGCACAGCCCGGCTCCGCCGCCCAGCGCCCCGCCGTGGACCCGCGCGATCACGGGCTTGGGGCAGCCGTCGATGGCCCGGTACATGTCCGACATCGCCTCGGCGTCGCGCACGTTCTCGGCCTCGGACAGCTCGAGCGAGCCGCGCATCCAGTTCACGTCGGCCCCGCCGCAGAAGGTTTTGCCCTCGCCCGCCAGCACGACCACCCGGACCGCCGGGTCGGCGGCCAGCTCGATGAAGGTGTCGCGCAGCCGCGCGATCAGCTCGGCGTTGAAGGCGTTGCGGACGGCGGGGCGGGTCAGCGTGACGCGGGCGCAGCCGCCGTCGCGGGTCAGGCTCAAAACGGGCTCGGACACGAGCGGCCTCGTTCCACGATCCGGGCAGGGCGGCCTCGTCCCGCGCTCAGGGCTCGACTCTTAATGAATACGGAGGACGCGGCCCGGCCCCAGCCAGAACCTCCGCCCATGAGAAGTCCTCGCGGCCTGCTCGCAGCGGTCCTCGCCGCCGCGTTCCTGGCAGGTACCCTGGTCCCGGTGCGCGCCCAAGCGCCCGCCGCCCGCTCGGTCGACGTCACCCGAGCCACCCTGCCCAACGGGATGCAGATCGTCGTGCTGCGCGACACGCTCGCCCCGGTCGTCTCGACCTGGATGAACTATCTGGCCGGGGCGGATCACGAGCCGATCACCGGCCTAGCCCACGCCCAAGAGCACATGCTCTTTCGCGGCAGCAAGACGCTGACGGCCTCGCAGTTCGCCGACACGACCGCGATCACGGGCGGCACGTTCAACGCGGACACGCAGAACGAGATGACGCAGTACTTCTTCGAGATGCCCTCGCAGTATCTCGACATCGCGCTCAACCTCGAGCGCTCGCGCGCGACGGGCGCGCTCGACTCGCAGAAGCTGTGGGACCAGGAGCGCGGCGCAATCACGCAAGAGGTCACGCGCGACAACTCCAGCGCGACCTTCCGTTTGTACGCGAAGGCGATCGAGCACGTCATGGCGGGCACGCCCTACGCCGACTTCGGGCTGGGCACGGTCGACAGCTTCAAGAAGATCCAGGCCCCCGACCTCAAGGCGTTCTACGCTAAGTGGTACCATCCCAACAACGCGATCTACGTGATCGCGGGCAACGTCGACCCGCAGGCGACGATCGCCAAGGTGAAGGCACTCTACGCGAACCTGCCCGCGGCGAAACTGCCCGCGCGCCGGGCGGTGACGCTGCGCCCGCTCAGCGCGACGACGCTGCGCGACAACAGCTCCGACCCGATCACGCTGGACTTCGTCGCGTACCGCGTGCCCGGCTATACCAGCCCCGACTATTTCGCCTCACAGATCCTCAACGACGTGCTGAGCAGCCAGCGCGGCGCGCTCTACGAGCTGCAGGCCACCGGCAAGGCGCTGGGCACGTTCGCGCAGTCGCAGAGCTATCCCGAAGCGGGCCTGACCCTGGTCGGCTCGGCGGTGCCGGTGACCACTACCGGCGACCAGGCCGTGAGCGACGTCAAAGCAGTGATCGACGGCTACAAGAAGACCGGCCTGCCCCCCGACTTGGTCGAAGTCGCCAAGCAGCGCGAGGTCGCGCAAGCGCAGTTCGCGCTCAACTCGATCAGCGGCCTGGCGTCGACCTGGAGCCAGACGCTGGCCGTCGAGCACCGCACGCCCGACGACGACCTGGCCGGCTTGCAGAAGGTCACCGCGGACGACGTCAACCGCGTGCTGCGCACGTACTTCGACAACGCGACGGCGACGGTCGCAATCTCGACGCCCAAGGAAGCCGCGGGCTCGGCCTTCGGCGGGCGGGGCGGCGAGGACAACACGGTCGTGCCGACCGAGCACACCGCGCTGCCGGGCTTCGCGCGCAGCGTGCTTTCGAATCTGCGCGTCCCCGAGCAGACCATCAAGCCGGTGCTGCAGACGCTGCCCAACGGCATCAAGCTGGTCGTCGTGCCCTCGCAGATCTCGAAAACGGTCGTAGTGCGGGGCGAGATCCTCGGCAACCCCGGCCTGCAGGACCCGCCCGGCAAGGACGGGATCGACGGCATCGTCGACGGTCTCTTCCCATTCGGCACGACGACCTACGACCGGATCGCGTACCAGACCGAGCTCGACAAGATCGCCGCCACGGCGAGCGCCGGCAAGGGCTTCAGCCTCGACGTGCTGTCGGCGAACTTCGACCGCGGCGTCGCGCTGCTGGCCGACGACGAGCTGCGCCCGGCGTTTCCCGAGCAGGCGTTCGGAATCGTCAAGCAGCAGACCGTCGGCGCGCTGACCGGCACCGTGAAGAGCCCCGACTACAAAGCCGGGCGCGCGCTGGCCGACGCGCTCTACCCGGCCGGCGACCCGTCGCGCCGCACCGCGACGCCGCAGACCGCGGGCAGCGTGACGCTCGACGACGTGAAGTCGTACTACGCCGCGACCTACCGCCCCGACCTCACGACGATCGTGGTGGTCGGCGACGTGACGCCCGAGCACGCCCGCAGCGCGATCGAGAGCGCGTTCGGCGGCTGGAAAGCAAGCGCCCCGACACCCGACGTGTTCCCGCCCGCGGTACCGCCCAACAAGCCCGCGCAAACAGTCGTTCCGGCGACGGGCCGCATCCAGTCCGACGTGACGCTGGGCGAGACGATTCCGCTGAGCTACAACCACCCCGACTACCCCGTGCTGCGGCTGGGCAACACGGTGCTCTCAGGCGGCTTCTACGCCTCGCTGCTCTACCACGATCTGCGCGAACTGCACGGCTACGCGTACACCGTGGACTCGAGTTTCCGGGGCGATCACAACCGCAGCTCGTTCACGGTCAATTACGGCGCCGACCCCAAGAACGTCGGCCGTGCCGCGAAGCTGGTCGTCGACGACCTGATCTCGCTGCAGAAGAAGCCGCTCACCGCCGACCGCCTCACCCGGGCTAAGGCGCTGGTGGTGGGCGAGCTGCCGGTGCGCCAAGAATCCTACGACGGCCTGGCCGGCCAATTGCTGGCCTACGCCTCGACCGGCCGCCCGCTGGACCAGGATCGGATCGAGGCCCGGGCCCAGCTCCAAGCCACTCCCGAGACCCTGCGCGCGGCGTTCGCCAAGTGGATTCGCCCAACGGACTTCGTTCGGGTCATCAAGGGACCAGCGGGGAAATAGCACTTAGTGGGTGCATGATATCCCTGCTCATTTCGTATTTCCGGAGGTTTTCGTGCTTACTGCGCCTGACCAGCTATCGACGTTCGACCACCTCGATCTTTTAGAGGAGCCGCGCCCGTCTGACGGTGCGCAAGGCGCGATCCGTCTTCCTACGTTCCACTGACGGTAGCATGTGTGAGACGGCCTGCTGCACGTGGTACTGTCAATGACGATCTCACCCGTCGTGCAACAACACCTACGATGTTAACAAGCAGGTAAACGCACGGAGTGCCGCCGTACGTTCTCGATCCAATCATCATGCCGTAAAACTTCGGCGTTGAAAGGATTCACCGCTTCCAACGTCAGCCGCATAAGATTCGGTCGCTTTCATTCGCCGACGATCAACTACGCATTATTGGCCTAATTAACAGAGTTGTGAGTACTATGCATGAGAGCAAAGCTTGGAGTGACATCAGTATACCTATTGTAATATCAATAATATCGTTGTTGATATCTCTCATCAGCACTTGGGTCAACCTGAGGCGTGGTCGAGTCCTGATGACGCAGCCCCGCCGTATATTGCTTTTCCCAAGCGCCGTGTATATTGATGCGCTGCTGACGTCATCCGGAACTCGAGGCAAGATTCTCGAAGAGCTCGTGCTCGTTCTCCAAGATTCTGAGGAACGCATCGAACTTAGAGAATGGATTCACAGGAAAGTAGGGGATACCGATTGGTCGGAAAGGACTAGCATTTTCATACCCTTTACCGGATATGCGGCAAATCACCAGTGGTTCTTCAGCAAGAACAATGCCTGTCATGTGTACAAAGCCGGCACATATACTTTAGATATAATGGGGCTTCGGACTTCTTGGTGGCTGAAGAAGCGTAAACCGCCTGTCGTGTCG
>CAXTNU010000265.1:0-5737 GCA_964245595.1 uncultured bacterium | reverse complement strand
CGTCGCGCCCGCGCCGCGGGCGGCGGCGTAGCTGACCCCGGTGGCGGGGACGTGCACCACGCCCAGCACCGGCACGCCGTCCTCGACCAGCGCGATGTTCACGGTGTAGTCGTCGCCCCCGCGCACGAACTCGCGCGTGCCGTCGAGCGGGTCGACCAGCCAGAAGCGCGCGCGCGCGCCGGCGTGGGTGTGCTCCTGTTCCTCGGAGACGACGGGCGTGGCGGGGTCGAGCGCGGCCAAGCCGGCCGCGATGACGCGGTCGGCGGCCAGGTCGGCCGCGGTCACCGGCGAGTCGTCGGCCTTGAACGTGGTGGCGTGCGCGCGCGCGGCGACGACCTCGAGGATCGCGTCGCCGGCCCGGCGCGCGAGCGCGAGAACGTCGTCGAGCAACGCGCTCAGGCGTCGCCGCCGGCCAGGTGCGTGCGCTCCTCGATGAAGGCGATCAGCTTGGCGATGCCGTCCTCGATGCTGCCGCTGTCGGTGCGGAGCTCGAGGTCCGGCGCCTCGGGCGCCTCGTACGGCGAGTCGATCCCGGTGAAAGACGTGATCTCGCCGCTGCGGGCCTTGCGGTACAGGCCCTTGGGGTCGCGCTCCTCGCACACCGCCAGCGGGGCGTTGACGAACACCTCGTAGAACGGGTGGCGCGCGCTCGCGCGCACCGCCGCGCGCGCGGCGGCGAACGGCGCGATCACCGAGACGAGCACGATGTGCCCGGCTTCGGCCATCACGCCGGCCACGGCCGCGCTGCGCCGCACGTTCTCGGCCCGGTCGGCCTCGGTGAAGCCCAGGTCGGTGTTGAGCGACCAGCGCAGCTGGTCGCCGTCGACCGTCGCGACCGAGAAGCCGCGGTCGAACAGGCGCCGCACCACGCCGCGCGCCAAGGTCGACTTGCCCGCGCCCGAGAGCCCGGTCAGCCAGATCACCGCCGCCCGGTGGTGGTTGCGCCGTTCGCGCTCGGGCAGCGTCACCGCGCCCGCGTCGGCGCGGGCCGGCGCGGCGCTGGCCTGCACCGCGTCGGTGGTGAAGCCGATCGCCACGACGCGGTCGCCGCGCAGCAGCACGCTGCGCGCGCCGATGGCGTCGTCGTCGCGCCGGTCGAACACCACCGGGGTCGTCGCGCGCACTTTCAAGCGCACGATGTTGTGCTGCGCCGCTTCGCTCGAATAGGCTTCGCGCGCGGCATCGATCTCGTAGATGCCCGGGGTGCCGTCGACCACGACCGGCACGTCCTGCGTGCCGCGCTTGAGCCGCAGCCGCTCGCCGGCCGACGGACCGTCGTGGTCGAGCCAGAACGTCTCGAGCGAGAGATCGCGCGCGACGACGGGCGCCTCGTGCGGGAGCACGAAGGTGTCGCCGCGCCCGACGAAGCGGTCGCCGTCGAGCACGACCCCGATCGTCTCGCCGGCCGCCGCGTTCTCGACGTCGCCCTCCGGCCAGCGCACGAGGCGCTCCGCGCTGACCCGCACCCCGGCCGGCAGCATGAGGATCTCGCTGCCCGCGGCGAGCCGGCCGCTGGCCAGCGTGCCGACCGCGATGCGCGTGCCGTCGCGCCGGTACACGTCCTGCACCGGCAGCCGGAAGCGGCGCTCGACCGGGGCGGGCACGCGCCGGATCGCATCGATCGCGCCGACGATGGTCGGGCCGCCGTACCAGGGCGTGGTCTCGGAGCGGGTCGAGACGTTGGTGCCGAAGGCCGCGCTGACCGGCACGACCGCCGCCGGCGCGACGCCCAGCGCGGCGCGCAGGTCGCGCTCGAGCTCGGCGACGCGCCGCTCCGGCTCGTCGAGCAAGTCGATCTTGTTCATCGCGACGATGACGTGCTTGATGCCCAGGAATGCCAGCAGGTAGGCGTGGCGCAGGGTCTGCTCGCCGATCCCGGCTTGCGCGTCGACGACCAGCACCGCGGCGTCGGCTTCGCTCGCGCCGGACAGCATGTTGGCCAGGAACTGGCGGTGGCCGGGCGCGTCGATGATCATGTAGCGCCGGCCGTTGTGGGCGAACCACAAGCGCGTCGTGTCGATCGTGATCGCCTGGTCGCGCTCTTCCTGCAGCGAGTCGAGCACGTAGGACCACTCGGGCGTCACGCCGCGGCGCGCGCTGCTGGCCAGCACGTCCTCGATCTTCGAGGCGTGCAGCAAGCCCAGGTCGTACATCAGCCGCCCGATCAGGGTCGACTTGCCGTGGTCGACGTGGCCCGCCACGACGATGCGCGCGACCTGGTCGTCGGCGACGGCGCCGTTCGCCGCGGCAGGCTGCGTCCGTGTCTGCAAATCCATCCTACATGTAACCCGCGGTGCGCAAGCGCTCGAAGGAGTCTTCGCTCTCGTTGTCCATCACGCGCCCGGCTCGCTCGGGCTCGCGGGTCGCGAGCAGCTCGGCGATGATCGCGTCGACCGTCGCGGCGTCGCTCTTGATCGGCACGGTGATGTTCTTCTCGCCCAGCGACCGGTAGCGCATGCCGTCGCGCGCCAGGTACAGGTCGACGTAGGGAATGTTCTCGCGCTGCGTGTAGCGCCAGATGTCGACCTCGGTCCAGTGCAGGAGCGGGTGGACGCGCACGTGCGCGCCGTGCGGCACGTCGGTCGCGTAGTAGCCCCACAGCTCGGGCGGCTGGGCGCGCACGTCCCAAGTGCCGCTCACCGAGCGCGGGCTGAAGATGCGCTCCTTGGCCCGGGTCGACTGCTCGTCGCGCCGGATGCCGACGATCACGCCCTGCGGGTTGTCCCGCGCCAAGTAATTCTTGAGCCCCTCGGTCTTGCGCGCGGCGGCCCGGGTGGCCGGCGGCAGGGTGGGATCCATCTGGTCCTCGGGCGGGCACAGCTCGACCCGCAGGTCGAGCTTCCAGTCGCGCGCGAGCTGGTCGCGGAACGCATACACTTCGTCCAGCTCGAGCTCGGTGTCGAGCTGGACCAGCGGGAACGGCACCTCGCCGAAGAACGCCTTGCGCACCAGCCACAGCAGCGCCGTGCTGTCCTTGCCCATCGACCACAACATGGCCAGCGGGCGCAGCGTCGCGTAAGCCTCGCGCAGGATCGCGATGGCGGCATGTTCGAGGATGTCGAGATCGGCTTGTGGACCCGTCACGCAGGCTCGTCTTTCGAAATGGATACACCGCGCGTCGCGGCTGATGTTGGGCGGCCCTTACGCTACCATGCCGACGCCCTCGTCACCTGGCGCGGTTGCCGCCGAAATCGCGCGCACCACGCTGGGACCGGCGTGAGCAGGCGCACGATAACGAGTACAGGAGGACCGACGCCGACCACGGAAGCGATTTTCCTCTCCGGTTTCTCCTGGAGGATGAGGGTGTATTTGGATGACCGATGTCCCGGGCCGGCACACGACGGTAGCGCCGTATCGGCGCGCGCCGTCACGCTGTTCGAGAGCGCTCGGCTGCGCGTGGTCGACGTCTGCTGCTCGGCGCCGTGCGCGAGCGGCGGGGCGCAGGTCGCCGTCGACGCGCTGACGATTCCCGGCCGCCCGCAATACCGCGTCTGGCTGTACCGCCACACCGACCGATGTCCGGCCAGGTATCATCCAGCGGCGCAAGCTGCCCGCTCGCGCTACGTCGAACGTGCCCAAACGTATCTCGCCGCCAACTTCGACCAGCCGCTGACGCTGGCCGACATCGCCCGCGCCACGCAGTGCTCGCCCTTCCACCTGGCCCGGCTGTTCCGGACCGAGCTCGGAACGTCGCTGCGGCGCTACCAGGAACGGCTCCGCTTCGCCGCCGCGATCGAGCGGCTTGCGGGCGGCGAAGCCGACCTGCTGCGGCTGGCGCTCGAGCTGGGCTTCACCAGCCACAGCCATTTCACGGCGAATTTCCGCCGCGCTCTGGGCGTCACGCCCAGCCAGCTGCGGCGCACGCTGAGCGCGTGCCGCGCCGCGCCGCCGCGCACGATCCTGACAGCGAGCTGAACGCGGACTTCGCTATCGTTCTCGATGGTGCCGTTTCGGCGGCGCCTGGAGGCGACGTTCACCGCGCGCGCAAGCGCGAACTTGGCAGGAGCAATAGCGTGGCTCGATTCTGCGTTTCTTCGGAATGTAGCGGCCCCGGCGCGAGCGGCGTCGAGGGTTTCGTCGTGGTCGACAGCACGGTCGGCGGCCGTGCGATGGGCGGCATCCGCATGACGCCCGGCGTGACGGTGGAAGAGGTGGCGGAGCTGGCGGCGCGGATGACGCTCAAGCTGGCGCTGGTCGACATCCCGATGGGCGGCGCCAAGGGCGGCATCGTATCCAATCTGCCGCTGGGGCCGGAACGCGACCGGCAGCTGCGCGCGTTCGGGACCAGCGTGGCCCCGCTGCTGCGCGGCGGCGTGTACCTGGGTTCCGACCAGGGCGTCTCGCACCGCGACCGCGACGTCATCCTCGATGCGGCCGGCTACGCCGTGAGCGCGCAGCCCGGCCTCGAGCTGCCGTGCGGCTGGGACGAGCTCTGGCACCACTGCGACGACGTGACCGGCTTCGGCGTCTGCCACGGCATCATCGCCGCGGTCGAGGCGCTCGGGATGGGCGGCGGCCGCAAGCGGGTCGCGATCCAGGGCTTCGGCTCGGTCGGCTACGCGGTGGCCAAGGGCCTGGAGCGGCGCGGCTACCGGATCGTCGCGGTCGCCGACCGCGAGGGCACGCTGGCCTGCGCCGAAGGGCTCCCGGTCGCGGCGCTGCACGCGTGCACCGACCCCTCGGGAACGGTCGACCGCGGCGCGCTGCCCGGCTCGGTGCGGCAGCTGGCCGGACCCGATGCCTGGCTCGACGTCGATGCCGAGGTGCTGGTGCTCGCCGCCGGCGGCCACGCCGTGACCGCGGCCAACGTCGACCGCGTGCGGGCCGCGGTGGTGGTCGAAGGCGCCAACGTGGGCTGTTCGCTGGACGCCCACCACCAGCTCGCCGCGCGCGGCGTGCCGGTGCTGCCCGACATCGTCGTGAACCCCGGCGGCGCGGCGGTCAGCGCGCTGCTGCTGACCGGCGCCAACCCGCGCGGGCTGGACACCGCGGGCTTGGTGGCCTGGCTCTACCACGAGGTCGCCGGGCGGATCGAGACCAGCGTCAACGCGCTGCTCGCGCGTGCCCGCCAAGACGGACGGCTGCTGCGCGAGGCCGCCGACGCGCTGGCCGCGGAAAAGGTCGAGCGGCGCGCGCTCGCCGGCGCCGCGAGCGGTTAGCTCGCCGGTGAACGTCTGCATCTACCACCGCACGATCGGGGCGGCGCTGGCGCGCGCGATCGAAGCCGCGCACCCCGACGTCGACGTGCGGGCGGTGGCGGACGTCGCGCACGACCCGCCCGAGCGCGACCGGATCGACGTCCTGATCGCGAACACGTTTCCGCCCGGCCTGCTGGGCCGCTGCGCGCGGCTGCGCTGGCTGCACCTGACCGGGAGCGGGTCGGACCACGTCGCGGCGGGCGAGCCGCGTCCCGGCCTGATCGTCACCAACTCGGCCGACGTGCCGGCTCGCGCGGTGGCCGAGTTCGCCTGGATGGGCGTGATGGCGCTGGCCAAGGACGCGGTCCGGCTGGTCGACCAGCAGCGCGCGCGCGTCTGGCGCCTGCCCGACGCGCGCCTGCTGGCCGGCTCGCGCCTGGTGGTGGTCGGGATGGGGCGGATCGGGAGCGAGATCGCTCGCCGCGCGGCGGCCTTCGACGTCGCGGTCACCGCGGTCACGCGGAGCGGGCGGCCCTCGCCGCTGGCGGAGCGCGTCGTGCCGTCCGAACGCCTGCACGAGGCGCTGGCCGAGGCGGACC
>CAXTNU010000264.1:0-5739 GCA_964245595.1 uncultured bacterium | reverse complement strand
CGTGCGGAGCGCACGCGTTCGCGGTCCGCAGCGCCGACGGCAAGCTGGGCTCGCCGGATGCGACGGTCACGGTGAGCGCGCCGGGCGCCGCGGTCGACCTCGTCGTGTGGCCCGAGCGGGCGGTGCGCGGCCGGGTCGTCCCGGCGGACACGCGCGCGTTGAGCGCCGACGCGAGCCTGGAAGGCATCCTGGTCACGATCGAGCCCGGCGGGCTGACGGCCCAGACCGATGCGGACGGCACGTTCGTCTTCGCGCGCCAGCCGCTCGGGCCCGAGGCCACGATCGGGATCGATCCTTCGTCCCTCCCGCGCGAGCTGCGCGCCCCCGCGCGCGAGCCGCTCGCGGAGGGCGACATCCGGCTCGAGCTGGGCTCGGCTCTGCGCATCGAACGACAGACGTTTCCGAGCCGGCGCGCCGCTTCGCGCTGACCCCGTGTAACGATTCGGTTCCCCCGCGCGGCGGGGTCCGGCTACGTCCGTGAAAGCTCATAAGGAGTGCTCGGGCCCGGGCGGGAACCCACCCGCAGACCATGGATAGCGTCGTGTCCCCGCTCCGCCGGAGCTCGTTTGCGCTCGGTTGAACCCAACGACCCGGCGCTCACCTACGCGATCGTCCTCGATGCGCTGCCGATCGTCGCCTTCATGGCGCGCCCGGACGGCAGCTTCTCGTACGTCTCGCGGGGCTGGACGGAGTTCACCGGCATCGGCGCCGAGACCGGGCTCGGTTTCGGCTACCAGGCCGCGCTGGATCCGGTCGATGCCGGCCGCATCGTGCGGGTCTGGGACGAGGCGCGCCGGACCGGCACGGCCTATCGCGACGAATATCGCCTGCGCTTCGGGGACGGCTCGTATCGCTGGGTGCTCAGCCAGGCCGCGCCGCTGCGCGACGACACCGGCGGGATCGTCGGCTGGTTCGGTACCCTGGCCGACATCGAGGAGCACCGCCGGGTCGAGCTGGCCCTGCGCGGCCAAGCCGAGTTCAACGAGCGCCTGATCGACAGCAGCGACGACTGCATCAAGATCCTCGACCTGGACGCCAAGCTCGTCTCGATGAGCGCGAACGGCCAGCGGAACCTGCGCATCATGGACTTCGCCGCGGTCGCCGGGATGTCGTGGATCGAGTTCTGGACGAAGGATGAGGACCGGGCGGCCGCGGTCGCCGCGGTCGCGGAGGCCAAGCGCGGCGGAACGGGCCGCTTCACCGGCTACTTTCCGGTCGAGGCCGAACCGCGCTGGTTCGACGTCGTGGTGACGCCGATCATGGACGCGCTGGGCCGGCCCGAGCGCCTGCTGGCGGTGTCGCGCGACGTCACCGCACAGCGCCGGGTGCAAGAAGCGCTGGCGGAGAGCGAGGCCACGTACCGCGCGTTCTCCGAGGCGATTCCCGGCGTGACCTGGGCCGCCTCGCCGAGCGGCGAGCTGACCCACGTCGGCGACCAGTGGATCACCGTGCACGGCAAGCCGCGCGACGGCGCGCTGGGCGAAGCGTGGCTCGAGAGCGTCCATCCGGACGACCGCGAGCGGGTGCTCGGCATCTGGGCGCGCTCGCTGGCCTCGAGCCAGATCTACGACACCGAGTTCCGCGTGCGGCTGGCCGACGGCAGCTATCACTGGTTCCTGGTGCGCGCGCTGCCGGTGCGCGACGAGAGCGGCGCGATCGTGCGCTGGGTCGGCGTCAACATCGACATCGAGGAGCGCCGCCGCGCCGACGAGGCGCGCGAGATGTTCGTCGCGCTGGCGGAGAACAGCAGCGACTTCATCGGCATCGCCGACCACGACGGAAACGCGGTCTACGTCAACGAGGCCGGGCGCCGGCTGCTCGACCTGGGCTCGCTGGAAGACGCGCGCGCGACGAGCCTGATGGACTATTTTCGGCCCGAGGACCACGCGGCCGTGCACGACACGATCCTGCCGACCATCGAAGCGGAAGGGCGCTGGGTGGGCGACTTCCGGTTCCGCAACTTCCGCACCGGCGAGCCCGTCCCGGTGGCGTACAACCTGTTTCGCCTGCTCGACAAGAACGGCTCGTCGCTGGGGGTCGCCACCGTCAGCCGCGACCGGCGCGAGCGCGAGCGGATCGAGAGCGGGCTGCGGCTGCTCTCGCGCACCGGCGCCGCGGTGCTCGACTCGCTCGACTACTCCGCGACGATGCGCAACATCGGGCGCGCGTTCGTGGACGAGTTCGCCTCGTACTGCATCATCGACGTGATCGACGGGCCGCGCGGCTGGGACCGCACGGTGGTCCACCGCGAGCCGGATCTCGCCGCCGCGATCGCGAGCGTTCCCCAGCCGGCCGGCGACCACCCGATCGCGCGCGCGCTGCAGCGGCGCGAGTCGTCGGTCGTCGCGGTCGACGCGAGCTGGTCGGAGGCGATCCAGGGCGGCGAGGAACGCGGCGGGGTGGTCGACCGGCTCGGCGTGCGGTCGTTCATCACCGTTCCGGTCGTCACGCCGACCAACGAGGTCGTCGGCGCGCTGACCTGCGCGCTCGATGCGACCGCCGTGCGCGAGCGGTACGGGTCCGCAGATCTGCCCTTCGTCGAGGAAGTCGGCCGGCGGGCCGGCGCGGCGATCGCCAACGCGCGCCTCTACGAACGCGAGCGGCGGATCGCCGTCGAGCTGCAAGCGGCCTCGCTGCCGGCCGCGCTGCCGCGCGTCGCGCCGCTCGACCTCGACGCGGAGTACCGGCCGGGCAGCGACGAGGCGACCATCGGCGGCGACTGGTACGACGCCTTCGCGCTGGACGACGGGCGGGTCGCGATCACGGTCGGCGACGTGCTCGGGCACGGCTTGCACGCCGCCGTCACGATGACCAAGCTGCGCCAGGCGATGCAGGCCGCCGCGATGATGAACCCCGATCCCAACGTGATGCTCGACGTCGCCGACAAGACGCTGCGGCTGCTCGATCCCGACGGGTACGCGACGGCGCTCGCGGCCCTCTACGATCCCGCCGCCGGCGCGTTCACCATCGCGTCCGCCGGCCATCCGGGGCCGGTGCTGCGGACCACCGATGGGCGCATCGCGGAGTTCAGCAGCCCGGGTCTCATGCTCGGACTGGGCGACGGCGCGCCGCGCGAGACCGTGCTCGTTCCGGCCGCGCCCGGCTCGCTCGTCGTCTTCTTCACCGACGGGCTGGTCGAGGCGACCCGCGACATCGACGAGGGCCACCGGCGCCTGCACGCCGCGCTCGGGCGCGATGACGTCGTCCAAGGCCGGGAGCCCGCGCGCGCGATCGTGCGCCACGTCCTGGGCGGCAGCGAGGCCACCGACGACATCGCGGTGCTCGTCGCCCGCATCGCTCCCAGTGCCTGAGCGGCGTGGGTTCGGGCGGTTCGCTCGGCGGCGTGGCGTCGTACGTTCGCGCCGGGCCGGTCATCCGTCGTTCCGAAGTTGAGTAGGGACTCCGTTGGTTTAGTGGAGTACGAAAACGTACCGTTCGGCGATTTTCGCGTGCTGGGCGGAGGCGCGCGGCAGGCCGCTGAAATGCCATTTCGATGGATGTTCCGCGCGGAAACCGGCTGCTCGATGCCTTGTCCGGCCCGGACGCCCTCGACATCCTGAAGACGACTCGCCTCGTCAGCTTGAAGCGGGGCGACACGACGACGTTCCAGGACCGCGTCATGTTCCACGTCGACTTCCCGCTCACCGCGCTGATGTCGGTGAAGGGCAGCTTGGCGAACGGGACGATCTACGAGGTCGCGAGCATCGGGTCCGAGGGCTTCGTCGAGGTCGACGCCGCGCTGGAATCCGACTTGGCGCTGCGCAGCGCGGAATGCCAGTTCGGGGGCGACGTCGCGCGCATGTCGCTGCGTGACTTTCAGCGCGCGCTCGGGCGCAGCCGGCCGTTCGCGCAGCTCGTGCGCCGGGCCGTGCGCGCGCGCGTCTTCGTGACCGAGCAGACCGCCATGTGCAACCTGAAACACGACATCGTGCAGCGGCTGGCGCGCTGGCTGCTCGTCTCGCGCGACCGTCTCGAGCGCCCGGACGTCGATGTCACCCACGAATACCTCGCAACGATCCTGGGCGTGCGGCGAGCCGGCGTGACCACCGCGGCCGCGGAGCTCGAGCAGCAAGGAGCGATCAGCGGGCAGCGCGGGAACGTGATGATCCACGACGTCGCGCGGCTCACCGAAGCGGCGTGCGAATGCTACGCGGTGTGCCGGGACGCGATCAGCGAAAGCCTCGGGCGAGCGGTTTCGACGCCCGAGAGGTCGCCGTAGCGGCGGTTCTCCAGGCCCCGCAGCCCGGCCAGGGCCAGCGGTGTCGTCGTGCATGGTGGAACATCCGCCACCATGGTCGCAGTTCCGCACCGGCGGGCCATGCACGCGCGTCACCGCGCCGGCATGACGATCGTCACCTCACGGCGTCCCCGAAAAACGAAACGAGGCGCTCCCGTGGGGGCGCCTCGCTTAGGTTACGCCGTCGTGACGACGGCGTGTGGTTAGGCGGGCAGCGCTCGTGAGAACGAGGGCGCCGCCGGGGCCGGAGCCGCTGCGGGAAGCGCGCGAGAGAACGAGGGCTGCTCCGGGGCAACCGCCGGCAGTGCTCGCGAGAAGCTCGGTGTCAGACCGAAGGAGAGAAACGCGGACAAGAGTCCGACGAGGACGACCAAAACATGCCTCCTTTCGAAGACGTACGTCAAGAATGAGTAATTGTCGCTCTTCATAGAGTCAGCGTTCCGGCTGTTTCACCCCTCCAGGCCGATAGGCCATTAGCCCTATCAACCGCATAGGCGTGTGACGGCAGTTGGCTAGGACATGCGTCGAAGGCCGTCCGGACAACGAAAAAGGCGCTCTTGCGAGCGCCTTTGCATGCAATCGAGTGGCGCGGGCACGCCTTCAGAGAACTAGGGCGAGTTGCTCGGCGCGGGCGCCGCCGTGCCGCTGCCGAGCGGGACGCCGGTCGTGCCGCCGGAGTTCGTGCCCTGAGCGTTGCTCGGGTTGACGCCGTTGGTGCCGTTGTTCTGGCCGCTGGTCGAGCCGCCGGACTGCGAGGCCGGGTTGTTGGGCGTCGTGCCGTTGGGCGTGCTGCCCGGCACGCGGCTGGCGCGCGGCTGCGGAACGACCGGCACCGTGCTGCTCGGCACCTCGCCGATCGTGGCGCCGTTCGATGCGCGGAACGCCTGCGCCATCTGCAAGTGCATCTGCAGGTTGGGCAACGTGCGGTTCGCGTAATCGCGCAGCGTCGCGTTGCGGCCGTTCTGCGCTTCCCACCCGAAGATTCCGAGCGCTTTCTGGTGGTCGGGGATCTGGGCGAGCACGTACGTCGCGTCGAACTGCGGGTCGGGCGTGCTGCGCAGCGCGTCGAGCTGGCGCTGCGCGTCGGGGTCCACCACCGTCACGGGAGCGGGGCGCGTACCGGAGCCGCGCGTCGCCGCCTGCAGGCCGACGTTGGCGGTGGTGTGGTCGTCGATCATCCGCTGCGCGAAGCGGCGCACGAGCGGGTTGCGCGAGCGGCGCAGCGTCTCGCGCGCGGCGAGGATCTCGCCGTTGCTCGTCGCCGAGGCCAGCAGCGCGAACTCCGCGTCGCTGCTCGGGACGATCAGCGTGACGGCCGGCAGCGGCAGCTGCGAGAGCGTCGCGCCGCCCGGCTGCGGGGCGAGCGTCGCAAGCGGCGCCGTACCGGGCGAGCCGAACGTCGGCTGGGATTGCGCGCTCGCGGCGAGCGCCGCGCCGCCGACGCCCGCCGCGGCGACGAGCGCCGCGAGCGCGCGCGGGAAGCTGGGCGGCCCCATGCTACA
>CAXTNU010000263.1:0-5768 GCA_964245595.1 uncultured bacterium | reverse complement strand
TTCTCGTCGCCGCGCCGGCGCTTGCCCAGACCCTGCCGCCGCCGGTGGTGATCAGCGACTTCGCCGACAATCCCGGCGGCGGCGCGCCGAGCGGCGCGACGTTCGTGGCGCGCGCGCTGCTGAACGCCGTGCGCGAGGGCGGCGCCTGGGCGGGGGCGCGGGCTGCCGTGGGAGCGATCTACGATCCCGAGACGGTGCGCCGCGCGAGTGAGATTGGGACCAGCGGGCGCGCGTCGTTCGCGGTCGGCGGGCGCCACGGGTGGGCCAGCGGCGCACCGCTGGAGGTCGAGGCACGGGTGGCCGAGCTGACCGACGGGCACGTGATCTGCACCAGCATGCGCAAGGGCCACGCGCTGGAGTTCGGGCCGTGCGCGCGGCTCGACGTGGGCTCGCTGTCCATCGTGGTGTGCAGCCGGCGCGCGCAAGTGTTCGATCCGGCGATCTTTCTGCTCCACGGCATCGACCCGGCGGCGTGCGACGTCGTGGCGGTGAAGTCGAGCCACCACTTCCGCTCGGGCTTCGCGCACCTCGACCCGGCTATCGTCACCGCGGACGCGACCGGCTTGATGAGCTCCCGGCTGGAGTCGTTTCCGCCCCGCGCCAACGCGGCATTCTGGCCGCTCGACCCGGCCGTCCGCTACCCGCGTTAGCGGACTTCGTCGCCTCGCGTCGTGACGTAACAAGACCGGCCGTGGAAGCCGACCTGCACGACCCGGCCGTCCTCGACCAGCACCGGGACCGCGCCGCCGCCCGAGAGCGCCGCCATGCGCCGCATCGCCGGGCCGTCGGCCTCGACGTCGTACTCGGCGAACGCGCAGCCGCGGAACTCGAGGTCATCGCGCAATTCCGCGGTGTACGGGCAGGTCCGGGTTCCGTACAGTTCGAGCGCCATCTGTCACCTCCGCGAGCGCTGTGCGAGCCCTCGTTCGTTCCGCTCCCGTACGGTTACGCTACCCCATGCGGAAGTCACAGCGCAAGGCGCGTGCGGCCTAACGGGCGGGCAAGGAAGGAAGGCCTTGCCGGTCGCTCCTTGCCACCTCGGGAGGGGCGGTGCCGTCAAACCGGGTGTGTTGCCGTTTCCGCCTTTCCGCCGTTATGACGAGTCGCCGGACGCGCTGTTCTACCGCCAGCCGCGCTTGGTCGAGCACATCGACGCGGGCGCGATCGCGGCGGTGACGCGGCTCCACCGCGAGCTGTTCCCGCCCGGCGGCGCGCTGCTGGACCTCATGAGCAGCTGGGTCAGCCACCTGCCGCCCGAGGTGGAGTACGGTCGCGTCGCCGGGCTGGGCATGAACGAGGCGGAGCTGGCCGCCAATCCGCGCCTCGACGATCGCCTCGTGCACGATCTCAACGCTCGGCCCGAGCTGCCGTTCGCCGCGGACAGCTTCGACGGGGCGGCGATCTGCGTCTCGATTCAGTACCTGACCCGCCCGGTGGACGTGCTGCGCGAGGTTGCGCGCGTGCTGCGCCCCGGCTCGCCGGTCGCGATCACGTTCTCGAACCGCTGCTTTCCGACCAAGGCCGTGGCCGCTTGGCATCAGCGCGACGACCGCGGTCACGCCGAACTGGTCGCAAGCTACCTGCGCGAAGCCGGCGGTTGGAGCGGGATCGAAGCGCTCGACCGCAGTCCGGGCGGCGGCGATCCGCTGTTCGCGGTGGTCGCGCGTGCCGCCGGCATGAGCGACGGCGCCTGACGCGAAGAGCGCGCGGGTGCAGAGAAGTCGTTTCATCGTATCGGCAGCGGCGGGTGGAGCCGCGCCGCTGATCGCCCCGCCGTCGTTTGCGTTCGCGGCGAGCGACGACCCGTTCGTCGCCCTCGAGCGCAAGTGGGGCGGTGCGCTCGGCGTTGCGGCGCACGTCGTCGGAACGCGCCGTTCCGTCGAGCACCGGGCGCGCGAACGGTATCCGCTGGCGAGCACGTGGAAGCTGCCGCTCGTGATGACGGTTCTCGCCCGAACCGAGACCGGGCGGCTCTCGCTCGACCAGCCGGTGACGTTCACCAGCGCGGATCTGGAAAGCCACACCACCATCGCCCGCGACTACCCGCACGGCGGCAAGCTCAGCGTGCGCGAGATCTGCCGGCGCACGATTTCGAACAGCGACAACACGGGCGCCGATCTGCTCGCGCCGCTGGCCGGCGGGCCGGCCGCGGTGAACCGCTATCTGCGGACGATCGGCATCGAGGGCGTGAGCATCGACCACCGGGAACGAGAGCTGCCGTCAGTGGCCGTTCGCGCCGACCCGCACGACACCGGCACGCCGCAGGCCATGATGCGGCTGGTGGAACGCCTGGTGATCCGCTCGCCGCTCGCCCCGGCCGCGACCGGCCTGCTGCTGGGGTGGATGCGCGCGACCGAGACCGGCGACGACCGTCTGCGCGCCGGCGTTCCCGCCGGCTGGGCGGTCGCGGACAAGACCGGCACGTACGCGAACGCGTCCAACGACATCGGCCTGCTCTACCCGCCCAGCGGCCCGCCGATCGCGATCGCCTGCTATGCCTTCGGTCAGCCGCACGGCGAAGGCGAAGAAGCCATCGCCGACTGTGCCCGCGCGGTCGTTCGGATCTTGCGCTAGACTCGCGTTCGACGCGGCGAGCCGGCCTCGCGCTTCGGAGAGCCGGCTCCGCTTCGGCGCTCGAGGGCGCGGTCTTGGCTTGCGGCCCTGGCGGGTATCCTCGTGGCCATGAGCGCGTCCGCATCCGCCCCGCCCGCTACCGCCGAAGTTCCCAAGCGCCGTCTCGGCCGCACCGGCGAAATGGTCTCGATGGTCGGGATGGGCGGCTTTCACATCGGCGCGCCCAGCTCGCCCGACGACGACATGATCAAGCTGATCCACGCCGCCGTCGACCGCGGGATCACGTTCCTGGACAACTCGTGGGACTACAACTCGGGCATGAGCGAGCTGCGCATGGGCCGCGCGCTGTCGACCGACGGCTACCGCGACCGGGTGTTCCTGATGACCAAGCTCGACGGGCGCACCAAGGATTCGTTCGACCAGCAGCTCGCGGAGTCGATGAACCGGCTGCTGGTCGACCACCTCGACCTGGTGCAGTTCCACGAGAACATCCGGCCCGACGACGCCGACCGCATCTTCGCCGAGGGCGGTGCGTTCGAGGCCGCGCTGGCGGCGAAGAAAGCCGGCAAGGTGCGCTTCATCGGCTTCACCGGCCACAAGTCGCCCGACTACCACCTGCACATGATCGACCTGGCGACGCAGCACGGCTTCACCTTCGACACCGTGCAGATGCCGCTCAACGTCTTCGACGCCCACTACGAGAGCTTCGCGAAGAAGGTGATCCCGGTCGCGCAGAAGCTCGACATGGGCATCCTCGCGATGAAGACCTTCGGCGACCACAACCTGCTCGAAGCCGGCGTGGTCGACCCGATCGACATGCTGCACTACGGCATGAACCTGCCGACCAGCGTCGTCATCACCGGGATCGACAAACCCGAGATCCTCGACCAGGCGATCGAGGCCGCGACGACGTTCGAGCCGCTGACCGACGAGAAGGTCCAGGCGATTCTGGCCAAGACCGCCGACCTCGCGCGCGACGGCCGGTACGAGCGCTACAAGACGTCGCGCTACTTCGACAGCACGTTCCAGAACCCGAGCTGGCTGGGCTAACTGCCGCAGACGGCGAGCGTCGTGATCTTGACGCCGAACTCCGTCTCGATGTCGTAGGTCAGGTCCCAAAGCCGAGGCAGCAGATCGGGCTTGTCTTTGTGGCTGACCGTGACGGCGTAGTGACGCGCTCGCCATTCCGAGTATGGGTGGCGCATACCCCGTGCCGGCCGGCTGCGAACGACGCTACGGCGTAGACTACGTAGTACGCCCGCGCAACCGATTGGAGAAACTGCTGCTCACGCCGCAATGCGTCCCTCGCCTTTTCGAGCCGGCGGCGCAGGGCGTCGAACTCCGTGCGGCTGTACTGCGCGATTTTTCGTTTCGCCATCGTGCCGCCGGCATGCCGTAGCCGTGTTACCGCAATGCTGCCGAGGCGTTACCGTCCCGAGACGAGATGAGGACGATCAGCTTGTCATGACTGTGCGGCCGAGTATGGCGAGTGCGGCGCCCAGTTTGGCCCGACGCCTTTCAGAGGCTTCCGGCGAGGGCCAGCGTCGTAATCTGGACTCCGAACTCGGTTTCGATGTCGTAGGTCAGGTCTGCAAGTAATAGCAGCAGATCGGGCTTTTCCTTATGGCTGACCGTGACGGCATAGTCGAAGCCGTGGGCGCCGGTGGTGAGCGTGGTGATGTCCGCCACCCTGGCAAGGCGCACGATATACTCCGCGGTGGCCGCCGCCAGACGGGCTCGGGCCCTGTCGATGTCCTCAGCGATATCGGTGGCAGTACTCAACGTCATAGAAGGCTCTCCAAGTCTTGCGTAAGGTTGTTCGCCATCGTCATCCAGCCGTCCACCTGGCTCGCGGGGTAGGTTCCGGAACCGAGCTTGGCCCGTAGTCGGCCTCGAGCCGCACTTTGGTAGAGGGCGATGACGTTTCGGTATGCTTGGTGGTCGGTGTAGTTTCCCGACCCGATACCGGGGCTGCTTCCGGGCTCGGTGACATTGCCTCGCTTACCGCCGGTATACAGCGCATGGACCACATCGGCGATCTCGTAATGGCTGAAATCCTGGTCGGTGACGTGTTTGCCGCCCCGGCTGTGGGTGGCTTTCACCCCGTGGCGGCCGGCCGCGAACGATGCCACGGCATAGACCACATAGTACGCCCGCGCACCAGATCGAAGGAGCTGCTGGTCCCGGCGTAGCGCATCCCTGCCCTTCTCGAGCCGTTGCCGTAGGGCATCGAATTCTGCCGGACTATGCTGCGCGATCCGCCGTCTTTCCATCGTGCCGTCAGCATGACGATGTGGCGTTTCCAGGATGGGACCGAAATGCTAGCGTTCGTAGTAAACGAAGGCGATTAGCTCATCGCTACTGTGCGCGGGCGAGTGCGGCGAGTGCCGCTTGTCCTAGAGATAGCCCGCCGTCATTTGCGGGGACCCGCTGATTGCACCACAGCGACTCGCCGAGCCGGTGGTGCAGCATCTCCAGCAGGAGGCGGTTCTGGAACACGCCGCCCGATGCGACCAGCGGGGCTCGTGCGTCGACCGCGCGGTGGACGCGCACCACCGCCTCGGCGAGCGCGCCATGGAAGGCGCGCGCGATCTGGCGGGGATCGCGACCGCTCAGGCGCTCGGCGATGACCGCAGTCAGCAGCGGCTGGTGATCCAGTTCGCCGCCGGCGTAGGGGAAATCGTACGCCGGCACGTCGGCCGCGCCGGCGGCGAGGTGTTCCAGCCACATCGCGGCTTGGCCCTCGAACGTGATCTCGCGCGTGAAGCCGAGCAGCGCGGCGACCGCGTCGAACAGCCGGCCCACCGACGTGGTCGCGAACGTGCGCACGTTCTTGGCGATCATCGAGCGCGCGAGCGCATACCGCTCTCGAGGGAAGTGGAACGGTGCCGCGGTCAGATCGGGCAGGCCGTCGAGCGCGTGCACGAAACCCGCCGCGGCCTGGACCGGAAAGCGGGCCGCTGCGTCACCGCCGGGCAGCGCGGCCTGGCGCAGGTGCGCGGCGCGCCGGAAGCCGCCCGCGATGCTGCCCGCGAAGAACTCGCCGCCCCAGATCGTGCCGTCGTCACCGTAGCCGGTCCCGTCGAACGCGGCGCCCACGACCTCGCGCTCCCACGCGCCGCGCTCGGCGAGCACGCTCGCGACGTGGGCGCGGTGGTGCTGCACGGCGACGCGCGTCTCGCTCAGCCCGCGGG
>CAXTNU010000262.1:0-5787 GCA_964245595.1 uncultured bacterium | reverse complement strand
CTATTTGGCCCAAGCGCCCGAGCTGCGCGAGACCGGCGAGTCGCCGCTCCTGCACTTCGTGAGCGCCGGCTGGCGGCGCGGTCTGTCGCCCCACCCGCTCTTCGACGTCCCGCACTACGTGCGCTCGTACGGCGGCGAGCTGGGCGAAGACGAGGATCCGCTCTCGCACTACCTGCGCGAGGGGGCCGAGAAGTTCAACTACCCCAACCCGTGGTTCGATCCCGGCTACTACAACCACGTCTACGAAGACGTGCGCGGGGCGATGGACCCGCTGGTCCACTACTGGGTGTTCGGCGGGCGCGAGGGGCGGCGCCCGAACAAGTACTTCGACTCCGTGCTGCACCGCAGCCGGCACCGGCTGCCCAACAGCGTCAACCCGCTGCAGGATTTCCTCGAGCGCCTGGCAGCCGTGCGGGCCCACGTGCCCGTCCCGGTCGAGCCCGAGTACTCCGTCGTGATCCTCAACTACAACAAAGCGCTCATGACGCTGCAGGGCGTGGTCGCGGCGTTCGAGGATCCGTCCGTCGCCGAGCGGGCCGAAGTGATCGTGGTCGACAACGGCAGCGCGGCCGAAGAGTACGCGCTGCTAAAGGCGCAGCTGCCGAGCCGAGTCCGGCTGGTCCGGCTCGACGTGAACCGTTTCTTCGGCGAGGGCAACAACGTCGGGGCGGAAGCGGCGCGCGGCCGCTACGTCGTCTTCTTGAACAACGACGCGTTCCTCGAGCGGGGGGCGCTCGACACGATGCGAGCCGTCTTCGACCGCTTTCCCGACTGCGGCGCGGTCGGGCCGCGATTCCTCTACCCCGACGGCCGGGTCCAGGAGTCGGGCGCGATGATCAGCCCGTGCGGCATCGCGACCCAGCGCGGCAAGTTCCTCGCGCAGTCCAACCGGGTCTACACGCGCACGGAGCCGGTGGATTACGTCTCGGCCGCCTGCGTCATGCTGCGGCGCGAGACGTTCGACGAGGTCGGCGGGTTCGATCTCATCTGGGATCCGGCCTACTACGAGGACACCGATCTGGGCTTGAAGATCGGGCTGCTCGGCAAGCGCGTCTACTACTGTCCCGACGCCGCCGTCATCCACATCGAGAACGCGACGAGCGGCGACTCGTCGCTGGCCCTGCGGCTCGACGGCATCGTCGAGGTGAACCGGGACAAGTTCGTCGCGCGCTGGTCGGAGTTCCTGACCAGCGGGCGCGATCCGGCGAGCGCCGGGATCGCCTTGCCTTCGCGCGCGCAGCGCCCGCTCGACCCGGCCCGCCGGCTGGCGGTGCTGTACACGCCCTACTCGCTCTACCCGGGCGGCGGAGAGCGCTACCTGCTGACGATCGCCCAGACGCTGCGCCCGAGCTACGACGTGCTGCTCGCGACCCCCGAGCGCTATAGCATCTGGCGGATCAGGACGATCGCGCGCGACCTCGAGCTCGACCTTTCGCACGTCACGCCGATCGCGGCGCGCGATCTGGCGCGCTACGCCGACTGCGACCTTTTCATCGCGATGGGCAACGAGCTGTACCCGCCGGTCGCAGCGCAGGGCCGCCACGCGATCTACCACTGCCAGTTCCCGTTTCCCATGCACCCGCAGCACGTGGCCACCAACGGGCGCTTCCTGAGCGGTTACGAAGCGGTCGTCGTCAACTCGGCGTTCACCGCGCGGAACTATCGCACGCAAGCCGCGCGCTACGGCGAGCTTCCGCCGCCCGTTCGGGTGATCGCGCCGCCGGTGCCGCAGCTCGCGGTGTCCGGGATCGAGCGGGAGCCGGCCCGCATCCTCCACGTCGGGCGTTTCTCGCCGGCGGGGCACTCCAAGCGCCAGGACGTGCTGGTCGAAGCGTTCCGCATCCTGGCCGAGCGCCACCTCGCGGTCCCGTTCGAGCTCCACCTCGCCGGGACGGTCCCGGCCGATCCGAGCTCGCGCGAGTACGTGCTCGCGATCCGCAAGCGCGCGCGCGACCTGCGGGTGATGTTCCACCTGAACACCGCCTCGGACGAGCTGCACCGGCTCTATGCGTCGGCGGCGGTGTACTGGCATGCGACCGGCTACGACAACCGCGGCGTGCTCAACCCCGAGGTCCAGGAGCATTTCGGCATCTCGGTGGTCGAAGCGATGTCGGCCGGCTGCGTGCCGATGGTGTACCGCGGCGGCGGTCCGGCGGAGTTCCTGGAGCCGGGAAGCACGGGCTACCTGTGGGAGACCCCGGCCGAGCTGGCCGATCTGACCGAGAGCTTCATGGCGCAAGACGTCCAGACGCGGGCGCAGCTGGCGACTCGGGTGCGGGCTGAGGCGCGGCTGTTCGAGCCGGCACGCTTCGAGTCCGAGATCATGAACCTCGTCACGGAACTGCAGCGCGGCGGCGAGCCGTCACGGAACGGCCGCGGCGATGGCGGGCTCGCGATCCGCGGTATCGTTGGGATGTGATGTGGACGACGGGGATGCCCGCGCCCGGGCGTCCAATCACGCCTAGTGGATCATGAGCTTGCTCCGGCGCCTCCGGTGACCACGACCGGAATCGGCGCGGAGGCGGCCGCCGCGATCGTCTCCGCTTGCTACACGCAGCTGCTCGGGCACTCGCCCGACGATACGGTGCTGCGCGGGTATACGGAGAGGCTGAGCAACGACGCCGTGAGCGCGTTCCCCTCGATGCTCCGCCACTTGAGCCGGTCCAGCACCGCGGAGCACGTGCGCGGGCAGGTGCTGCTCGGCCAGATCACGCGCCCGTTCTTGAAGCGCCGCGGCGCGAAGGTGCGGCCGGCGATCAGTTTGGGCCTGCACTGCTACACCGCGTCGCTCCTGAAGGCCGCCGGGCTCGAGCGCCGGCCGTACCCGTTCGACACGATCTTCGCCTCGCCGCGAATGGTGGCGCATTGCCTCAACGACGACTTCGCGATGCTGCTCACGCAGAGCTTTTACGAACCGATCCCGGTCGAGCGCCGCGTTCATGGGCCGCACGTGAACCTATGCGATCACTCGTGGTACCGCGACAACTTCGGCATCGAGTTCCTGTTCAACCATTCCGACCCGACGAACCCGGCCGACTACGCGGCCCTGCGGGACAGCATCGAGGCGTTTCGCGACACGGCGCGCAGCACGCCTGCGACGTACCTGCTGATCGGTCCCGACTCGCTCTATTGGCAGAACGGCTTCGCGCAAGTGTCGCGCGCGCTGCGCGCGTACGCGCCGTTCACCCGGCTGGTCCATGCCGTCGTCCGCGAGCCGGGCGTGGAGCTCTTGCCGCGCCTGGAAGTCGTGTCGGAAGACGAGGGCCACGTGCTGCTCGAGTTCCGCGCGAGCTCGCGCTGGGGCACGGACGGATTCGAGAACCCGCTCGACGACATCTCTCTGCTCTCGTTCCTGCTCGAGCGCCTGTAGCGGCTCGAGCCTGAATACACCCCTCATGAAGCACGATCTCACGACCTCGCTCTCGGTGCCCCTGCCCGTTCACGATGCGACGGCGATCGTCGGGGCGTTCTACCGCGAACTGGTCGGCCGCGACGCCGACGAGCCGGGGCTGCGCGAGTACGTGCGGCGGGTCCGCGCCGGCGTGCCCGGCATGACGGTTCCGGCGATCGTCCACGAGATCGCCTCCTCCGAAGAGGCGCGGCGGGTTCGGATCGGGGCGGTGCTGGCCGAGGCGGCGCGCGTCGCCCGCGCCGGGCGCGAGGCCGGCGTGCTGCCCATCGTGAGCCTGGGAACGCACTGCTACACGGCGACGCTGCTCAAGTCCGCCGCGCTGAAAACCGCGTCGTACCCGTTCGACTGGGTCTTCGGTTCGCCGGCGATGGTGGCGCACTGCTTGGAGGACGACTTCGCGGCGTTCCTCGATCCGAAGTACTACGAGTACGTTTCGCCCGAACGGCGCCGCGACGGCCCGACCGTGAACCTGTGCGATCACACGCTGTACCGGGACGAGTTCGGCGTGCCGTTCGTGTTCAACCACCGCAACCCGCTCGAAGCGGGCGACTACGAGTATCTGCGCCGCTGCGTCGAGCGCTTCCGGGAGCTGGCGCGTCACGGCCGCGCGACGTTTCTGCTCGCGACGCACGATTCGCTGCACTGGGAGCGCGGTTTCGAGCGCGTCTCGGCGGCCCTGCGAGCGTACGCGCCGGCATCGCGCCTCGTGTACGTCGTCGTCACGGAGCCCGCGGACCGCGTCGTCCCGGCCGCGCGGGTCGCCGCGGACCGCGACGGTCACACCCTGGTGGAACTGGCCGCCGGCTCGAAGTGGCGTGCCCTGTGGTTCGAGAACCCGCTCGACGACATGGCCCTCCTCGCCGAGGCGCTGCAGCGCGCCTGAGCGAGACGCCGCCCGCTAGGAGTCGGTCTCGAGCGGCAGTTCGAGCCGCGACGGAGGATAATACCGCCCGCCGTTCCGGTGCGCCCGCTCCTCGCGCGCGTTCTCCTCGCTTTCCCATTGCCGCAATTGCTCGTGGTCGCGCAGCACCGCGTGCTTGGGGCGACCGTACCAGAACGCGAACAGCGTCGACTCGGGATGCTCGTACAGATAGGCCAAGTCCGCCAGCAGCGCCTCGCTGATGACGGGCTCCGCCTGCTCGGGCGGCAGTTGCCGCAGCGCCTCGTTGTGGGTCAGCAGCAGGTACGCGAGCGCGCCGCCCATCGGGCGGCAGCACTCCGTCGTGAAGTACCGGGCCGACGTCTCGCGCAGGAGCTCGGAGTGCACCGCTTCGCTGGGGTCGACGTGCAGCATCGTCGGCAGGTGCGGGTAGCGGAGCACCTGGCGGGCCGCGCGGGGCAGGCTGCGGTTGACCTCGGCGCAGGCCGCCCACTGCTCGTACGGGTACTGGTTGCGGTGCGGACCGACGTAGTCGGAGTTGACGAAGAACCCGTCGGGCGTGAGGGCCGAGCAGAGCGCGCGGAACACCCGGTCGACGTACGCGATGTGATGACCCGCGGCGTTGTTGACGATCAGATCGTACTGCTGGTTGAGCAGGACGCCCTGGTTGACGTCGAGCCGCACGTAGCTCAGCGGAAGCCCGCGCCCGGCTTCGCGGGCGGTCGCGAGCAAGTCCTCGGAGATGTCGATCCCGACGCCGCTGCGGATCAAGCCGGCCTCGAGGAAACCGCGCTCGACGTGGCCGTCGCCGCAGTTCAGGAACAGCGCGCGCTCGAAGCGCCGGCCGTCGACGAGCTCGTGGAAGTAGTCCCGGTACCCGACCTCCGGGCGGCCCGACACGCGCCGGTTGAGCTCGCGCACCACCGTGCGGTAGTCGTTCCAGTAATGGCCGCTGTAATAGACGCTCGAGCTCGACGGTGCGATCTCGCTTGTGACGTCGTGGAACCCCCTCATGCCGGCGGCACCGCAAGGCGATGAAACGAAGGACCGGTGGCTCCCATCACGCGGCTACGATTCCGCAAGCGGCGTGAAGATCATCCCGGCCGGCGCGATTGCAAGCAAGGGGCTTGCCGCATCGCTCGTGCGCGGCGAACGCCGTCAGGGCGGGCATTGGCGCGAACGCGACGAACGAAAGCGGCATGCAACTCGAGGCGCTTGAAGGCGTCGTACTCTATCTTTGCGCGCGCTGGTGAGCGAGACGATCGGGGCCGCCGACGGCCCGCGTTTCTGCGTCCGGTGCGGAACCGGATTGAACGGCCCGTTCTGCTACGCCTGCGGCGCGCCGGCGCAAGGCCCCGCGGGTTCGGTCGCCGCGGCCGAACCGCGCCGGGCCGCGCTGATCGCCGATTGCGGCTCCTACGACCTGTTCGCGGCTGCGCTCGAGCGCATGCCCGGACTGCTCGCGCGCGGATTCCGCGACCGGAACCCGCGGGTG
>CAXTNU010000261.1:0-5809 GCA_964245595.1 uncultured bacterium | reverse complement strand
GCGCACCGGCGAGCGGTGCGCCGCCGGCCGGCGAGCCCGGCCCGCCGGGGGTCTGGGCGAGGGCCGCGCCGGAGCCGAAGACGGTCGAGGCGAGCACCAGAGACAAACCGAGCCGAGCGAGCATGACGTACCTATGCCTGGGCAGATGAGGGTTCCCGACTGTCCTAGGTAGCGTTGCAGCACGCCCCTTCCCTGTCTTGCCGCCGAACCGTGCGCCGCGACGTCCGGTAGTGGGTCAATTTGAATCCGGCGGTTCCGGCCCCGTAGACCGATCGAACGTGCGCTCCGTAGGCTCCCGGCACGACGCCTCGGTCGCCGAAAGACGACGCGAACGCGCACGCTGCGCGGGTGCGCGAACTGCTGGTCAAACGGCGACGTCTTGGGCACGACCCCTCGCACGGCTGTCGACTCCGGTGTGTGCCTTCATCCCGAAGTACCACTGGTTGCCTCTTTTCCGTTTGATGCATCTCCGGATCGCGCGTGCGCAGGTCGTTCTTGGTCGAGCTGGCGTGAACGATCGTCGCATCGACGATCGTTCAGCCGTACGCTTTGACACCCGACGTTCGCAGCTTGCTCTCGGGCTTCTCCATTCGTTCGATCGGGCCGCCGCAGCAGCGCGCGGCTGAGGTCAGCCGGGTGCAGCGCAGGCAGAGCGCGCGGTGATCTCGCCGAGGCTGCGGCTCTCCAGCGCGATCACAGCTTCACCGCCCCGGTTCAGGAGTTGGTTCGAACCAGGTGCGGTAGAGGTGCGCCCAGCAGGTGGTTTCGGAACGATGGCTGACTTCGAACGCAGAACCTGGGCTTCGTCTGGCCGGAGGGCGCAATGGACATCACGCAGTTGATTTTGGACGACCATCAGGAGCAAAGACGGCTCTTTGCGATTCTGGAACAGATCGATCGATCCGAGACGGAAAAGCTCAAACCGGTCTGGGCGCGGCTCGCGACGTTTCTCGAAGTGCATGCCGCAGCGGAGGAGGCGCTGTTCTATCCAGCTCTGCTCGAACACGGCAAGGGCACCGGGCACGACCACTCGCCGACCGACGAAACGACGGACGCCATCCAAGACCACAACGAAATCCGCGACGCCGTCGCGGCCGTTGCGAAGCACCCTATCGGCAGCGCCGACTGGGTCGAGGCGGTGTCCGCGGCGAACGAGGCCAACAGCGACCATATGGCCGAGGAAGAGCGCGAAGGCCTCACCGATGTCCGCGAACACGTCGCAATCGCGCTTCGCCATGAACTCGCTGTCGCATTCGCCGTCTTCGAGGCAGCGCACATCACGGGCGTCGAACCGGTGAACGTTGAGCCACAGAACTACGTCGCGCAAAACTCCTGACCGGCTTGACGCGAATCAGCCGCCATCCTCGTGCAACGGGTCCGGCGAGAGCGACTCCCACGCGATGCGCCGGCAACCCGGCGGTCGCGTCCGCCGCCGTCTCGAGCGCGCGCGCCTCGCCGACCAACCGCCCGGAATCCCTGGCGGCCCTTGCACGGGACCGGCACGACCAGCCGGTGCAGGTCGGCGACGAACCGTATCGGCCCGCGTCGTAGCCGCCGGGGGGCGCGGTGACGCTGACAACCGCGCGCTGGCCGAAGCATCGCCCGGTGCAGGTCGGTCTCCGGCTCCCCGGCGATGGTCGTTGACGGGTGGCCCGGGCGCGTGATAAGGTTCCCAGGTTATGTCGTACGCGATCATCGAGACCGGCGGAAAGCAGTTCCGGGTCTCGGAAGGTGATGTCATTCGCACGGACCTTCTCGAGTCCGAGGTCGGTTCGTCGGTCACGTTCGACCGGATCATCCTGGCCTCCAGCGACGGCGGCGACGTCTCGATCGGCACCCCCGTGGTGAGCGGCGCGGCGGTCACGGGCACGGTCCTGCGCCAGGCCAAGGACAAGAAGATCCTGGTCTTCCGCTACAAGTCCAAGAAGCGCGTCCGCACGCTCAACGGGCACCGCCAGCGCTTCGCGGAAATCCGGATCGACAAGATCAGCCTCTAGCCCCGACGGCATGCTGGTCGTCAGGTTTCGCAGGGACAGCCGGCAACGGCTGTCTTCTGTTTTGGCCGCCGGGCACGCCGAGCAGGGCGAGCCGGGTGAGGACCTCGCCTGCGCCGCCGTGTCGGCCCTGCTCCAGGCCGCCTGGGCCGGGCTGGCCGAGGTCGCCCGCGTGCCCGTCGAGGGCCGCCGGCGCAGCGGCGACCTGCTGATGCGCTGGCCCGAGGAGGCCCGCGGGCGGACCGACGTCCACGCCATCGTCGCCACCGCGGAGCTGGCGATCGAGCAGATCGCCGAGCAGTACCGCGGCGCGATCCGCTTCGTCCGCGAGGACGAACCACCGGGCTAGGGGCCGGGCGCAGTTTCCGAACGGTCTCGCGTGGAAAGGAACCGGACGATGAACGACGCCAGCAAACCCCTTTACGGCGAGCTCCAGCAGCCCGGCCAGCCCACCACGCCTGGCGCGGGAACCGACCCCGGCCGCACCGTTCTGGTGGGCGTGCTCGGCGGAATCCTCTCGGCCGCCGGCTACCTCGTCTACCAGCGCTTGCCCGACGAGCAGAAGGACCGCCTGCACAAGCAGGTTCGCGGCGTGCTCGAGTCCCGCATCAACGAGCTGCGCTCCAACTTCAACCTCTAAGCCGCTGACTCACCGGCGGCGAGGGCGGGCACCGGCCACGGTGTGCGCTCTCTCGTCGTGCTCGCCGTCGTGCTGCTCGGAGCGGTTCCGGCGAGCCTGTCCGGGCCGCGGCCGGTGGGTGCCTCCGGGCTACCGCCGACGGACGCACCCGCACTATCGGCCTACGCCGCCACGCTGCGGGCCTTCGACGGCGCGCTCGACTCCGGCCAGGCGCTGAGCCTGGCCTGGCGCGTCCTCGCCGAGGCCGACGCGGCCCGCATCGACGCCCGGCTCGTGGTCGCGCTCGTCGCGGTCGAGTCGTCGTGGAACCCACGCGCGCGCTCGCCGGCAGGGGCGCGCGGCCTGGGCCAGTTGATGCCGGCGACCGTGGCCGGCCTGGGCGTCGACCCGGACGATCCCGCGGCCAACTTGCACGGCACGGTGGCCCACCTGGCCGGGCTGCTCGCCCGCTACCGCCGCTTCCCCGCCCGCGAGCGCTACTCGCGCGCGCTCGCCGCCTACAACGCGGGAGCGGGCGCGGTCGAGCGCTACGACGGCATCCCGCCTTACGGCGAGACGCGGCTATACGTGCGGCGTGTGATCGCGCTCTGGCGCCGGCTCAGCGGCGTGTAGCCCGGGCTCGGCGCCGTGAGCGCCGGCCTGGGCCGCGTGCAGGCCCTCGTTCTCCGCCCGGTCGAGCGCTTCGCGCGGCTCGGCCAGCTTCTCCCCGACCGGCGAAGGTCCGGTCTGCCATTCGTGCAGGACGTCGTAGGGGGCCGGGTCCGGGGCGGGCGGCTCGTACGGCACGACCGGGTCGTAGACCGACGGGCGCGGGGCCTCGGCGAGGTCCGCGGCGCGCTCCATCTCGCGGATGAAGGACGAGGACGTGTTCTGGATCTCCCGCATGACGTTCCCGGCCTTCCGCGCCACGCGCGGGAGCTGTTCGGGACCGAAGAGCAGGAGAGCGGCGGCTCCGAGGAGCGCCATGTCGGGGATCGAGAGCATCCGGAGGGTTTCTTCCCGGTCCCGTGCAACGGCACATGCCCCGCGCCGTGACGAGGTCGTCCCGGCGGGAGATCATTGCGCGAAGGCCGGCACACGACCTGAAGATCATCTACACCCGCGGCAACCGGACCGAGACCCTGGCGTCGATCTCGACGCTTCGCAAGATTCTCAACCGTTTCGTCGCGCACCGCGTGTTCTACGAAGTCAGCTCGCGCAACAAGCTCGGGCATGAGTTCTTCTCGGCCAAGAACACCTTCGTGGTGGGCTCGATCGAGATCGTCAACCGCGACTACCTGACGATCACGATCTTCGACGCCCACAACCCGACCCACTCGATCGAGATCCTCAACCCGGCCGCGATGCGAATCTACGACGACACGCTGGGCAAGGGCTTCGCGGTCTCGTTCCTGAGCGAGGGCACGGGCGGGGTCGAGTCGCGCTGCTACCTGCGCGACGAGGGCGAGGAGGGCGACGGGATCAAGGCCCGCAGCGCGCTCGAGAAGATCACCTTGCCCCAGCTCTTCGAGTACCTCGAAGACATCACCAGCACCGACGTGATCGGCACCCGAACGGTCTAAGCCGGGTCGGGCACCGGCGCGAGCTCGTCTTCGGTCAGCACGAAGGGCGGGATGCGGATGGTGCGGTCCGGGAGTTCCGGCTCCTCGACCAGGACCACGACCCGGCCCTCGTCCATTCCGATCGGCGTGAAGCGCGCCTTCAAGTGGTGCGTCTCGTGGATCTCGACCGCGTTGTCGACCAAGTACTGGATGAGCGCCGAGGCGGCATTCCGCCGTTCGTCGCCCGCTTCCAAGAGCTTCATGGGGTTCTCCGCTGAGCGTTCACTCGACCGAGTCCTCGTCCTCGGCTCGCACCACGTACCCGGCGGCCATCGCTTCGGTGACGTACCGCTGGACGTTCAAAGTGATTTCCTTCAAGGCGTACTGCACCTCACTCCCCCGTGCCACATGCCGCAGGTACTCCCGGTCGTCCGCTTTGGGCGGATCGCCTGGAGCGTGGCGGTGGAACATCGGGTCTTCGCCCGGGAGCTCGCCGTGCGAATCGTCGTAGCGGACGATCTCGCGAAAGCGCTCCCAGCCGGGCGCGCGAATCTGCAGGCCGACGCACACGCGGACCAGCGTCCCGGCTTCGACGTGCATCCGCACGACGGCTTGGATTTCTTCTCCGTTCGGACCCCAGTCGTACGAGATCGGATCGAACGTTCGGTTGTATTCATATCGCGGCACCTCGCATCGCAATCACGACGCGAGGTACGCCTGGCAAGGCTACAGTGCCGCGATCGCCACGCTGACGTCTTGCGGGTTGGCACCGAAGAGGGCTAGGATGTCGCCGTCCTTGACCGACTCCTCGGCGAAGCCCAGGGCCAGGTGCTTGGGGCGGTACACGTCGTCGGCGCGGCGCGCGCCCTCGATGAAGAGATGCTGCGCATCGGCGTCGAGGTAGAGCGAACGCGCGCCGTCGGGCGAGCGGAACGCGAAGGTGTCGTAGCGCGGGAACGGCGGCGGCCCGACGGCGCTCTCGCTGCCGGGCGGCGGTGCGTCGTCGGCGATCTCGGCGACGCCGGGCGGCTTGTCGGAAGCGGCAAGGGCGGCTTTGGCCAGCCGTTCGTGCGCGACCAGGCCGGTCAGCACGGGGCCGACTTCCGGGTCGGCGAGCAGAGCTCGTAGCAGGTCCGGCGGCGCGACGAAGCCTCCGCCGCGTTCCAGCGCGTGGGTCACCCCGGCCCGCATCACGGCCAGCAGGTCGGGCGCGAGCCGCAGTTGCTCGTGGTCCATCAGCGCCTGATGCGCCCTTCGAGCCTGGTCGCCTTTCGCAGCATCCGGACCGCCTCGCCCTTGCGGCCTTGCCGGTGCAGCGCGACGCCCAGGTTGTGGTAGGCCGGACCGTAGTCCGGGTCGATCAGCAGGGCGTACTCGTAGTGCTCGACCGCCTCGGCCACGTCGCCGTCCTCGAGCAAGAGGTTGCCGATGGTGACGATCGCCGCGACCCCGCGCGGATCGGTTTCGAGCGCCAGCACGAGCTCCGCGACCGCCTGCTCGCGCGCGCCGCGCCGGATCGCCACGATCGCACGCTTGTTGCGCACCGCGGCCAGCTCGGCCGGGGTCGCGGCGGCGGCGAGCGCTTCGGCGAACGCCGCTTCGGCGGCGGCCAGCCGGCCGCGCTCGAGCAGGTG
>CAXTNU010000260.1:2653-5823 GCA_964245595.1 uncultured bacterium | reverse complement strand
GCGGTGCGCTGCGCGCGCAGCCGGCGCGTGCCGGCCGCCGCGTTGGTGCCCGCGACGGCGTTCGTGCCGCCCCCGCTGACGACGTGCCAGGGCGGCGTCGTGCGCGAGCCGATCGTGAACGACTCGCGGATCGTCGCGTTGAAGCTGAAGTGGACCGTGAAGAACACGATCTTGATGCTCACGCTGACGCGCACGCCGGCTTCGATCTGGATCCGGATCGGCTCGTAGGTCTCGAACGCCAGCGTGATCGCGGCGTATACCGTGAGCGAGACGCTGGCCTGGATGATGCCGAAGTCGACCGTCGCCCAGACCTTGCCGACCACCGCGATCGTGCCGGTGAGCTGGAAGAACGTCGCGCTGGGCAGGTTCTTGTCGCTCGGCTCGAACGAGGCGTAGACGCCCTCGACGATGCCCTGCACGGTGATGCTGATGCCGCCCGACAGGATGCCCAGCGACAGCGTCTTGCCCAAGCCGACGAACAGGGCCAGCCCGAACACGATCACCGGGTCGAAGCGCCCGTTGTCGATCTTGGGCACGGCGTTGGACGTCTCGCCGCTGAGCTTGCCGAAATAGAACCCGCCCACCCCGATGAACGGAAACACCTCGACCGCGATGCAGCGCGAGAAATCGGTCAGGCTGGTCGGAAAGCCGACGTCGATCCGGAAGTCGCCGTTGGTGTAGACGTCCAGCGTGACGACCGGCAGGGTCACCGACACCTGGCCGAACTCCAGGTGGCGCATGGCGTCGGGCAGCTTGAGGTCGATGTGGTAGAGGCCGATCGAGTCGGTGATCTTGCGGTACAAGATCTCGAAGCGCAGCCCGGCGAAGATGCCCGCCTTGGTGCCGGCGAGCTGGATCAGCAGCCCGTACACGTTGGGGTCGTTGAACACCAGGCTCATCGAGAACGTGCCGGCGATCGTGAACTGCGCGCCGATCAGCCAGTTGCTGCCGCTGTCGAAGGCCAGCCCGGGAAGCTGCGCGAGCGGGTTGCCCTTGGGGTCGGGAATCGGGTAGAGCGCGCTCTTGAGCGCGGCGATCACCTTGTCGACGGTGTCGAGCTGCGTCACGTTGCGCAGCGAGACGTGCTGCCCCAGGCCCAGGTACTGCAAGTCGAACAGCGCCGCGCCCGCGCCCGGCACCGCCGGCGGCGACTCGTTGACCGGGTCCCACCGCAGCGCGTTGGCGCCGCTGTAGTCCTGGCCGAAGAAGTTGGCGTCGATCGCCAGCGTGATCTTGCCCTGGCCGTACTGGCGCTTGTAGCCGAACTGGATCTTGTTGATCTTGATGAACCCCAGGTCCAGCGAGATCGGGTAGCTGATCTCGATCGACTTGGTGTTCAGGTAGATCGTGATCTGCAAGCCGTTCAGGCTGATCGAGTCCAGCACGTTCCAGGGCGAGGGCAGCTTCGCCGCGCCGCCCGTGGCGAGGCCGACCAGAAACTCCAGGATGCCGCCGACCGAGGTGTTGCCGAACGCGATCCGCACGTACGGCCCGTCGGCCGGGTTGGCGCTGTTGGTGTCGTAGATCCCGGTGATCTCCTTGAAGATCACGGTGAAGCGCTTGTTGTTGGGCTGGAAGGCGTAGGTGACGGTGAGCGTGATGTCGTCCAGCGAGAGCACGCCCTGCACTTGGCCCGAGTACTGCGCGGGGGCGCTGGGGCTGGGGCGCGTCGAGGCGATCGCGAACTGGCCGTCGATGTCGAAGCTCAGCGAGTCGGTCAGCTTCAGCGTCCACGCGATCCCGCCGTTGAAGCTGAACGTCTTGGGCGCGAGGTTGTAGGTGAACCCGAGCGCCGTGACCGTCGGCAGGCTGAACTCCGAGGGAATCGCCAGCGCCCAGCTCTTGGGCAGCAGCGCGTCCATCAGGTCGCTCAGCGGCCACGGCTGGGTCAAGCGCGCGCCGAACACCCAGCCGCCGCTGCCCGAGTAGTCCGCGCTGACCGTCCAGTTCGCGCCCAGGAACGTCAGCGCGGCGCCAAGCGACGCGTAGAACACGGTCGTCTGGCGGCGCAGCGCGAGGTCGATCTGCTCCAGCGTCAGCGCCGGCAAGGCCAGATCGCTGCCCAGCGGGAGCTGCAGGGTCAGGTCGGTATCGACCGTCGCGTTGAGCGCGTATAGGCTGTTCGAGGCGTCGATCGTGAAGTCGAGCGCGCTGACCGCGAGCGGGTCGCCCAGCGACGGCGCGGGCGTGCCGAAGAAATACGAGACCGCCGAGACGACGTCGATCTGGCCCGCGGTCAGCGCGCCGCTGAAGCTCAGCGAGGGCAGCAGCAGCCCCAGCGTGATCTGCGGATCGCCCGGAATCGCGATGTCGAACACCGCCGCGATCGCCGCCGACAGCGACGGGCTGGCGAGCGGGAAGGCGAGCGAGAACGTCACCACGATGTCGCTGAGCTGGACCTTGGGGATGAGCTGCCAGGTCATCCCGGTCAGCCCGACGCCCATCGTCAGCCCGACCAGCGTCCCGGTCGTGGGCGAGAGCAGCAGCGACATGCCGAGCTGGACCAGCCCCAGCTCGTTGCCCAGCGGGAACTGGCTCGGGATGAGGTTGCCGAGCGCCGTTCCGCCGGCCAGCGCGGCCAGGTCGTTGACGTTGGCCAGCGGGTGCGCGATCGTGCCCGCGCTCAAGTCGAGAATCGACGCCTCGGGGTCGAGCGTGCCGCTGACGGTCAGCGCCGGCACGCCGGGTGCGTTCAGCGTCGCAGCGATGCCGACGGTCGACGGCGGGGTCGCCGCCGGCACGACGCTCGCGGTGAGCCCGGCGCCGATCCCGACCGTGCCGTAGCCGATCGTCGTCGCGGCCGGCGCGCCGGCCAGCGCGAAGGTGGGCAGCCCGGTCGCGACGTCGCTCGGGAGCGTGACCGGCCCGCTCAGCGCGAGCTTCGTACCGCTCGGCCAGAGCCACTTCAGGTTCGCCAGCGCCGCCGACGTCAGCGCGGCCGTTCCGGCGAAGTTCAAGCCCGCGCTCGGCCCGCCGCCGGCGCTGCCGTCCGCGCTGGCGAGCACGAACGCCGCCGGCGCGAACGCCAAGCCGTTCACCGCGGCGTCCGCGTTGCCATTCTCTTTTGTTCGAGGATCAACTGATGGCCTCCCGCGTTACTCCAACGGCTCCCTTTGGTACGACGTGCTGTTTCGAGGGGCCACGTTAGCACTGCCATCAACGCTCTTCGG
>CAXTNU010000260.1:0-2643 GCA_964245595.1 uncultured bacterium | reverse complement strand
CGTCCAGCGTGGGAAAACTGCTCTTGAAGGTCCAGTTCGCCGGCAGCGTCACCGTCTGCATGAGCTGCGGCGTGCCGCTCTTGTCCACGCTGAACACGACGGTCGAGGGCGCGCTCGTCGTGCCCAGGAACGCTTGCCCGAAGGTGCCGCTCAGCGGAATCGTGCCGTCCACGACGGCCACCGGCTTGCCGTCGAGCGTCAGGTGCAGCGTCGTGCCGGGATAGTACGCGGTGGTGCCGAGCAGCGCGGCGATCGCGCTCGAGCCGAGCGTGTTCTGCGCCGGCAGCGCGAGCGCGGTGCTGGTGAGGTAGCCGCCGTCCTGGAGGGCCTTGAGCAGTGCGTCGATGTCCATGTGGCTCTTCCGATCAGGACGGCAGGATGTCGGCCAGCGCGACCACGTCGCGCCGCGCGCGCTGCGCCCACTGCACGACCTCGGGCGCGAGGCCGGCGAGCTGCGGGCTCGCGGTCTTCTGCTGGTTGCCCGCGCTCTTGGCGTAGCCCGCGTACCAGCCCAGCGTCTCGCGGTCGCTGCCCTTGGGGTCGCCGAACAGCAGGATGCTGGTCTGGCCGGTCGGCGGAAAGGTCAGGCTCAAGAGCGAGAGCGTGATCGTGCGCAGCTCGAGGATGTAGCTCGTGCCGCTGACGATGAACCCGATGTCGCCGAACGCCAGCGCGAGCACGCCCTGCAGGCTGATCGAGCGCTTTCCGCCCTTCACGCCGGGGATCGAGAGGCCGATGTACGCGTCGAGCGCGCCCTTGCCGCTGGGCGACCACGCCGCCACGAAGCCGGCGTCGAAGCCGATCTGCGCCGCCAGCGCCCCCGGCGTGCCCAAGTTGAGCGAGAACGTCAGCGCGTACCAGTTGTCGCCGAGGCCGCCGCCCCCGGTGAGCGGCGTGTCGACCGGCATGTAGTTTGCCTTGTCGGGCCGCGAGTCGGCCCCGCCGCCGACCAGGCCGGTCAGCTTGAGCGGGAAGTGCGCGTACAGGCTGTCGGGCCGCGCGCGGCTGGTCGCGACGTCGAACGCCAGCGCCCCGATGTCGAAGCGGAACGTCTTGTAGCTCGGGATGTCGACGTCGAAGTCCATGTCGACCGACAGGTTGCTGTAGGCCAGGCCGGCGAGCGGCGTCGCGCCCGGCGCTGTGCCGAACGAGAGCACGTCGAAGCCGGGCAGCGGCCGAAAGCCGATCGTCCCGGCGAACAGGAACTTGGTCGAAACGTTCTTCACGTTCGTGCCCGAGGCCGGGCTCAAGGTGACGAACTGCGCGCGCGAGACGACGATCCGGTCGAAGATCGCGCTGCTCGGCAGCGCGAACACGTTCACGTCGCTGTTGCTGAACAGGTAGGAGCCCGTCCCGTCGGGGTTCTTCAGGTACGCCCCGGTGAAGTCGAGCACGTTGCCGTACGGGCCCGACAGCGCGACGGCCTCGCCGAAGAGCTGGTTGGCGAGCAGCTCGGCCTTGCTGGCGAACGCGACGATCGCGCTGTTGGCGAACAGCACGGTCAGCTTGAGCACCTTGAAGCCGTAGGCCGAGCTGGGGTCGCTCAAGTGATCCGGCGACTCGTAGTCGATCAGGCCGAAGACCGAGCTGGGCAGCGCCTTGAGCTTCTTGTTCGCGGTGTCGGGCACGACCGGCGTGATCGTCACCCCGACGTGGTGCGCGCCGAACTGCGCCGCGTCGATCCCGGCCGCCAGGCCTTCGATCTCCTGCGGCAGGCCGTCCAGCGGCACGCGCGCGTTGAGCGCCAGCACGCCGTTCCAGTTCGGATCGGCCACGACGGTCTGGAGGAAATACTGCAAGTCCGGGTCGCTGGGATCGCCCGCGCTCACGATCGCCGCCAGCTGCTGCTGCACCGCGGTCACCGAGCCGTTGAAATCCGCCGCGTGCGACCACGAGGTGGCGTCCGCGACCAGCTCGCCCAGCGGCGCCTTGATGAACTTGAAGACCAGCACCGTGCGGTACGCGTCCCAGCGGTACGGCGAGAGATCGAACGTGTAGCCCTGCACGACCAGCTCGAACTTCGCGGCGTACGACAGCATGGCGGCGCCGTACGTCACCGGCGCGCTGCCGTACATCGCGAAGCCGTGCGCCGCGTACTCGCCGATCGTCCGGCCCCAGGCGGTCAGGTCGCTCGGCGAGAGCGCCTTCACGAGCGCGGCCTGGAACGCGGCGTGGGTCGCGAACGTCGTGCCGGCGAGCGGTTCGAGCCCGTCGAGCACGGCCGGCGGAACGTTCGCCGCCGCCGCGAGCTGCGCCAGCGCGGCGGCGTCGAGAACGTACGGCGCGAGCAGCGCGAGCGCGGCGTCGACGTAGCTCTCGCGCGAAACGTACGCGCTGCCGATCAGCGGGTTCAGCTGCGTGACCACGTCGCCGGGGACGTTGGCCGTCTCGGCGAGCTGGTCCGACCCCGCCTGGGTGTAGACGTACGTCGGCGAGCAGCAGCTCAGGAACTTCCCGGCGTCGGAGATCACCAGAAAGAGCTGATTGCTCTGCAGCGCGTCCTTGAGCGCGCCGCGCACGCCGTTGAGCTGCAGGTCGAGCGTTCCGCCGCCCGGGAGCTGCGACTGCGCCAGCGTCAGCGTCTGCCAGCCCTCGTCGTCGTCGAGCTCCAGCAGCAGGCCTTGCGGCGTCGTCGTGTAGGTC
>CAXTNU010000259.1:0-5863 GCA_964245595.1 uncultured bacterium | reverse complement strand
CGCCCGCGATCTTCGGCCCGCTGACGGGAGAGACCGTGCCGCCCGTGATGGCGACCGTCGCGGCCGAGGCCGCGAGCGGCGCGGCCAGCAGCGCCGCGCCCAGCAATAGCGCCGCGGCGTTCACTTGCGCACCGCCGCGCGGACGTAGCCCAGCTCGAAGTCGGTGCGCCAGTTCTGCGCCGGGTCGTCGCGGTCCAGCAGCTGCGCGCCGTCGACGAAGACCTTCTCGGCGTGGGTGTAGACGCTGAACGGGTCGCCGTCCCAGAGCACGACGTCGGCGTGCTTGCCGACCGCGAGCGAGCCGATCCGGTCGTCCAGCCCGAGCGCCGCGGCGGGGTTGATCGTCATCCACTTCACCGCGAGATCCTCGTCGACGGGCAAGCCCGCGCGGCGCGCGGCGTACATCGCCTTGGCGACCTCCTGGTTGAGGCGCTGGATGCCTTGCGCGTCGTCGCTGTGGATCATCGCCCGCACGCCGGCCGCGTCGACCAGCCCGATGTTGGCCCGCACGCTGTCGAGCGCTTCCATCTTGAACCCGCCCCAGTCGGCCCACATCGTCGCCGCGATCCCTTCCTTCGCCAGCAGGTCGGCGATCTTGTAGGCCTCGACCGCGTGGTGGAACACGCGCACCTTGTAGCCGAACTCGTGCGCCATGTCGATCACCTGCGCCATCTCGTCGGCGCGGTAGCAGTGCATGTGGACGTCGATGTTGCCGCGCAGCGCCTCGGCCATCGTCTCCAGGGCGAGGTCGCGCTGCGGCGGGTCGCCCGTGCGGGTCGCGTTCCAGGCGTCCCACTTGCGGCGGTAGCCTTCGGCTGCGATCCAGGCTGCGCGGTAGCCCGCCATGTTGCCCATCCGGGTCGAGGGCCCGCGCTGCGCGTACACGCGCTTGGGGTTCTCGCCGCAGGCCATCTTGAGCCCGTAGCGCGCGCCGGGGAACTTCATCTCTTGCACGGTGCGGGCCGGGACGACTTTGAGCACGACGGTGCGGCCGCCGATCAGGTTGCCCGAGCCGGGCAGGATCTGGACCGTCGTCACCCCGCCCGCCAGGGCGCGCGGGAACTGCGGGTCCTGCGGCCAGACCGAGTGCTCGGCCCAGACGTTGGCGGTGTTGGGGTTGGTCAGCTCGTTGCCGTCGCTGTGCGCCTGCACGTCGGGTGCCGCGTAGACGCCCAGGTGCGAGTGGACGTCGACGATCCCCGGCGTGACGTACTTGCCGCGCCCGTCGATCACCAGCGCATCGGGCGGCGCGGCGACGCTCGTCCCCAGCGCGGCGATCGTGCCGTCGCGCAAGAGGATCGAGCCGCCGCGGATCGCCGGGCCGGCCGCGGTCAGCAAGGTCGCGCCGCGGATCAGGACCGGCCGCGCGGGCACCCGCACGTAGGCCGACGGGTACGGGTCGGCCAGCGGCGCGGAAACCGCACCCGGCCCGGGTGTCGCGGCCGGCGCCACGGAGGCTGCGGGCGCGGGCGCGCCTTGGGCCGCGCCGGGAAGGGTCAGCGCGAGAAGGCCGACCGCCCAGAGGACGGCCGGCACGCGGGGAAGGCGGATCATCCGCATTCCCTAGGAGAAAGCGCCCGCCGCTTCCTCTGCGGACACGGGCGGCTACGCGCGGCTAGACGCGGCAGGTGCGCAGGCCGCGCTTCTCCAGGTAGCGCTGGTGGTAGTCCTCGGCGGCATAGAACGGCTCCGCGGGGACGAGCTGGGTCACGACCGGGCGGGCGTGGCGCGCCCCGGCGCGCTCCTTGGCGGCCTCGGCCTCGACCCGCTGCGCGTCGTCCACGTAGAAGATCGCCGAGCGGTACTGCGGGCCGATGTCGGGCCCTTGGCGGTTGAGCTGGGTCGGATCGTGCAGTTCGAAGAAGGCGTCCGCCAGCGTCGCGAAGGAAACGCGCTCGGCGTCGTAAGTCACCCGGACGGCTTCCGCGTGTCCCGTCCGGCTGGTGCAGATCTCACGGTACGTCGGGTTCACCGTCGTTCCGCCCGTGTAACCTACTTCAGCGTTCAACACTCCGGGGATGTCGCGGAAATCAGCCTCGACGCTCCAGAAGCAGCCGGCAGCGAAGATCGCGGTTTGTTGTCTCATCTCGATGCATGACCCAATTTTGAGCAGGCTGGTGGCGGCGTGAGGACGATGGACGTGCGCGCGGTCGAGAACATCGCCGCCGCGCCGGCTTCCGCGACCGACCGCCGTGCAGCGCTGGTCAGCGTCATCGCGCTGGCCGGCTTCTTCGCGGCCACGCTGCCGGTGGCGCGCATCGCGCTGCCGCAAGCGCCGGCGTTCTTGCCCGCGGTGATCGGGGCGAGCATCGTCGCGCTGGTGGTGACCGCGCTGCTGCTCTACCTCCAGTACCGGATCGAGCGCGACCTCAAGCTGGCGCTGCTGTTCCTCGCCTACGCGTTCTCGGCCGTCACCGAGCTGCTCTACCTGCTCACCTTCCCGCACTTGTTCGGCCCGGGCTGGCTGCTGGGCGCCGGCCCGCAGACCGCGTCGTGGTTCTTCGTCATCTCGCAAGCCGGGTTCGCGCTGTTCGCCATCGCGCAAGGATCGATCGCGCGCTCCGGCCGGCCGGTCTCGCACCGCGTCACCCGCACCGTCGCCGCGGCGACGGGCGCGGCGCTGGTCGGGCTGAGCGTGCTGCTCACGCTCGGGCACCGGCTGCTGCCGCAGCTGATCGGCCCGGACGACCGTTTCTTCGCGACGTACACCCGGGTCGTCAGCCCCGGCCTGGCGCTGCTGATGGTGGTCGCGCTCGCGGCTGCCGGCCGGCGCTGGCGCACGGTGACCGAGGTCTGGCTGACCGCGGTGCTGCTGGCGCGCGGAATCGACGTCTTCACCGCCGGAACGCTCGGCTCGGGCCGCTACACGGTGGGCTGGTACGCCGGGCGGCTGGAGGGCCTGGTCGCCGCGGTCGTCGTCCTGGCCGTCTTCGTGGTCAAGTACAACGGGCTGATGACGCGCCTGGCGGCGCGCACGCGGACGACCGCCGAGGCGCTCGAGATCGGCGAGGCCCGCTACGCGTCGCTCGCCAACGTCGTGCCGCAGCTCATCTTCACCACCCGGGTCGACGGCGAGGTGGAGTACGTCAACGACCGCTGGACGGCGTACACCGGGCTCGATCTCGAGGCGACCCGCGCCGCCGGCTGGCGCGGCCCGCTCCACCCCGACCACGAGCTGGCCGCGCGCGAGCGCTGGCTGCACGCTTTGCGCAGCGGCGAGCCGTTCGCGGCCGAGTACCGCATCCGCCAGGCCGGCGGGCGCTACCGCTGGTTCCTCCTCAACGTGGTGCCGGTGCGGGCGCGCCAGGACAAGGCGATGGCCTGGATCGGAACCGGCACCGACGTCGATGCCCAGAAACGGCTCGAGGAGCGGGACGCCTTCCTGGCCCGGGCCGGCGAGCGGCTGGGGGCGTCGCTCGACGTCACCGCCACGGTGGCCGGGATCAAGACGCTCCTGATCCCGCGCTTGGCCGAGCGGACCTGGGTCGCGCTGGTCGACGAGGACGGCCGCTACGTGCTGACCGGGCTCGGCAGCACGATCGTGAGCGAGGAGCTGGACGGCCGGCGCTTCATCGGCGCGCCGCTCGGGCCGGAGCTGCACGACGCGGTCGCCTCGGTCGTGGCCGGAGGCGACCCGGTCGTGCTCGACAAGCCCGACCGCTTTCCCGACCCCTGGCTGCGCGAGCTGCCGGCCGGGGCGGCGATGATCGTTCCGCTGTTCGCCGGCGAGGCGGCGATCGGGGCGCTGGCCCTGGTCCGCAGCGGCGGCCGGGCGTACGACGCCGACGATGTCGCGCTGGTGCGCGAGTTCGCCCGCCGGGCCGCGCTCTCGCTCGACCACGCCCGGCTCTACGAGCGCGAGCGGACCACGGCCGACGCCTTGCAGCGGGCGATGCTCCCGGCCTACCTGCCGCAGCTTCCCGACGTCCGCTTCTCGGAGTCGTACTCGGCGGCGTCGGAGTCGCAGCGGGTCGGGGGCGACTTCTACGACGCCTTCGAGCTGCCCGACGGGCGGGTGGCGCTGGCGATCGGCGACGTGACCGGGCACGGCTTGGCGGCGGCGGTCATCATGGGCGAGATCCGCCAGGCCCTGCGGGCGGCCTCGTTCGAGTCGGCCGAGCCCTCGGCCATCCTCGACCGCGCCTCGCGGCTGCTGGTCGCCAGCGGCCGGACCGTGTTCGTGACCGCGATCTTCGGCGTGCTCGATCCCTCGACCGGGCGCTTCGCCTACGCCACCGCCGGCCACCCGCCGCCGCTGCTGCACGACGGCACGGCGCTGCACCGGCTGCTCGGCTCCGGGCTGCCGATCGGCCTGCGCGACGACGAGGGGGTCGACTTCGCGCTGCGCCTGCACGCCCCGTGCACGCTGGTGTTCTACACCGACGGCCTGCTGGAGTTCGCGCGCGACATCGACGCCGCGGAGCGGCGGATCGAGGACGCGATCCAGGCTTTGGCGGCCGAGGAGATCGACCACCTGGCCGGGGCGCTGATGAAGTCGGTCCTGGGCGACGACGTGCCGACCGACGACATCGCGATCCTGACCGTCAGCATCGGCCGCTTCGCCCAGCCCCAGTCCGGCGACGAGCGCGAGTGGCGCTTCACCAGCTCGGACAGCCGGACCGGGGCGCTGGTCCGGCGCGAGGTCGGCGCGCTCAGCGCCGAGTGGACCGGCGCCCAGGACGCGCGCTACGGCAGCGAGCTTGCGTTCGGGGAGCTGGTCGCCAACGCCGTCCGCCACGCGCCCGGCCCGCTGCGGGTCGTGCTCTCGACCGACGGCCGCGGCGCGGTGGAGCTGGCCGTCGAGGACAGCGGGATCGGGTTCGTGCCGCGCGAGCGGGCGATCGACCCGCTGGCGGAGAGCGGGCGCGGGCTCAACCTGGTCCGGGCATTCGCCCAGGGGGTGGCGATCGAGCCCGGACCGCGGGGCGGCACCCGCGTCCGGGTCACCTTCACCGCTCCGGCGGCGCTGCCCGCGCCGCGCGCCTAGGCCCCGCGCTCAGCCGCGGTGCAGGACCGGCAGCACCACGCTGGCGCGGGTTCCGCCGCCCGGCTCGCGGGCCAGGTGGACCCGCCGGCCCAGGCCGCTCAGCAGGGCATAGGCGTGGTGCGTCGTCTCGGAGCTCCAGTCGTCGGGCGAGAACGGCCAGCTGCGCAGGCGGTCGCTGCCGTCGATCACGGCCAGGGTCGCGTCGGCCCAGCGGAACTCCACCCGGACCGGGCCCGGCGCGTGGCGGGCGCAGTTCGCCAGCAGCTCGCCGTACACGACTTCGGCTGCGTGGAAGTCCGAGCTCGGGTGGCCGTGAGCCAGCAGGTAGTCGCGGAAGACGGGCCGCAGGCGCAAGGCCGCGCGGGCGTCCGCGGCGAGCGTCCAGTGCCCCGCGTCCCAGACCAGCGCCGGATCGCCACCGCCCCGGGCTGAGATCGCGGCGCGGTCGTCGATAACCGTCGTCATGCGAGCCTCCTCGACCGCCCCCCGGAAGGCGGGCGGAGGACATGCGCGAGCCGAGACGGTTCTCCTGCCAGGCGACCGGCTCACGCCTGAGGGACGCTGGTCCTCGATCGTTGCCGCCGCGAAATATATGCCCCCGATGTTTAGGCCTCCCGATCCCGGGGCAGAACTGGTCGCGAGGGGCCTCCAGCACCACGTCCTACCAGCCCTCGGGAAACAGAACGCCGTCCGCACCAAGAGAGGTGGGCGGCGTTCTTCTCATCTAACGGCCGGCGCATGAGACTGTGCACGTACGAGCACGCCGGCGCGGTCCGGCTCGGGGACCGGACGGCGGATGGCAGAGCCGACCTACGTGCGCTCGCCCCCGAGCTGCCGGCGACGCTGCGCGGCCTGCTGGCCGCCGGCGAGCCGGCC
>CAXTNU010000258.1:0-5880 GCA_964245595.1 uncultured bacterium | reverse complement strand
CACGGCGCCGGCGGCGGCGTTCTGGACCGACGGCTCGCCGCAGCCGATCGCGGCCGGCTGCTGGCGCGCTTGGGCGAGACCGTCGCGCGCAACGCCGAGCGGCTCGCGCAGCTCGAGTCGCACGACACCGGCAAACCGATCTCGCAAGGGCGCGCCGACGTCGCCGCCGCGGTGCGCTATCTCGAGTACTACGCCGGCGGCGCCGACAAAGTGCACGGCGACACGATTCCCTATCTGCCCGGTTACGGCGTGCAGGTGCTGCGCGTGCCGGTCGGCGTGACCGGCCACATCATCCCTTGGAACTACCCGCTGCAGATGTTCGCGCGGTCGCTCGGGCCGTCGCTGGCGGTCGGCAACGCGACCGTGATCAAGCCGTCGGAGGACGCGTCGCAGACGGTCGTCGCGCTGGCGCAGCTCGCGCTCGAATGCGATTTCCCGGCCGGCGCGATCAACGTCGTCACCGGCCTGGGCGAAACGGCGGGCGACGCGCTGGCGCGCCACCCGCTCGTCGACGTGATCGGCTTCACCGGCTCGCCCGAGGTCGGCACGCTGGTGCAGACGGCGGCCGCGCAGCACCACGCCCGCTGCATCCTCGAGCTGGGCGGAAAGTCGGCCCAGATCGTGTTCGCCGACGCCGATCTCGACGCGGCGGTGCCGGCGGTCGTGACGGCGATCGTGCAGAATTGCGGCCAGTCGTGCTCCGCCGGCAGCCGGGTGCTGATCGAAGCACCCGTCTTCGACGCGGTGACCGAACGGCTCGCCGTGGCCTTCGCGCGGCTGCGGGTCGGCCTGCCGGCGGACGATCCCGACGTCGGGCCGCTGATCAGCCGCGCGCAGCACGAGCGCGTGCACGGCTATCTCGACCGAGCGGAACGCGACGGCGTGCGCGTCCTCGGCCGCGGAACGGTGCCCGGCGGGCTGCCCGCGGACGGTTTCTACGTCGAGCCGACCTTGTTCGGGCCGGTCGCGGAGCGCCACGAGCTGGCCTGCCGCGAGGTCTTCGGCCCGGTGCTCTCCGCGCTCGCGTTCCACGGCGAGAGCGAGGCGATCCGGCTCGCGAACGCGACCGAGTACGGCTTGGTGGCCGGCGTCTGGAGCGAGAACGGCGGGCGCCAAGCGCGCGTCGCCCGGGCCATGCGCGCCGGCCAGGTGTTCGTCAACTGCTACGGCGCGGGCGGCGGGATCGAGCTGCCCTTCGGCGGCTTCAAGCGCAGCGGGCACGGGCGCGGCAAGGGCTTCGCCGCGCTGCACGAGTTCAGCACGCTCCAGACCATCACCCAGAAGTTCGCCTGATGGCGGGCATGCTGCAGGGCAAGGCCGCCGCCGTCACCGGCGGCGGCTCCGGCTTCGGCGCGGAGATCTGCCGCAAGTTCGCCCAAGAGGGCGCCGCGGTGACGGTGCTCGACATCGACGACGCCGCCGGTGGGCGCGTCGCCGCCGAGATCGCCGCCGCGCATCCCGGCCGGGCGCGCTACATCCGCTGCGACGTCAGCCGGCGCGACGAGGTCGCCGCCGCGGTGCGCGCGATGACGGCGGCCGGCGGACGGGTCGACGCGTACGTCAACAACGCCGGCGTCACGCACCGCAACCAGTCGCTGCTCGAGGTGAGCGAGGAGTGGTTCGACCGCATCTTCGCGGTCAACGTCAAGGCGCTCTACCTCTCGGCCTTGGAGCTGGTGCCGGTGTTCCGCGCGCAGGGCGGCGGGGTGGTGGTCAACGTCGCCTCGACCGCCGGCATCCGGCCGCGGCCCGGGCTGACCGTCTACAACGCGTCCAAAGCGGCCGCGATCCTGTTCTCAAAGTCGATGGCGGTGGAGTTCGCGCCGGACAACATCCGCGTCAACGCGGTCTGCCCGGTCGCCGGCGACACGCCGCTGCTGGCGGAGTTCATGGGCGGCGACACGCCCGAGCTGCGCGCGAAGTTCGCCGCCAGCGTGCCGCTCGGGCGGCTCTCGCAGCCGCGCGACATCGCCAACGCGGTCGCGTTCCTGAGCTCCGACGACGCCGCGTTCATCACCGGCGTCGCGCTCGAGGTCGACGGCGGCCGCTGCATCTAGCGCGGCCGAGTGACCCAAGCCTCGGCTGGCCGCGGATAGCATGAATCCACCAGCCGGCGGTCTAAGGCTGGCTCATGGTCTGCGGCGCGCGCCGTGCGCGCCGCGTGTTGCGAAGGGGTGTCAATGTCGTCCGTTTCCCGCGAATCCGCCGTCATCTACACGGGCAACGAGTTCAACCCGACAAAGTCCGTGGCGTCGCCGATCTTCCAGACTTCGGCCTTTCAGGCCGAGTCGGCCGAGCACTTCCACGCCATCTCGACCACCCCGCTCTCACCGGACTTCTACACCCGCTACGGCAACCCCAACCAGCAGCAGCCGGCGGCCATCATCGCCGAGCTGGAAGGGGCCGACAACGCGCTGGTGTTCGCCTCGGGCGTGGCCGCCGCCGCGACCACCGCGCTGGCGCTGCTCAAGGCCGGCGACCACGTCGTCGCCCAGACCGTCATCTACACCGGCACGACCGGCCTGCTGCAAGAGATCATGGCGAAGTTCGGCGTCACGACGACCTTCGTCGACCAGCGCGACCCGGCCGCGTTCGAAGCGGCGATCACCGACCGCACCCGGCTGATCTGGGTCGAGACGCCCAGCAACCCGCTCATGCAGCTGACCGACTTGGCCGCGATCGGCAAGCTCGCGCGCGCGCGCGGCATCCTCACGATCTGCGACAACACCGTCGCGACGCCGCTCAACCAGCGCCCGCTCGAGCTGGGCATCGATCTCGCGCTGCACAGCGCGACCAAGGCGATGGGCGGCCACGCCGACATCATCGCCGGCGCCGTCGCCGGCTCGCAGGAGCTGATCGAGAAGATCTGGCACGCGATCCTGACCATCGGCGCGACGCTCGGCCCGATCGACGCCTGGCTGCTGCTGCGCGGCCTGCGCACGCTGCCGCTGCGCAACGAGCGCTTGAACAAGAACGCGCTGGCGGTCGCCTCGTATCTGCAAGCGCATCCGCGCGTCACGACGGTATACTATCCCGGCTTGGCCAGCCACCCGCAGCACGAGCTGGCGCTGCGCCAGATGACCGGCTTCGGCTGCCTGCTCTCGTTCGAGCTCGACGGCGACCAGGCGATGGCCGAGCGCTTCGTGACCGGGCTGCGCCACGTCAAACAGGCCGCCAGCTTCGGCAACTTCGAGTCGCTGGTGTTCCACCCGGCCGCGGTCTGGTCGGGCCACTCGACGCCCGAGGAGCTGCTGGCCGCCGGCATCAAGCCGTCGCTGCTGCGCCTGGCGGTCGGACTCGAGCATCCGGACGACCTGATCGCCGACGTCGAGCAGGCGCTGGACAAGTGCGCCGCCGGTTCGCGCGTGCCGACGGGCTCCACGGCCGGCTAGGCGGATTCGGCCACCGGAAATCCGTCACAGCGAATTGTGAGACTTTGTTGACAAAACCATCCCGGAGTGGTTAGGATCACATCAGGACCCTAGACCATAAGTCCCTGAGCCTTACGTCCTAGCAGGACCCGTCGACCACCGCCACGGCGGCTTAGTCGAGGGGCGAACCATCATGACACGGGTGAGGAAGATGGTGACCATGCGAGCATTTCGCAGCGGCCGCGCCACCGGCGCGACGCTCCACTCCCAGCACAAGCGCCGCGGCCGAACCCTGGGCTCCGGGCCGACGCGCGTTCGCACGGCGCGAGGTTGAGAGCCTAACCGATCCGGGCGGCGCCACTCCGCGCGCGCCGCCGCTCCACCATACGCATTCATACGGTGACCCGTCGTCGAGCACGTACACGACGGGCGCTGGTTTCCCATGCACTCCGATCGCTACGATCGAGGAGATTCTTCAAATGCGCGCACTACGGATTCAAGATGTGGTTCGACCGGTGATCAAACGCGTCTCCGACCAGACGGTACGCGACGCCATCCTGACCTCGTTCGAGCAGGCCACCGACTCGCTGGGGCGAGTCGAGGAATGCTTCGAGACGCTGACCTCGCGCGAGTGGCCGCAGCTCGCGCTGTTCCGCTTCTTCAACGCGTGGCGCAACCCGTCGGTGGGCTCCGCGAGCGTCGCGGGCTTGACGGTTCGCATCCTCGCCGAAGCCGAGGACAAGCAAGGCGAGGCGCGCGAGGCGCTGTTCCTGAGCGCGGCGTACGTCGCGCGCATCACCGGCGAGGACCTGGGCCTGTTCAGCGACACGCACGGCGCGCTCTACGCCCGCATGGCGGAGGCGCTGTGCGACAGCGACGCCTGGCAGCGCGCGCAGTACGGCATCCCCAGCGCATCGGACTACCAGACCTGGGTGCGCGCGCAGCGCCGGCTCGGCCCCGACATCGTCGAGGCGCTGATGCTCTCGATCGTCGCCGAGATCTACAACTACGGCGAGTTCACGGTGATCGCGCCAAAGTTCCAGAAGTGGCTGCAGGCGATGGGGCGCGACAAGCAGCGCCGCAACCACGAGCTGGAGTTCGTCACCGCGCACGTCGGCAACACCGAGAGCGGGCACTTCCTCTACGCGGTGCGCGCGCTCGAGCAGTACTGCCGCGGCACCGGCGCCACGTTCGACGGCGCGCAGTTCGCGCGCTGCTGCGCCAGCTACCTGGCAGGCGTGGGCGCGTCGTACGCGACGATCACCTCGGCGCTGCTGACGACCGCGGAGAGCGAGCCGGCGCGCGAAATGGCGCTCGCCTGAACCTCATCACCGCACAGGCGGTCGACGCGGGCGCGGCGCGGAAGCAACGGGCCATGCCGCGCTCGCGTTACCTCGTCCTAGCCGCGTGCGGCGGCAGCGCCTTCCTCGACATGTACGCCACGCAGCCGCTGCTGCCGGCGCTGCGAATCGAGTTCGGCGCCGGCGAAGCGGCGGTCGGCGCGACCATCTCGGCGCTGACCTTCGCCTGCGCGCTGGCCGCCCCGGTGGTCGGCCCGCTGGCCGACGCGCTGGGCCGCAAGCGGGTGATCGTCGGCGCGCTCTTCGGCCTGGCGCTGGCGACGCTGGCCGCCGCCGCCGCGCACTCGCTGCACGCGCTCGTCGCCTGGCGCTTCGTGCAGGGCTTGTTCATGCCGGCCGTCTTCGCGGTGACGCTGGCGTACATCGCGGAAGAGTTTCCGCCCGCGGTCAGCGGGCGCGCGGTCGGGGTGTACATCGCGGGCAACGTGCTGGGCGGTTTCCTGGGCCGCTACGTCGCCGCGCTGGTCGCTTCGGCGGCGAGCTGGCAAGCCGCGTTCGTCGTGCTCGGCGCGCTGACGCTGGGCGGCGCGGCGCTCGTGCTGTTCGCGCTCCCGCGCGCGACGCATTTCACCCGCCAGCGCTCGGCGCCGCAGGCGCTGCGGGCCATGGCGCGCTTCGCGCGCGACCCGGTGCTGCTGGCGACGTACGCGGTCGGCGGCGCGGTGCTGTTCTCGCTCGTCGCGGCGTTCACGTTCGCGACGTACTACCTGGCGGGGCCGCCGTTCGGCTTGGGCACGCTGGCGCTGGGCAACGTCTTCTTCATCTACTTGCTGGGCGTGGTCGCCACGCCGCTCTCGGGCCGGCTGATCGACGCGGTCGGCCACCGGGCGGCGGTCGTCGCGGCGATCGGGCTCAGCGCGGGCGGGATGCTGATCACCCTCGTCCCGGCGGTCGCCGCGGTCGTGATCGGCCTGGCGGTGATGTCGATGGGCGTGTTCGCCGCTCAAGCCGCGTCGCAGGGGTACGTCGGGATCGTCGCGCGCGAGCGGCGCTCGACCGCCGCCTCGCTCTACATCACGGTCTACTACGTGGGCGGCGGCCTCGGCGCGGTGCTGCCGGCGCTGGTTTGGACCCGCGGCGGCTGGCCGGCGACGGTCGCCCTGGTCGTGGCGGTCGAGGCCGGCGCGGCGCTGCTGGCCGCGGTGGCC
>CAXTNU010000257.1:0-5914 GCA_964245595.1 uncultured bacterium | reverse complement strand
GGCTCGGCCGACCGTGGCCTGGAAGCCGCCCGCGCTCACCGTCGCGCCCGGCGCGATGAGCTGGTACACCGACGCGTTCGCGTCGCTCAGCTCGGTCACGGTCGCGTCGTAGCGCGCCGCGGCCGCGGCGAACGTCTCGCCGGCCAAGCTCGTCATGGCGACCGCGTACATGGTCGCGCCCTTGCGCACGTAGCCGGCCGTGCCGGCGATCGTCGTCGCGAACGCCTGGACGTCCAGGCCGAACGCGGTCGCCAGCAGGTCGAAGGTCGAGGCCGTCGTCGGCGTCACCTTGGTCGTGCCGATCACGATCGGCGTGCTGGTGTCGAACAGCGCCGGCACGTAGCGGTTGAGCGTGACGAACGCCGCCAGACCGGCGCTGGGGTCGGCCTGCCAAGCCGCGAACTTGGCCACGATGCCGGCGAACGTCTCGCTCCCGTCCGCGCGGTAGGTCGAGCTCGCCACGTCGCGCGTGTCGACCAGGTAGGGAATCGCGAGCGTCTGCCCGCTCGCCAGCGCCGCCAGGGCGTTGCGCGCGCCGAGGTCTTCGACCGTGATCGCGAAGCCGTCGGCGACGCTCTGCAGCGTGTCGTCCGGCTGCGCGGCGTACGTGGTGAGCCCGTAGAACAAGGTCGTGCCGGCCGGGAACACGTCGGCGACGTCGGCGTTGTCGAGCAGCAGCCACACCGCGGGCGGCTGGCTGCCGGGCGAGCGCGGGCCGATGCTCGCCGCCACGCCGGCCAGCGTGTCGTCGGGCTGGAGCACGTAGTTCGGCAGCGCCAGCACAGCGCCGCCGGCGAAGAACGACTGGACGTACTGGTTGGTGACCGCGACGCCGGTCGCGTTCGCGCCGGGCACGCTGGCGGCGAACGCCGTGACGGCGTCGCCCAGCGTCTGGGAATCGCCGACGGTGAGCGGCGGCGCGCCGTCGTACGCCAGCACGTTGCCCTTGGTGAGGGCCGCGCCGGTGTTCGCGCCGGCGAAGCCGGCGACCGGGCCGAGATCGCCGACCGCGGCGTGCTGCGAGGCGGCGAGCGCCGCGATGCTGGCCAGGTCGAGGTTCGCGTCGACCACCGTCACGCTGCGCGGCGCCGTCACCAGCGCCGTGCCCGCGTTCAGCGGCAGGCCCGCGTTCGCGGCGGCCATCGCCTCGATCAGGGCCAGCCGTTCGGCCGGCGTGCCGATGGGCAGCAGCGCCGCGGCGATGGCGGTCATCGTGTCGCCGGCGTTGACCCGGTAGTACTGCGGGATCGAGAGCGACGGGCTGGCGAACAGCGCGGCCGGCTTGGCGCCGGCGTTCGCCTGCGCGAGCGTGCCGGGCGCCGTCTCGAAGGTGCCCGCGATCGTGTTGAGCGTCTGGCCGTCGGTCGCGGCGCTGACCTGGCGCAGCGCCTGCGCGGCGGTCAGGTAGACGTACGCCGCGCCGAGGTAGTCTTGCAGCGACAGCCCGATCGCGGCCGACAGCGCCTCCGCGTCGCCGGCGAGCGAGGCGATCGAGGTGGACAGCGCGACGCCGGTGCCCGGCATGCGGAGCTGGTAGTACGCCGCCGCCGCGCGGGCCGCGTCGGTGCGCGCCTTCTGCTGCGTGGCGGGGAAGTCCGCGCCCGCCGCGGGCTGGTAGGACTGCGCGCTGAACGCCCAGTCGACGGTGAGCTGCGCGCCGCCGCCGGTGGGGTCGAACTCGTACGTGCACGAGGTGCTCGGCCAGCGCGCGATGCCCAGCAGCTGGTCGGTGTAGCCGACCCGCAGCAACGGGGTCAGCGCGGGGAACGGGCTGCGGTTGCCGTCCAGCTCGCGGAACGACAGCGACAGGTCGACCGCCGCGCCCGCCGCGATGCCGGCATACGGGTTCTGCGCCGCCGGCGGCAGCGCCGCGCAGTCCGGCACGATCTGCCGCAGCGCGGCGGGCAGCGCGAAGCTCGCGGCGTTGAGTGCCTGGCGGTACGTCCACTGCCCCGGCGCGGCCGCGTCGTCGGTCGGGCCGGCCGGCAGGCCTTCGCCGCTGCCCGCGAACCAGGTGTTGCCGACGAGGTGGAAGCCGAGCAGGTTGAACAGCGCGTTCACCTCGCTCTGCGCGTCGGCCGTGCCCTGCGCGCGCCCGGCGTCGGCCGGCTGCTGCGGGTCGTCGCGGGTGACCAGGAAGCCGGTGTTGCCCGGCCGCTGCGTCGCCTCGACGCGCAGCTCGCCCGCCAGCGGCTGGATCAGCGCGCCGGTCTGGAAGATGTCGGCCGTCGCGTTGGCCGTGCCGAGCGCGGCCGGGGTGACTTTGGGGTTGGCCGCCGCGCCGATCGAGGCGAAGGTGTCGAGCGGCGCGATCGGCTGGCTCGCGCCGTTGACCGAGATGCTCGCGCCCGGCCGCAGCAAGTTGCGCACGTCGGCGTTGGCCGCCGCGACCGCCGCCGCGTCGAGCTTCAGCAGCGGGAATGCGGCCGCGACGGCGTTCAGCGTGTCGCCCGCGACGATCTCGCGCACCGCCGTGCGCGCGTAGAGCGTCGAGCGCGAGGTGTCGACGTTGTCGCCCAGCACCACCGCGTTGTTGAGCGGCAGCAGCAGGCTGCTCGCCGCGCCCGGCTGGGAGCCGAACAGCACGACGAGTTTGAGCGTCGCCTCGCCGTTGGCGCCGAAGATGCGGTCGGGGAACGTCGCGCCGCCCGCCGCGCGGTAGCTCAGGTAGAAGCCGCCCGAGCGCACCACGCTGCACTCCCACAGCAGCTCGACGAAGGTCGTGCTCCGGCTGGGATCGAGGCTCGCGCTGTAGTCGTCTTGCGCCGCGAACGAAGCCACCCGCGCCGCGCGCGCCGCGCCGAGCTTGGGCGTGCCGTTGCTGAGCGTCGAGAGGTTGGTCTTGAGCAGCACCACCTCGGCACGCGGGTCGCTCGCGTCGAACGCGTCCGACACGTAGCCGCTGCCGTTGACGTCGGTCGGGTTGGGCGGGTAGAGCAGGTACAGCGTCGCCGTGTCGCTCGCGAGCTGCTTCATCACCGCCAGCAGCCGTTCGGTGCCGAGCTGGTCGGCTCCGAGCACCAGGAACGTGCCGGCCAGGCTGGCCGCGTCGCTGCCGTTGGCGGGAATCTTGGCGATCGTGACGTCGACCGTGGTGGCCCAGCGCGCGGCTCTCACCGCGGCGGTGGTCGAGCCGCCGGTCGGGTCGGGCGTGACGACGACCAGCTCGTAGGGCACGCCGCTCTGCGCGACGTGCGCGACCGAGGTCTGCAGCGCGTCGGGCAGCGGCCACAGCGTCGGCTCGCCCGCGAGCGCCGCCGACGTGCCGAGAGCCGGCAGCTCGCCGGCCTGCCAGTGGAGCGCGGTCTGGAGCGCCTGCTGGTCGCGCACCGCGGCCGACAGCGCGAGCCGCTCGCAGCGGTGCACGCCCGGTGCGAACGCCGCCTTGCCGAAGTCGGCGATCTGCTGCTGCTCGTCGGCCGAGAGCGGCACGGCCAGGCCTTCGGCCGGGACGTCCAGCCAGCCCGCGCCGCCGGAATTCGTCAGCGTGAGCGTGTAGGCCGCGCCGTCGGTCGGGGCGGCGAACTCTTGCCCGGTCAGCGCCAGCAGCGGGTACGTCGCCAGGTTGGGGTCCTGCGGGTTCTTTTGGAACGCCGGGTCGCGCGGGTCGGGAATGCGCAAGCCGTTGAGCAGGAAGCGCGAGGCCATCGCGGCCGACTGGTTGGCTTTGTCCGAGACGCCGATCTGCGCGACGAGGTCGTCGATGCCGATGGCCGGCACGTACGGGATCGTCAGCTGCGGCGCGCCGGCGGTGGAATTCGCGTCGCGGAACAAGCCGGTGACCGGCCCGAGCTGATCCGCCAGCTCGTCCAGCGTCAAGTTGTAGCGCTGCGCCAGGCCGGCGAACGTGTCGGAGGCGGTGATGGCCGGCTCGACCGGCGGGATCGCCAGCACCGCGCGCGGCGCCAGCAGCTTGGGATCGGCGACGTTCGCCGCCGAGAGCAGCGTCGCGAGGGTGACGTCGTAGTAGCGCAGCAGGTTGCCCGGCGTCTCGGCGAACGGAAACTGGATCACCGTCCCGGCCGAGGCGGGGAACGTGACGGTCGGGTTCGCGGTCTGGATGAGCGCGGTGTGCGCGGCGTCGGCCGTGCCGAAGAAATCGGTCGCGATCGAGTCGAGCGTGTCCCCGTCCGTCGTCGCGTAAAACACCGTGAACGTGCCCTGGGCGACGTGCGCGACGTTGGGCAGCGTGACGCTCACCGCCGGCTGGACCAGGATCGCGAGGTTGGGGATCAGGAGCTGCTCGGTCGTCGTGCTCTGCGCCTGGGCGATGGCCTCGAGCGTGTCGTTGAGCTGCACGGTGTAGGCCGCGGTCTGGCCCGGGATGACCAGCGTCTGCCCCTGCTGCAGCACGATTTTCGGGGCCGAGTTGGCGGCGAGCAGCGCCTGCGGGGTGAAGCCGAAGTAGGTCGCGATCGTCTGCAGCGTGTCGCCGTTGCGCGCCGCGTACGCGAGCGTGCCCAAACCGATCGCCGCGCCGGTGCGGAACAGGTCGGGAACGTCGAGGTTGTCGTTCAGCAGCGCGGTCGCGTCGGTGCCGAAGCGCTGCGCGATGCCGGTCGTCGCGTCGCCGGCGAGCGTGTCGCCCTCGCTGACTTGATACGTCACGCCGCGCAGCGACGGCTGCCGCGGCTGCCCGGCTTGCGCGACGAGGCCGTTGCCGGCCGCCCACGGGCGCAGCAGGTTCGGCACGGTCGCGTTCGCCGCGACGATGGTGTGCGGGGTGACCTCGACCGCCAGGCGCAGGCGCGTTCCGGGCGGCAGCTCGGGGTCCACGCCGGGGTTGGCCGCTTCGGCCGCGGCGGCGGTGGTGCCGAACTGGTCGGCGACCGAGGTAAACGTGTCGCCCCGCCGGGTGACGTACTCGACGAACACCTGGACCGGGATCGTGAGCGGCGTGCCGTTGACCAGGTGCGCGAAGTCGACGCCGGGATTGGCGGCCTGGATCGCTTGCGGTAGCGCGTCGAACTCGCTCGCCAGGCCCGCCAGCGTGTCGCCGTCCCGGCTGGCGTAGGGAAAGGTGACGTCGCTGAACTGGGCCGCGATGCCGTTCAGCGTCGCGCTCGCCGGGTCGGAAATGGCGTACGGGTAGCGTTCGAGCAGGTCGCTCGCGGCCTTGACCGCGCTCTGCGCGAGCAGCAGGAAGTAGCGCCGGAACAGGAACGTCGCGATCGTCTCGTCCGGGCCGCTCGGCGCGGCGCGCAGGGCCTGCGGCGTGCCGTCGGGGTTGCGCTCGACGGCGTTCGCGTAGTCCAGCGCGAGCTGGGCGAAGTACCGCGCGACGTCTTCTTCCGCCGCCGGGCCGATCGTGCGCTGGGTGCCGAAGTCGAACGAGTAGGTGGGCGTGGTCAGCGTCAGCGGCGGCGCCATCGGGAAAAAGGCGACGCTCGTGATCGCGCCGCTGGTCGGGCGCGGCTGCAGGCTGAACGCGACGTTGGCGCTGAGAAACGCGTCGACCGCCGCGGAGGTGAAGTGCGCGTCGAAGGCGCCCTGGTCGGCCAGCGCCCGGCCGATCTGGTCCAGCTCGTCGGCGGTGACGGTCGGGAAGCCGGTTCCCAGCGACGCGATCGCCCAGCCCAGCACGCGCTGCAGCAGCAGCCCGAAGCCGCTCGGCGCGGCGCCCGCCGCGACCGCGAGCACGTCCTCGGGCGTCCGCGCGGCGGGGTCGATCGCGGTCTCGATCATCAGCATGGTGCTGAGCGCGACGACGTCGGTGTCGCCGCCGCTGGTCGGCGGGACGTCGTTGGGGTTGGTCAGATCGCTCGCCAGCGCTTTGGTGACCACCGGCGTCACGTACAGCACGATCGGCTCGGGCCCGGCCGCGGCGATTCCGGCGCGCACGGCGGGTGCAGCGGCTGCGGCGAGGGTCGAGAACGTGCCGCGCGCGCGCAGCCCGCGCAGGCGCGGGTGGCTG
>CAXTNU010000256.1:0-5955 GCA_964245595.1 uncultured bacterium | reverse complement strand
CGCCAGCGCCGCCAGATGCGCGCCATGCTGGGCGACAACCCGACCCCCGAGCAGCTCAAGGAAGTGCGCCAGCAGCTGGGCCGGGTGCGGCGCCAGAACCTGATCGCGCTGCAGAGCTGGTGGCTGGGCCGGATGATCGCCAGCCCCGCGCCGCTGCAAGAGAAGATGGCGCTGTTCTGGCACGGCCACTTCACGAGCGCGGTCAACCAGAAGGGCATCAGCGGCCAGGAGATGCTGATGCAGAACCAGCTCTTCCGCGAGTACGCGCTGGGCAACGTGCGCGACCTGACCATGCACGTCTCGCAGGATCCCGCGATGCTGCGCTATCTCGACAACAACGTCAACGTCAAGGCGCACCCGAACGAGAACTACGCCCGCGAGCTGATGGAGCTGTTCACGCTGGGGATCGGCAACTACAGCGAGCAGGACGTGCGCGAGGGGGCGCGCGCGCTGACCGGCTGGACCTTCCGCCGCAATCCCGACGGCACGGGCTCGTTCTACGACAACCGCGGCCAGCACGACGACGGCGGCAAGACGTTCCTGGGCCGCAGCGGCAACTTCGACGGCAACGACGTCGTGCGGACGATCTTCGAGCAGCCCGCCGCGCCGCGCTTCTTTGCGAACAAGCTGCTCGCGTTCTTCGTCTACATGGACCCTGAGCCGGCGCTGGTCGACCAGGTGGCGAGCTTGCTCGTGCGCAGCAACTACGAGCTGCGCCCGGTGCTGGGCACGCTGCTGCGCAGCAACCTGTTCTTCAGCGACCGCGCGTACCGCGCGCTGGTCAAGAGCCCGGTGGAGTTCGTGGTCGGCACGCACCAGCTCTTCGGCGTGCCGCAGGTGGCGCCGACCGAGTTGGCCACGCTGCGCGCGATGGGCCAGGTGCTGTTCTACCCGCCCAACGTCAAGGGCTGGGACGGCGGCGCGGCCTGGGTCAACAGCGCGACGATCCTGACCCGCGAAAACTTCGCCAACGCGCTCGTGCGCAACCCGCAGGCGACCGCGAACGCGACCTGGATCGCGCCGGCCTTGCGCGCCAGCGACCCGCACGCGGTCGCCAGGACGCTGACCGATACGATGCTGCAAGGCGACGTCTCGCCGGCCGCGGTCGCGCAGCTCGTCGCCTACCTGGGCGGCAGCGGCCAGGCCGCGCTCGCGCAGCTCTCGCCCGAGAACGCCGACGAGCGCGTCCGCGGCGCCGCGTACCTCACCATGGCGATGCCCGCCTACCAGTTGGCATAGGCACTCGGTCTTGCCGATTCTTCGCCCTCGCTTCCCTGACGTTGGACACCACGACATGAAACGTACGAACTTTCTCCTCGGCGCGCTCTCCGGACTGGCCGTCGTCGGCAGCACCGACTCGCTGTTCGCGCGGGCGCTGGCGCAGACGCCGCTCGCCGGGCTGCCCGGCGGCAGCGACCGCGTGCTGGTGGTGATCAACTTCCAGGGCGGCAACGACGGCCTCAACACCGTCGTGCCGCACGGCATGCCCGACTACTACCGCTACCGCCCGACGCTGGGCATCCCCCAGAACGACGTGCTGCGCATCGACGGCACGGTCGGCCTGAACCCCGCCCTCGCGCCGCTGAAGAAGATGTACGACGCGGGCACGGTCGCGGTCGTGCAGGGCGTCGGCTATCCGCAGCCCGACCACTCGCACTTCCGCTCGACCGAGATCTGGCAGACCGCGGCGCCCAGCAAGTACGAAGCCACCGGCTGGCTCGGGCGCTATCTCGACGAGGCCGGCCTGCCCAAGCAGAACCTGTTCAACGCGGTCGCGCTGAGCAACGTGCTGCCCGAGGCGCTGATCGCCAAGCAGACCGACGTTCCCGCGATCGACGCGCTGCGCGGCTACGGTCTGCGCAGCGACAAGAACAGCGTCGACCGCGAAGCGTTCCACGAGTTCGTGCGCGACACGACGGTGCCATTCAAGTCGCCCTTCCTGGCGCAGGTCGCCGCGATCGAGGATCACGCCCAGCGCGGTGCGCAGGAGCTGCCCAAGCTGATCGCCGGCTACCAGCCGCAGGCGACGTACCCGGCCACGCCGCTGGGCCGCAGCCTGGCGCTGGCGGCGCAGATCGTCGGCTCGAAGCTCGGCACGCGCGTGATCTACGTGCAGCACGGCTCGTTCGACACCCACACCGGGCAGAAGCAGACCCAGGACCGCCTCCTGGCCGACTTCGCCAACAGCATCAGCGCGTTCTACCAAGATCTGGCGGCGCACGGCAACGACAAGCGCGTGCTGGCCATGACCTTCAGCGAGTTCGGGCGCCGGGTGGGTGAGAACGCCAGCCGCGGCACGGATCACGGCGAAGCCGCGCCGGTGTTCCTGATCGGCGGCGGCGTGAAGGGCGGCCTCTACGGCGAGCATCCCGATCTGGGCCGCTTGAACATGGGCAATTTGGCGTACACGACGGACTTCCGCACGGTGTACGCGACGGTGCTGGAGCGCTGGCTGGGCCGGCCGTCGGCGGCGATCGTCGGCGGGACGTTCTCGCCGTTGCCGCTGCTGGCGTAGCGCCTACTCTACGTAGGTAGGCGTCTCGTCACAAGCCGGCCGTGTTTCGGCAACACCCTTGTGGTAGAGTCGACGCATGGGCCTCAAAGAGAACGTCTCGTTGAGTCTGGACGCTGAAGTCGTGTCCGAGGTGAGAGCCGAGGCAGGCACCGGTTCCCTGTCCGAATGGATGAACGATGCTGCGCTCTGCGCCTGCAAGCGGTTCGCCTCGATCGGTTCATCGCGCAGGAGGGCGTCGTGATCTCGCCCCAGCTCTTCGCCGAGGTGGACACCGAGTGGCCGGATCGCGCTTGATCCTCGATAGCGGAGCGGTATCCGCCATGGCGGAGGGCGACGTCCGAGCCCTGGCGTGGGCAAAGCGCGCGACGGAGCGCGGAATGTTGATCGGCGTGCCTGCGCCGGTCTTCGCTGAAACGAGCACGGCGCACGGCCTGACAGCGACGATTCAGCGAGCCGTACACCCGAGAGACACCGTGCTTTCGACGACTCTAGACATTGCGGTCGATGCCGGAGTGATGCGTTATCGTACGCGCAAGGCGCATGCCACCATCGATGCCATCGTGGTCGCGACCGCCGTTCGCTATCCGGGCTCGATCGTTTTGACCAGCGATCCTGACGATATCACCACCTTCGCGCTGGAGCGTCCGGAGTCGAAACTTGCTGTCCGAAGCGTCAAGAGCCAGACTCTCGGCTTCTGGACCACGAACGATAAACGAAGGCGACCTCGCTGATCTTCGTCAAACCTATCAGCTCTGCCCGCCCTTCGAACGGATACGCTGCCGAGTGCCGAACGCACCAGGCATGAGCACTTCACGGGCCACGGTCGCAACCGTCGATCACGTCGTGAACTGGGGCGACGGCATCCACGATCCGGCGCGGCAGAAGAACCACGCGATTCGTGTCGCGGCGGGCATCGCGACGGTCTGGGACGTGCTCGACGCGCGGACGCTTCAGCCGCGGCTCGCGCCGACCGCGCAAGGCGAGGGGGCGAGCTTGTACGTCACCGGCATCGGCGGGGTCGAGCAGAACGCCGCGACCGGTCACCACTGGGTGTACCGCGTCGACGGGGAAGAGCCGCCGGTCGGCCCCGACGCCTACGTGCTGCAAGGCGGCGAGCGCATCGTGTGGGAGTACGCGCCCGTCTCGAGCGGCCGAAAGCAGGCGCCGCACCCTGGTTTCTGAGGCCCGAGCGAACGAGCCGAGGCGCCTCCTTCGAGACGCCTCGGCTGGTGACTAGCGGCCGGGCGGACGCCGAGGCGTCACAGGCAGCAGGGCTGGGAGCAGCGTTTCGTCTGCAAGCAGGACTGCGATACGATGGTGGACTCCGAGCACGCGTCGGGCGCGGGCCCGCGGTTGGGTTCCTCGCGCAGGTCGAGGTCGTCGAACAGTTCGGTCGGCGGCATGGTTCTATCACCCTTCTGCACGCGATCGTGCGCGCGCCTTGGATATTCCCAGCCGGCCGGGTATGCCCGCGCTTTGCCGGGCTACGAGTTCCCGCGGGTGCTCTGCAAGCTGCGGATGTGGTCGGCCAGCGAGCGGATCGTGGGACGATCGAACAGCACGGTCGGCTCGAGCGCGACGCCGAAGCGCTCGGAGGCCCAGCGGCTTATTTCGAGCGTCGCCATCGAGTCGCCGCCGAGCAGGAAGAAGTCGTCGTCGGCGCCGATCTCCGCGCTGCCCAGGACGTCGCGCCACTTCACGCTCAGCGCGGCCTCGAGCGATTCTTCGCCCGCTGGTGCGCCGGAGGAGGTGCCGCCCGCTGTCGCTTCGCCGGCCGCTTCGACCGCGCGCAGCAGGGCGGTCCGGTCGAGCTTGCCGTTGACGTCGACCGGCAAGCGGTCGAGCGCGATGATGCGGACGGGTACCATCGCGGCCGGTAGACGCGCGCGGCAGTGGCGCCGCAGCTCTTCCGCCGGCGGTTCGGGCTCGCTCGCGACGACCGCGGCGACGAGCTCGGCCAGCCCCGCGTGCTCGCGCGCGACCACCGCGGCGTCGCGCACGGCCGGGTGCGCGCGCAGCACCGCTTCGACTTCGAGCGGCTCGACGCGGTGCCCGAGGATCTTCACCTGATCGTCGCTGCGGCCGATCAGCTCGAGCTCGCCCGACGCGCGCCGCACGGCGAGGTCGCCGCTGCGGTACCAGCGCCGCATCGCGCCGCCCGGCGCCGCGAGGTGGACGAAGGCCGCGGCGGTGAGGCCGGGCCGGCGCCAGTACTCGCGCGCCAAGCCGCGGCCGCCGATGTAGAGCTCGCCTTCCTCGCCGTCGGCGCACGCCTCGCCGCCGGGGCGGCGCAGCGTGGGACGAGGTGCACGCAGCAGCCCACGGTCGCCTCGGTCGGGCCGTAGTGGTTCATGACCGCCAGCTCGGGGGCGTCGCGCCGCAGGTCGGCGACGAGGTCGCCGCTCGCGCGCTCGCCGCCGAGCATGACGAGACCGGCGCAGCGGCCGAGCTCGGCGCGCTGCGCGCGATCGAGCAGGCGCAGATGCGACGGCGTGATCTTGACGTAGCTGTAGCGGTGCCCGGTGAGCAAGCCGTCGGCCAGCGCGCGCCCGCCGCGCACCGGCGGCAGCAGGTCCACGGCCTCGCCGCGCGCGAGCGGTGGAAAGATCACCGTCACGACGTGATCGAAGGCGAGGCTGGCGAAGAGTGGTGCGCCGCCGCCCGAGAACGGCAGCGCCGCGTCGCACCAGCGCAGGTAATTGCGCAGCGCGGGCCGCTCGATCGCGACCCCTTTGGGCGCTCCCGTCGAGCCGGAGGTGTAGATCAGGTAGGCGATCCCATCGGCCGGTTCCGCGCCGGGCGGTGCATCCGCCGGCCAGTCGCGCGGATCGAAGCGCACGGTCGCCGTGCCCGCGATCAAGCCGTCACCGGCGGGATCGCTCAGCAGGAGCGTCATCCCGCTGTCGGCCACGATCGCGCGCAGGCGGGCGGCGGGATAATCGGGATCGAGCGGAACGTAGCCCGCGCCGGCGGCCAAGACGCCCAGCACCGCGACGATCGTCTCCGCCGACCGCTCGACGTGGACGCCCACCACCTGCCCGGGACCGGCACCGCGCTCGCGCAACGCCGCGCCGAGGCCGTGCATACGGGCGGCCAGCTCGGCGAAGGACAGCGTGCCGTCGAGCGTGCGCAGCGCGACCGCGTCGGGCGTGCGGCGCGCGGCGGCGGCGACCGCGCCGCTGACGGTGAGGATTTCGCTCACGCTAGAGCGCTCGCGGCACGCGGCTCGCCCGGCGCGAACGACGACAGGATCGCGTCGTACCGCGCGCTCAGTTCCGCGGCGCTCACGGGCCAGGCCGTCGGGTCCCATTCGGCGCGCAAGCGCAAGCCGAGCGGGTGCTCGCGGCAGGTGAGCGTGAACGCGCCGCTCGGGGTCGCGAACCTTTCGCCGGCGGACGGGTCGATCCGCGCGAGCACGGGCGGCGCGGCGCGGTCGCGCG
>CAXTNU010000255.1:0-6023 GCA_964245595.1 uncultured bacterium | reverse complement strand
CCGCTGCGCCGAGCGCGCCGTCCGCGCCGACGCCCAAGAACGACAGCGCCGAGGCGCGCACGGGGTCGGCCGGCGGGGTGCGAAACGGCGGCGCGGCGACCGGCTGGGGCAGGTTCGCGTGGCGCATCAGCCCCTCGTCGGTGACCAGGAGCCGGTTCCCCGCCAGCGCCGCACCGAACGGAGCGTAGCCCACCGGCTGGGGCGTACCGCTCACCGCGCGCGTCGCGAGATCGATCGTCGCGACCGCGTCGCCGGCCTCGTCGACCGCGTAGGCCAGCCGGCCGCCCGGAGCGAGCACGAGCGTGCCGGGACAGCTATGGTCGAGGTCGCCGAAGGCCGGATCGCTCGGCCCGGGGATCGCGATCGCGTGGCGCTCGTCGGGGGTCAGCCGGCCCTGCGCGTCGAGGTCGAAGGCGAAGACCTGGTTGCTCGGCCCGCCCGCGGCCAAGACTAGCGTGTTCCCCGCGCGGGCCGGATCGGCCACGGCCAGCAGCCCCACCCAGTACTTCTCGTCCGCCGGCGCGGTGTAGCGGCTGACGACCGTCATCGATGCCGTGTCGACCACCGCGAGCGTGTAGCCGCCGGTCGCATTGGGATCGGTCAGCGCGTGGACCTTGCCCTCGCGCTCGTCGTCGTTGGTCACCACCGCGAAGCGGCCGTCGGGCGTGAGCGCGACGCCCAGCGCGTTCATCCCGGTCAGCACGCTGCGCCCGGCCGGGCGCACGATGCGGCCCGAGGGCAGCACCGCGTCGAACGGCGTGCCGCCGCGCAGGCTGTGCCCGGCGGGAAGATTGCCGGCCGGCGCGGCGTAGGTGACGACGACCGGAGCGGGGCGAGGAACGGCGGCCGGCGCGGCGCACGGCAGGGCCGCTCCGGCAATGAAGGCGGCGAGCGCGCTGAGACGACGGATCGGCACGCCGCCGCGTTCGGTCCGCCGCGCGCGGGTTCCGCCCTACGCGTTCAGCGCGCGCGCGAGGCGCGCCGCCGCTTCGAGCAGTTCTCCGTCGTTCAGATCGCCGAACGACAGGCGCAGCGCGGCCGGGCCGCTCCGGCTGGGGTACAGCGGGTCGGCCGGCATGACGAGCACGCCCGCGCGCGCGCAGGCCTCGAACGCAGCCCCGGTCGAGAGCCGCGCCGGCAGGCGCAGCCAGACGTTCGTGCCGGCTTGGGGCGGGCGCACGTCGGCCCAGGGCAGCGCGCGCGCCAGCGCTTCGACGAACAGGTCGCGCCGGCCGCGATAGAGCGCGCGCGCGCTCTTGAGGTGGCGCGGGTAGGCCGGGCCGCGCAGGAAGCGCCACAGCGCGCGCTGCGTGAGCGTCGAGGTGAACGAGTCGGTGCGGACCTTGGCGACCTCGATCGAGTCGCGCATCGTGCCCTTCACGCGCAAGTAGCCGATCCGCAGGGCCGGGAAGATCGACTTGGAGAGCGACTCCATCATCACCACCCGGCCGTCGGTGTCGTAGGCCGCCAGCGGCGGCGGCGCGGGCTCGTCGTAGGTGAAGGTCCAGCCGGTCTGGTCCTCCAGCACCACGACGTCGTAGCGGCGCGCCAGCTCCACGATCGCTTTGCCGCGGCGCGCCGGCAGCACCAGGCCGGTCGGGTTCTCGGCGATCGGGCAGATCGCGAACAGGCGCGGGCGGTACTCGGCGAACACCCGCTCGACGTCGTCGATCCGCACCCCGTCGGCGTCGCTGCGCACCTCGACGTAGCTCGCCCCGCGCGCGTCGAACACGCCCAGCGTGCCGGGATACGTCGGCGACTCCGAGGCCACCACGGCGCGCTCGGCGAGCAGCACCGAGGCGATCAGGTCGGCGCCCTGCTGCGCGCCCGAGGTGACGATGATCTCGTCCGCGCGCGCGTCGCAGCCGCGCGCCGCCAAGCCTTCGGCGAGCGTCGCGCACAGGTCGGGGTCGCCGGTGTTGGCCCGGTACTGCATCGACTCGGGCGGGTCGTCGGCGAACGTGCGCTGCATGGCGCGCGAGAAGTCGGCCAGCGGAAAGGTCTCGGGCGCGGGGTGCGCGGTGGCCAGCGAGATGACGCCCGGCGCGCGCGCCTGCGCCAGGCGGTCCATCACACCCTCCATCCGCTCGCCCCGCGACAACAGCGAGGGCTCCCAGGTGCGCGCGAAGGGCTCGGCCGCGGAGCGCTGCGGCGCGACGAAGGTGCCGCGCCCGACCCGCGACACGATCCGCCCGCGCGCGGCGAGCGTCTCGTACGCTTGCGAGACGGTCACCAGCGCGACGTCGAGCTGCCCCGCCAGCGTCCGGATCGGCGGCAGCCGTTCCTCGGGCGCGAGCTCACCCGTCTCGATCGCGGTCGCCAGCGCGTCCGCGATCTGCACGTAGAGCGCCCGCGCGTCGCGCGGGTCGAGCGTTATCGCCGGCAGCATGCCGCGGGGCCGCCCCGGCCCGAGCGCGTCAGCGCTCGTCCAGGCGGTACCCGATCCCGCGCACCGACGAGATCGCGAGCGACGCGCTGACCTCGGTCAGCTTCTTGCGCAGCGCCGCGACGTGCACGTCGACCACGCGCGTCGGCACGCCCGAGACGTCGTTCCAGACGCGTTCGAGGATCTGCGCGCGGGTCAGCAGCTTGCCGGCATTCTCCGCCAGGTACCACAAGAGGCGGAACTCCAGCGCGGTGAGGGTCGCGCTCTTGCCCCCGTGTTCCAAGGTGTGGAAGTCGCGCACCAGGGTCGCGCCGCCGGTGCTCAGGCGGCCGTCCTGGTCGCTCTTGCGCGAGCGCTCGCGGCGGCGCAGGAACGACTGCACGCGCGCCACGAGCTCGTTGCCGTTGAACGGTTTGCGGATGTAGTCGTCGGCTCCCAGACCGAGGCCCTTGAGCACGTCGTTCTCGCTGGAGTGCGCGCTCACCATGAGGATGAACGCGTCGGACGAGTTGGCCAGCGACGTGCACACGTCCAGGCCCGAGATGTCGGGCAGCTCGACGTCGAGCAGCACGACCGCGGGCTTGAACTGCGGCTCGGCTTCCAGGCCGGCCGAGCCGGTCGCGGCGAGCCGCACCTCGTAGCCCGCTTTTTCCAGGATGACCTTCTCGAACTGGGCGACGTCGGCGTCGTCCTCGACGATCAGGATGCGGTCCAACATCAACGCGAACCGGCCGGCTCGGTCGCCGCCTCGTCGTCGGGTATGAGCAGCTCGCGCCGGGCCACGCCGTCCTCGATCGCGGCCTGCACGACCGCCTGCGCGACCGCGTCGACCACGCGCGTGTCGAACACGCTGGGGATGATGTACTCGGCCGACCGCTCGTCGCCGACGATGCCGGCGATGGCGCGCGCGGCGGCGAGCTTCATGCCCTCGGTGATGCGCCGCGCGCGGCAGTCGAGCGCACCGCGGAAGATGCCCGGAAAGGCCAGCAGGTTGTTGATCTGGTTGGGGAAGTCGCTCCGCCCGGTGCCGATCACGGCCACGTACGGCGCGGCGGCGTCGGGCATCACCTCGGGGGTCGGATTCGCCATCGCGAACACGATCGGGTCGCGCGCCATCGTGGCGATCCATTCCGGCTGCAAGATGCCCGGCGCGCTGACCCCGACGAACACGTCGGCGCCCTCGAGCACTTGCTGCAGGGAGCCGCGCCGGTTGTCGCGGTTGGTGTGCTCGGCCAGCCACGTCCAGTGCGAGTTGGTGTAGTGGTCCTGGCGGTTGAGCGCCCCCTCGCGGTCGACCGCGATCACGTCGCGCACGCCCGCGGCCAGCATCATCTTGATCGTCGCGGTGCCGGCCGCGCCGCTGCCGGTCAGCACGATGGTGAGGTCTTCCATGTTCTTGCCGACGACGGCGGCGGCGTTCATCAGCGCGGAGAGGATCACCACCGCGGTGCCGTGCTGGTCGTCGTGCATCACCGGGATGTCGAGCTCCTCGACCAGCCGCCGCTCGACCTCGAAGCAGCGCGGCGCGCTGATGTCCTCGAGGTTGATCCCGCCGAAGATCGGCGCGATGAGCTTGGCGGTGCGCACGATCTCGTCGACGTCCTTGGTGTCCAGGCAGATCGGGAAGGCGTCGATGTCGGCGAACTGCTTGAAGAGCATGCACTTGCCCTCCATCACCGGCGCCGCGCCGTACGGTCCGATGTCGCCCAGGCCCAGGACCGCCGTGCCGTCGGTCAGCACGCAGACGGTGTTGCGCTTGATCGTCAGGGCGTAGGCCTTGTTGGGGTCCTTGGCGATCGCGCTGGAGACGCGGGCGACGCCCGGCGTGTAGACCGTCGAGAGGTCCTGGCGGGTCTTGACCGGGCGGGTGATGCCGGTCCGGATCTTGCCGCCCAGGTGGGCCAGGAACGTCGCGTCCGAAACGTTGACGATGCGCACGCCCTCGAGCGCCTCGACCGCGTGCCGGACCTGGTCGCCGACGGCTTCGCTTGGGACGTTCACCGTCACGTCGCGGGTGATCGTCGTCTTGCCGACCGTCCGGGTGTCGACGGCGCCGACCATCCCGCCCGCGTTGTCGATCGCTTGGGCGAGGATTCCGAACGAACCCGGCTCGTTGGGAGTTTCCAGCCGCATGACGAGTTGGGTGCCGATGGAAGGACTAGTCGCCATCGCTGGTCGGTACGGTACGGCGACGCATGTGTCCTCGCCCGTACCAGGGAAGAAGCGCCGGGTTCGCTTGCCAGCTCGCTAGCTCGCTCATCGGACTCTCCGGGCGGTCGACCGTCGACGAAAGGCGCCTCGAAAGGCATGCTAGGGATATGACACCGGTCACGGCCGCGGCCGCAGGTGCGCTGGGTGCGCTCGCGGTCATCGCCGCGTGCACGGGCCGCGCCCTGCGCGCGCCGGCCCTCGCCGCAGAGTCTTCACTGGCCGCGGGTATCGCCGCGCTCGCCGCCGCTTTGGGCGGCGACGGCGTCCTGGTCTGGATGGCGCTCGTACTCGGCTTGGCCGCGGTGGCGCGCTACGCCCAAGCGGTGGCCGGCGCCAGCCGTGACGGTTCGGCTCGCCTCGTCGCGCAGCTCGAGCGCGAGAGCGCGGCCAAGAGCCGCTTCGTGCCCCGCACGCTGATCGACCGGCTCGGTTACCGTTCGCTCTCCGAGGTCGCCGTCGGCGACCGCGCGACCGAGTCGATGACGGTTCTCTTCGCCGACATCCGCGACTCGACGAGCCTGACCGAGAAGCTCTCCTCCGAGGCCGCGTTCGCGCTGGTCGCGGAGTTCTTCGCCCGCTCGGCCAAGGTCGTGCACGCCCACCGCGGGACGGTCGACAAGTACCTCGGGGACGGCTACATGGCGCTCTTCCCGCGCCGGGTCGAGGACGCGCTGGACGCCGCGCTGGCCCTCCAGCGCGAGGTCGCCCAGATGAACCGCGAGGCGGCCGGGCCGCAGATCGCGATCGGGGTCGGGCTCCACACCGGGCCGGTCACCTTCGGCACGGTCGGCGACGCGCGCCAGATCGACACCACGATCGTCTCGGACGCGGTCAACACCGCCAAGCGGGTCGAGGGCCTCTCCAAGCGGCTGGGCGTCCCGGTCGTCGCGACCGAGGACGTGATGCACGCGGTGCGCGAGCCGGCCCGCTACGCGATCCGCTCGCTGGGCCTGCAGCAGGTCCACGGCAAGCGCGATCCGCTCGACGTGTTCGCAGTCGACGTCGCCCGGGAAGCGCCGGCCACGGACGGCTCGGCGGACGCCTCGAAGTCCACGGTGTGATCCAAAGCCCGCCCCGCCGCCTGGGGCGCAGCGGCGCCCACGACCCGGCCCGGTTCCTGCGCGGCCTGGCCGATGCGCTCCCGCCCGGTGCGGCCCCGGACCTGTACGGCACCGGCCCGCTCGTCGAGGAGCTGGAGGCCGAGATCGCGGCCCTGCTCGGCAAGGAGGCGGCGGTCTTCTGCCTGAGCGGCAAGACCGCGCAGCTGTCCGCCCTGCGGGTCCACGCCGATGCCCGCGGCCGCAAGCTGGTCGCGGTCCACCAGCGCTCGCACGTCGCCGAGGACGAGGACGACGCGGCCGGCACCCTCTACGGCCTGCGCTTGGCCCGGATCGGCTCGCCGGTCGCGCCCTTCACCGGCGCCGAG
>CAXTNU010000254.1:3735-6039 GCA_964245595.1 uncultured bacterium | reverse complement strand
GATCTATTTCTACCTGTGCGGAACGCTGCTGCGGCGGCCGCGGCTGGAGCCCCCGGCCGCCGGCGGCGCGCCCCGCAGCGGCGCGGCCCTGACCGAGCTCGTTCTCACCACCGCGTGCGGCATGGCGATAACCGGCTTCGCCACCTTCGTGCTCGGGCTCGCGCACCTGCTCTACCCGGTCGCGATCCCGCTCTGGCTGGCCGGCCTCGCGCTCGTCTTCGCCCGGCGCGCCGACCCCCCGTGGCGCGCCGCGTTCTGGCGCGCGCGGGCCGAGCTGTGGCGGGCCGCCGTGTCGCCCGGCGCGCTTATGCTCTACGCGCTCGCGCTCGTCTACGGCTTCGGCGGCGTGCGGCCCGATCTGGGCGGCGACTCGACCTCGTACCACCTGGTCTACCCGCTGGAGTGGGCTCAGGCGCACCGCATCTTCGTCGACCCGTCCTTGCGCGTACCGTACTACACGACCAACTGGGCGATGCTCGACGTGTGGCTGATGCTGTTCCGCTTCGTCGACGAGGCGCAGACGCTGACCTGGCTGACCAGCTTGCTGTCGCTGTTCGGGATCTTCGGGTACGTCACGGCGTCCATCGAGCGCGAAGGGCGCCGGCTCGAACCGGTCCACGTCGCCGTCGGGCTGCTGGCGGCGGTCGCGCTCGCCGGTTCGGCCGTCTTCCTGGAAGCGGCGGTCGTCGGGCTCATCGACGTCCCGATCGGGCTCTTCTTCCTCGTCTGCGCGCTCGCGCTGGCCGACACGGTGCGCTTCCGCCGCCGGGAGTCGCTCGCCGCGTTCGGGCTGTGCGGCGGCTTCCTGATGGGGATGAAGCTTTCGCTGATCGGGCTGTTTCCGGTCTTCGTCGCGGCCACGGCGTTCGGGGCGCTGCGGCTGAGCGGATCGCGGCGCAGGCTCGCGCTCGCCGTCGCCGTGCTGAGCGTCTGCACGGCGCCCTGGTACGCCAAGAACTTCGTTCAGGCCGGCGACCCGATCTCCCCGACCCTCAACATCGCGTTCCGCGGCGCCGACCCGCATTGGAGCGCCGACGACTATCACGGCATCACGGTCGACGTCAAGGCCGGTGAGGCGACCACGCCGCTGGGGCACCTCCTGGTTCCGCTGACGAGCCTCACCCAGCCGTCGTCGGCCGCCTTTCGGGCCGACGGCGGAACGTTCGTCATCCTGCTGGTCTGGCTGCCGGCGCTGCTGGGTGCGCTCGCGCTCTTGCGGCGCGGGCGCGTCGCCGACCTGGAAACCTATGCCGTGGCGTGCCTGATCTGCTACGGGGTGGCCTATTGGCTGACGACGTCGTACCAGTCGCGCTACGCGCTGCTCTTCCTGCCCGCGCTGGCGGCGCTGCTGGGCGCGCTCTGCGCGCGGCTCGCGCTGCGCGCGCCGGCGTTCCGCTGGGCCGCCGCCGCGGCGCTCGCGTTCTGCGCGATCCCGACCGCGCAGAACGTCGCGTCGGCGCGACAGACCGTCGCGGCCTACCAAGATTTCTTGACGCACTACCACGATCGCGAGTCGTGGATGCTCGCGCGGGCACCGACCTATCCCGAGGTCGAGGCCATCACCGCCGCGCTGCGCCGTTCCGGGCGGACCGACCTGCGCGTGTACCGCGCGTACCTCGAGTTCGACCGGCTGTACTTCGCCGAGCGCGGCATCCAGGTGGCCGGCGACTTGTTCGGCCCGGAGCGGTACTTGGACTTTCAGCAGGCGATCTACGAGGACGACATCGGCGCGTACGTGCGGCGCTTCCACATCGGCGCGTTCTTGCTGCCGACGCAGTGGGACAACGTCCCGCAGGCGCAGCAGAACCGGCTGCGCGAGGAGCTCGCGGCGCTCGGATTTCACCGAGCGCCGGTGAGCGATCGCTTCGTGGTCTATCTCGCGCCGGAGGTCCGTTGAGCGCCGCCCGGCTCGTCCTCTGGTCGCTGGCGGCGGCGGCGCTGGCCGCCTGCTACGGCGGCCCCGGAACGGACTCGCCGGTCCTCTCGCGCCCGTTCCCGCTCGGCGTCGCGGCGGCCGCGCCGGCTCCCACCCCCAACGGCATCTACCCGGCGCAAATCTTCGGCGCGTACAACTGCTGCTGGCTGGCCAAGAGCGCGGTGTTCGCGACGACGATCCCGAGCGGCAGCACGGCGCTGCGCGTGATGGTCTCGCTGCCGCCGGAGGGCCCGTACGACGCGCGGCCGGAGACGCTGGTGGTCGGCGTCGAGGGCGAGCCGCCCAAGACGTTCGCGAACCTGCGCGCCGGCATCCACGCGCTCGACGTCCCGCTGACCGCCCGCGGCGCGGCGCGCGGCGCGATCGTG
>CAXTNU010000254.1:0-3725 GCA_964245595.1 uncultured bacterium | reverse complement strand
GCCCGACGGCACCCTCTGCGCGCACCTCGAGCGCGCGCTCGAGGCGCTGCGCGGCTGGGCCGCCGCCATCCCGCAGGTCGCGCGCGTCTATACCCTGGACTGGGAGGGCGGCCATCACGACCACGACGCGGCCCATCTGGTCGCGCTGGGCTTCGCCCGCGAGCGCGCGGTCGCCGACGTCTACACCTACTCGCTCTACAACGCGTGGCGCCGGCCGCGGCGGTTCTTTCGCGTGACGTCGTTCGTTCCGCGGGCCGGCGAAATTCTCCGCCGCCGGCTCACGCTCGGCGAGGCGCTGCTGCCGGTGCGCGCGATCGCGGCATATCCCTCGCAGCGCTCGACGTGGCTGGGCTTGGGCCCCGGCCTGGCCGTGCGCGCCGTACTGGGACGCGAAGAGCGGCTGCGCCGGGCGCAGCCGGAACGGCTGCGCGAACGCCCGCACTCCGGCGCGCTGCTCTACGAAACGCTCTTCGGCGTCGCCTCGGCCGACGTCATGCGCGCCACGGCGAGCGTGCGCGACCGGCTCAGCGGTCCAGACCGCCGTTGAGGCGGAAGGTGTGGCCGGTCGCGTAGGCCGACTCGTCGCTGATCAGGTAGCGCACGAGCGCCGCGATCTCTTCGACCCGGCCGAAGCGCTTGGCTGGAATCGTCTCGAGCAGGCGCTGCTGGATGTCGGCGGGGATGGTGTCGATCAGCCCGACGTCGATGTAGCCCAGCGCGAGCGCGTTCACCGTGACGCCGCGCGGGGCGAGCTCCACCGCGGCCGATTTGGTGAAGCCGATGACCGCCGCTTTCGCGGCGCCGTAGTGCGACACGCCGGCGACCCCCGTCTCGGCCACGACGCTCGAGATGTTGACGATGCGCCCGCCGCCGCGCTCGCGCATCTCGGGCGCGTACTGGCGCGTGCACAGGAACGTCGAGACGAGGCTCGCGTCGACGATCCGGTGGAACTCCGCCAGCGTCAGCCGCCAGGTCATCGCGTTGGACGAAGCGCCCGCGACGTTGATCACCGCCCAGAACGTCCCGAAGCGGGCCTCGAACGCGGCATGCATCGCCGCGACCTCGTCCTCGCGGGTCAGATCGGCCTGGAACGCATACCCCTCGACCGGCAGGCCGTACTCCGCCAGCGTGCGCTCGAGCCGCTCCTTGCCGCGATGGTAATGGCAGGCGACGTTGCGGTGGCCGTGCGCGAGCAGCGAGCGCACGATGCCGTTGCCGATGCCGCCGTTCGTCCCGGTGACGAGAACCGGCCGGTCGGCGTGCGCCGGCGCGTTGGGGCTCATGTCGGCACCTCGCTCGAAACGTACAGCACCACCGGGCGGTCCGGGAGCACGACGCGCCGGAAGCGCAGCGCGCGCGCTTCCTCGTCGAAGCGCCGCTGCAGACCGGGCGACATGTTCGGGTTGGCGGTCGGGATGACGAACGCGCCGATGTCGAAGCGCTTGACGTAGTCGCCCAGCAGGTCGTCGTAGATCGCGCGCGTGAATCCCGCGTACCGGTCGGGCCCGATCAGGTCGCCGACCGCGGTGATCCCGCGCTCGGTCCAGTACAGCCGGTCCGTCTCGATGTTGGGCCGGTAGACCGTCAGGTCCTCGCGGTGCGCGCGGTGCAGCAGCTCGCTGAGGTAGACGACCTCCGGATAGACCGGCCCGCGCGGCAGCATCCAGGACTCGTGGTCGACGTAGTTGTGGTAGAAATCGTCGTCGGTGCTCTTGACGATCTCGTAGAACGCCGCCGCGCCCGGCGACGGAAGCGCGAGCACCACGGCGCAGGCGAGCAGGCCCCAGCGCTGGTAGAACCCGCGCTGGGCCCCGAGCACGAGCACGCCGGCCGCGAAGGCGGTGAACGCCGCCCCGAACTCCAGCGAGTAGCGCGCCATGTACGAGGTCGAGATCCAGTAGCCGATCGCGAACACCAGCAGCGCCGCGAACGCGAACGTGCCCGGGTCGCCCGGCCGCCGGCGGCGCAGGAGAAAGAACGCCACCACGGCACCCGGCAGCACGAGCAGCAGCATCATGAACGACGTCCCGGCCTCGCGGAACTGGTACTCGGTCGCGTGGACGACGATGTCGAGGGGGATCATGGCGCGCTCGACCGGCCCGCCCTCGTGCGACTTGAGGTCGCGCTGCACGTAGCCGAGATCCTGGCTGGTCCACTTCGGGTCGGCGTCGCGCAGCGCGAGGTTGAGGACGGGCGAGATCGGGTCGCCGGCCTGGACGAAGTTCTTGAGGTACCACGGCGCCGCCAGGGCCAGGAAGACCGCGACGGCGGCCGCGATCGTGCGCGGCCGCCAGCGCGCCCGCAGCGTGACGAACGCGACGGCGAGCGCGAACAGCGGCGCGAAAACCACCAGCGAGAGCTTCGTGCCGACGAAGAACGCCGCGCACGCGATCAGCTCCGGCACGCCGGTCCGGCCGTTCGAGCGGACCGCCCGAACCAGGCTCAGCGCGCTGGCCAAGAACATGAACCCGATCGGGATGTCGACCAGTGCCGAGCCGACGTAGCGCACGAAAACCGGCGACAGGGCCAGCGACGCCGTGGCGAGCAGGCCGAACGCGACCGTGCTCCAGCGCGCGGGCGCTCCGCGCCGCTCGTCGACCGACAGGACGTATCCGAAGATCCCCAGCAGCGAGAGGCAGCCGGCGAGCCAGGTGAGCATCGCGCCCGCGTCCGGGCGGCGGAACACGACCAGCCAGGTGTCGATGAGGATCCAGTTGTCCGCGTAGAACGTGGGCCGCACGTGGAAGTCGAGGGTCAGCGCGTGCGCGCGGGCCCAATCGGTCGCGTAGACCATGTAGCCGACGGTCGCGTCGCTGCCGCTGTCCGGCCGCGCCGCCAAAAAGCCGAGCGGCAGCGCGGCCAGGTAGACGAGCGCGGCGCCCGGTGAAGCGGCGCTGCGCCATACGCCCAGCCGAGCGCTCCAGAAGGCGCGCCGCCACGGCGGGTCACCGCGATAGGCGAACCCGGCGATCAGGACGGCGAGCCACAGCGCGGCGCCCAGCGGGCTGATCAGGTGGCACAAGCCCAACAGGAACGTGACGAAACCGGTGAGCGCGATCCCGCACGCCGTGCGCACGACGAGCTCGACCAGCGCCTCGCCGGCCGGCGCCGGCGGCTGCGCCCCCGGCGCGCGCCGGGCCGACACGATGGTCCCGCAGAGATAGAAATACAGCCACGCGGCGTGCACCGTCGCGAGGAGCACGGCGTACTGCTCGATCGCCTTCATCGCGCCGTCACTCCGCCCGCACGCTGCGCAACTGCACCGAGAGGTTGCGCGTGTCGTCGTTGAGGTGCTGCTGCGCGGCGGTCCACGAGTAGCTCGCGATCGCGCGCACGCTGGCCGCACCGTCGCGCGCGGGCGGCGGGATGTCGACGTCCAAGGCCCAGACCCCGCTGCGCAAGCCGCGGAACGTCTTGCGCGCGCGGCCGTCGACGACGACGGTCTCGTCGAGCGGCCGCTTGTCGTACGGCCCCGCTTCGGGCAGCGAGACGGTCAGGCGGATGCGCCTGGTGCGGGGCGAGACGGGCGTGCGGAACGTCGCATCCTGGGCCAGCCAGCAGCAATTCGCGTCGTCGTCGGGCGAGGTCACGTAGAGCCCCGCGCGGCGCGCGCCTTCTTTGCTCGTGACGACGACGCCGAACGGAATGCCCCCGTTGCCGGTGTCACCGAAGTCGGCGGGCTTGCCGCCGTAGCATCCCGCCAGGCAGGCGGCCGCGAGCAGAGC
>CAXTNU010000253.1:0-6058 GCA_964245595.1 uncultured bacterium | reverse complement strand
AGATTGCGTTCGCCTCGGCCGCGCGGCTATTATACCTCTCGTACATACGTTGTGCGAAGATTCCCTGACCGGAGTACCGGCCGCGGGACGTTCTGAGGGGGTCGGGCGGCCGCGCGAGCGGTTCGCTCTCCATCCTGGTGTCACCGGCGCCTGGCCGCGAAGCGGTGGTCGTCGACGGATCGGCTCCCGCGGCCCTACGCGGCAACGCCGTCCCCGTCACGCTCACCGTCACCGGCACGGTCTCGCGCGATCTCCCGACCGTCACGCTGCAGCGCGTCACGCTGGCCACGGACGGCACGTTCCACACGATCCTGTCGATCTCGGGCCTGCCCCGCGGCAGCGTCGTCACCGTCACGGCGACGTCGCTGCTCGGGCTGACCCCGGCCTCGGCTCAGATCACCGTCGGCGCGCCCAACCGCGCCGTCGACTCCCCCCTCGACCACCTGCCCAAGGACTGACGTCCTTCCGAGAAGGAGCTCATCGTGAACCACTTCCAGGCCATGCTCAACGACGACGAAGGCGCGACCCTCGTCGAATACGGTCTCGTCGTCTCGCTCATCGCCGTCGCCGCGATCGCCGCGATCGGCGCGCTGGGCGGCCAGATCACCTCGACCTTCACCGCCATCCAAGGCCACCTGGCGACGGGCAAGTAGTGAACGCGTTCGTCCCGGTCCTCGCCGTGGCGGCTTGTGCCGCCGCGGCGTGCGATCTGCGTGCCCGGCGAATCCCGAACGTGCTCACGGGCGCGCTCGCGATCGCCGGCCTCGCGGTGGCCGGGGCGACGCGCGGACTACCCGGTCTGGGCATCGCGGTCGCGCTGCTCGCCGTCGTTCTCGCGCTGGGCACGCTCGCGTTCGCGCGCGGCTGGTTCGGCGGGGGCGACGTGAAGTTGATCGCCGCGGGCTGCTGCGGACTCGTCCCGGCGCACGCGGCCGACTTCGTTCTCTACACCGCCCTGTGCGGCGGTCTGCTCTCCCTCTACGCGCTCGTATCGTCGCGACGGATCGCGGCGGTGCTGCTAACTCGAACGCTCCCGCAAACCGGTGAACGGCTGCCCTATGCCGTCGCGGTCGCGGGCGGCGCCCTCCTCCTGTGGGTGGCTATTCTATGTCCCGCGTACTTGGTCGTCCGCTAGACACGCGCACGGTCGCGCTCTCCGTCGCCGGCCTGCTCGCGGTCGGCACCGGCGTTCTCACCTTCAACTACCTGGGCTCGGTCAATCACGCCGCGCCGGCCGCTTCGCAGCGCACGGTGCTGGTGGCGGCCAAGACGATCCCGGCGCACGCCGTGATCAGCGCCGAGATGCTGGGCCGCGTGTCACGCTCCGCCGACGCCGTCGACCCCGACGCGCTGGTCGTGCCGTCGTCCGCGCTGGGCTCGACCACGGTGAACGAGATCCCGGCCGGCAGCGTGCTGACGAGTTCCAAGCTCATCCACGTGACCGGTTCGGGCCTGGTCGGGCGGATGCACGGCGGCATGCGCGCGGTCTCGATCGCGCTCGACCGCGTCAAGGGCGTTTCGAATCTGATCCAGGCCGGCGACCGGGTCGACGTCATCGCCGTCACCCCGGCCCGCAACGACGAAGCGCCCAAGGCCGCGACGATCATCCGCGGCGCGCAGGTGCTCTCGATCGGCCAGATGATGGAAGCCCAGGCCACGCCCTCGCCCGACGGCCAGCAGTACACCACCGCGACGCTCGAAGTGACGCCCAAACAGGCCGACCTCCTCGCGCTGGCCGACATCAACACGACGCTCCGGCTGGCGCTGCGCTCGCCGCGCGAGAACCTGCGCAGCCAGCCGACCGAGGCGATCTCGCTGACCGCGCCGAGCAAGGCCGTCAGCGCGCCGCAGATCGCGCCGGCCATCGCTCCGGCCGTGCCCAAACTGCCGCCGGTCGCGGTCGCCCCCGCGGCTCCGGCCGCGCCCAAGCCCAAGCCGACCTCGCCGGTTCAGGTGATCGACGGCGACTCCAGCTACCACCCGGCGCTCTAACCGATGAAAGGCACCATCGCGGTGGTCGTCGGCGCCAAGGGCGGCGTCGGCGCGACCACCATCTGCGTCGACCTGATCCGCCAGCTGCACACCTCCAAGGCGTGCGGGCTGGTCGACGCCGACTACAGCGGCCGGCGCTCGATCGCGGTGCTGACCGACAGCGTGCGCGCGTTCGACCAGGGCCGGGTGGGCGGCAACATCTCGTCGGCGACGCTCTTGGGCGACGTGGCCGGGATCGAGTTCACCCCCTCGATCGACGGCGCGTTCACCCTCATGCCCGATGCCGTGGCCGGCATCTTCGGCGACCTGCGCGACACGACGGAATACATCCTGGTCGACTCGCCCCAGCCGTACGCGTCGTCGGTCCGCCCGTTCGTGGTCAACGCGGCGCACTTCATCATCGTGGTCGAGCCGTCGCTGCTGGGCGTCACCAGCGCCCGCGCGGTGCAGACCGAGCTGGCGAAGTTCGGCATCCCGGCCTCGCGCGTGTTCCTCGTGCTCAACTCGCGCGACTCCCGCAGCCCCCTGCGGGCCGAGGAAGTGGAGCGCGCGCTGGGCGCGCGGCTGCTGGGCAACATCCCGCACAACAGCGACCGCCGCTACGCCAAGGCGATCGAGGCGCTGGCCAGCGCGCTGGTCGCGCTGCCGCTGCCCGAGGACATCGAGCCGCTGCGGCCCTCGGCCAAGACGCCGCTGGGCGACCGGCGCCTGGGCAACCGCCGCCCCAGCGGCGACGCCAAGCCCGAGGACGTGATCTCGGGCAAGGCCAGCGACGCGCACATCATGGCGACGGTCCAGCAGACCGCGCGCGACCTGCTCAAGGGCGAGATCCACGACGCGCTCGCGCAGCGGCTCGACGTCGTCGCCGCCAGCGCCGGGCTGGACGAGCCGCGCAAGCTGGCCGAGCTGCGGGCGCAGATCGCGGCCATCGTCGGCGAGCTGATGTCGGCGTACCCGGCCGTCTTCTCGGCCGAAGAGCTGGCCCGCATGCGCCAGGAGATCATCGACGAGGCGCTGGGCTACGGGCCGCTCGAGGAATTGCTGGCCCAGACGGACGTCACCGAGATCATGGTCAACGGTGCCGGGCGCATCTTCATCGAGCGCAACGGCAAGATCGAGACGACCACCAAGCGCTTCGCCGACGACAAGCAGCTGCGGGTCGTGATCGAGCGGATGATCGCGCCGCTGGGCCGGCGCATCGACGAGTCGCAGCCGATGGTCGACGCGCGCCTGCCCGACGGCTCGCGCGTGAACGCGATCATCGAGCCGCTGGCCCTCGACGGCCCGACCCTGACGATCCGGAAATTCGGCAAGCACCGCATGTCGCCCGACGACCTGGTCAACATCGGCGCGATCGAGCGCCCCATGATCGACTTCCTCCGCGCCGCCGTGGAAGCGCGGCTCAACGTCGTGATCTGCGGCGGCACCGGCTCGGGCAAGACGACCTTCCTCAACGTCCTCTCGTCGTTCATCCCCGACGGCGAGCGGATCGTGACGATCGAGGACGCGGCCGAGCTGCGCCTGGACCAGTCGCACATCGTGCGGCTCGAAGCGCGCCCGGCCAACCTGCAGGGCGTGGGCGAGATCCGCATCCGCGACCTGGTCCGCAACGCCCTGCGCATGCGGCCGGACCGGATCATCGTCGGCGAGTGCCGCGGCGGCGAGGCGCTGGACATGCTCCAAGCGATGAACACCGGCCACGACGGCTCGCTCACGACACTGCACGCGAACAGCGCGCGCGACGGGCTCTCGCGCATCGAGACGATGGTCATGATGGCCGGCTTCGACCTGCCGATCAAGGCCATCCGCGAGCAGATCGCGGGCGCGGTCGACATCATGGTCCACATCTCGCGCATGCGCGACGGCAGCCGCAAGGTGATCGGCATCAGCGAGGTGGTCGGGCTCGAAGGCGAGATCGTGACCATGCAGGAGATCGTGCGCTTCCAGCAGCGCGGGCTGGACAAGAACAACAAGGTCGTCGGCTCGTTCGAGTTCACCGGCGTGCAGCCGGAGTGCATGGAGCGCTTCGCCGAGTTCGGGGTGTCGTTCGACATCCGCGCGCTGGGCGAGATGGGCGCGCGCGAGAAGGCCGCCGCATGGTAGCCGCGATCGCCCCCTACGCGATCGTGATCGGCGTCGTCGGCGCGATCGGGCTGGTCCTGGCCTCGTTCTGGCAGCGCATCACGGCGCGCCTGACGCCGCTGGTCGAAGGCTACCGGCTCGCGCTCGAGCAGGCCGACGTGCGGGTCAAGGGCGAGGAGCTGCTGCTCGGCATTCTGGGCGGCGCGGCCGCGCTGTGGCTGGGCGCCGTCCTGCTGCTGCACCTCGACCCGCTGCGCGGCATGCTGGTCTTGCCGGTCGCGCTGCTGCTGGCGGTGTACGTGGTCAAAGGCTGGATCGCGCGCAAGAGCAAGAAGCGCCTGGGAGCGTTCACCGAGCAGCTCGAGCTGGTGCTGCGCCTGATGGCCAGCGGCCTGCGCGCGGGCCTCGGGCTGCGCCAGGCGCTGGTGCTGGTGATCGACGAGCTCGAGGACCCCGCCCGCAAGGAGTTCATGCGCGTGCTCGGCCAGGCCAACATCGGGGTCAGCGTGCACGACGCGCTCGACTCGATGGCCAAGCGCATGCCGAGCGAAGAGTCGGCGATGATGGTCAAGGCGATCCGGGTCCAGTCGCAGACCGGCGGCAACTTGGCCAAGGTGCTCGACCACCTGGCGACCACGATCAAGGAGCGCCGCCGGGTGTGGCGCAAGATGCGCGCGCTGACCGCCGAGGGCCGCATGACCGCGGTCGTGATCGCGGCCCTGCCGGTGGTCGTCTGCGTGCTGATCTGCCTGCTCCAGCCGGCCATGCGCCACGCGCTGTTCCAGACCACCATCGGGGCGGGCGTGATGACCTTCGTCGCGTTCCTGGAGTTCGCCGGAATCATGATGCTGCGCAAGATCATGGCGTTCGAGGTCTGAGGTGCTGATCGCCGTCATCGCCGCCGCCCTCTGCGCGGCCTCGCTGGGTTACTTGGTCATCTCGGTCGTGGCGGCGCGCCGCACGGCGGTCGAGCGCACCATCGCGCAGCTCGACCGGGCCGGGATCGACGCCGACCGCAAACAGGAGCTGGGCGTGTTCGCCCGCTTCTTCGACGAGCGCGGCAAGAGCAAGCTCGAGCGCCGCATGCGCCAAGCCGGGTGGTACGACCTGACGCCGGCGCGTTTCGCGATGCGCAGCGTCGTCAGCGCCGCGCTCGCGGGCGGGCTCGGCGTGGCGCTGATGCTCGCCCTGCACAAGAACTCCCTGATGTTCATGATCCTGGTGCTGGTGCTGGTCGTGTGCGGCGCCGCCGCGCCCAACGCCCTGCTCAACAGCGCGATCCAGAAGCGCAAGAAGGGCATCCGCAACGCGCTGCCCGACTTCCTGGACCTCGTCTCGACCACGGTCGAGGCCGGCATCGCGCTCAACGGCGCGTTCGCCGCCGCGGTCGACGCGGTGCGCGGCCCGCTGCGCGACGAGCTGCACGCGGTGCTTTCCGACATTCGCGTCGGGCGCTCGCGGGCCGAGGCGCTGGCCACCATGGCCGCGCGCTGCGACGTGATCGAGCTGACCACCACGGTGACCGCGATCGTGCAGGCCGAGAAGCTCGGCGGCGACATTGCGGGCATCCTCGACGGGCTCGCGGTCGAGGCGCGCGAGCAGCGCATGATGCGGGCCGAGGAGATCGCCGCGCAGCTGCCGGTCAAGATGACCTTTCCGATGGCGCTGTGCATGCTGCCGGCCTTGTTCGTGATGATCTTCGGCGCCGTCGCGGCGCAGCTGGCGTCCAAATGAGCCCGCACGTCATGCTCGGCGCGCTGCTGTTCGCCTGCGCCGCGATCGCCGGCATCGTGCTGGCCGCGGCGATCTGCGCGCGGGTCGAAGGCTACGCCGACGGCCCGCGCCCGGGCACGCCGCCGGTAGTCGCGCTGATCGCCGGCGCGGCGCTGATCGGCGGCGTCGCGGGCGCGCACGGCGCGCCGGGCCGGCTCGGCCTGGTCGCGCTCGTTTGCGCGGCGTTCGTCGCGGCCTGGTACTGCGACGT
>CAXTNU010000252.1:0-6084 GCA_964245595.1 uncultured bacterium | reverse complement strand
TCGCGGCGCTGCTGGACGGCCCGTTCGGGCGCGCGAGCGGGCGCGACGCCACGGTCGCGGCCGTGCTGGCCGAGCGCGCCTGGCTGGTCCACGCCGCGAGCGACACCGAGGTGCTCGGCGTGATCGAGCGCTTCGCTCCGGAGCACCTCTCGCTGATGGTCGTGGACCCCTACGCGTGGGTGCCCAAGATCCGGCACGCGGGCGCGATCTTCGTCGGCGCCGACACCCCGGTCGCCGCCGGCGACTACCTGGCCGGCACCAACCACACCCTGCCGACCTCGGGCGCGGGGCGGTTCTCGTCCGGCCTGCGCACGGCCGACTACCTGCGCACGATGACGCTGGTCGAGAACACTCGCGCCCGCATGGCCGCCGACGCCGAGCTGCTGGCCGCGCTGGCCGATTTCGAAGGCCTGCCCGCGCACGCGCGCACGGCCCGGATGCGTATCTCCTAATTAACCAGGAGACGGGGCGGCGGGCGTGCAAGCGCGCCCGATGCACCTGCTTCCTGCCGCGGCTCGTCTGGCCGCCGCCGTCGCATTATTCGCCGGGCTGAGCGTCTTCGCGGCGCACCAGCACCCCGCGCGCGCGGGCGACGGCATCCCCGCGCCGTTCGACGTGGCCACGATGGACCGCAGCGCGAACGCCTGCACCGACTTCTTCGCCTACGCGACGGGCAGCTGGCGCAAGACGCACCCGATCCCGGCGGCCTACAGCGAGTACGGCTACATCGAGCAGCTCGTCGACCGCACCCGCGGCATCGTGCGCGCCACGCTCGAGGACGCGCAGAAGCAGCCCGGCGCGCGGGGCAGCGACGAGCAGAAGATCGGCACGCTCTACGGCGCGTGCATGGACACCGCGGCGATCGAGCGCCAAGGCCTCGGCCCGCTCGCGCCCGAGCTGGCCCGCATCGCCGCCGTGACGGACCGCGCCGCGCTCGCGCCCGAGATCGCGCACCTGCACGCGCTCGGCGTCGACGCCGGCTTCGCGCTCGGCCCGACGCAAGATTTCCGCGACAGCAGCAAGGTGATCGCCGAAGTCGACCAGGCCGGCATCGGCCTGCCCGAGCGCGACTACTACCTGCGCCCCGACGCCGAGTCGCGCAAGCTGCGCGCCGCGTACCTCGAGCACGTCGGCAAGATGCTCGCGCTCAGCGGCGATGCCGGCGCGAGTGCCGATGCGAACGCGGTCGTGGCGTTCGAGACCACGCTCGCGCGCGGCTCGAAGCCGGCCGCCGACCTGCGCGATCCCGAGGGGGTGTACCACCCGCTCTCGACCCGCGCGGTCGGCTCGCTCGCGCCGCACGCCGCGTTCGCGCAGTACCTGCGCGCGGCGAGCGTGCCCACCAGCGGCTTCGTCAACGTCGCCGAGCCGCAGTTCCTCACCACCTACGACCGCGCGCTGGCGGTGGCGCCGCTGAGCACCTGGCGCGCGTACCTGCGCTGGCGCCTGCTCGATGCGTACGCGACCGCGCTGCCCAAGCGCTTCGACGATGAGGACTTCGTGTTCCACGGCAAGCTGCTGCGCGGGCGCAAGGAACAGCTCCCGCGCTGGAAGCGCTGCGTCGAGGTCGACAACGGCCTGCTCGGCGAGGCCGTCGGGCGCGCGTACGTCGCCAAGACGTTCTCGGCCGAGGCCAAGCAGCGCGCGCTCGACATGACGCTGCGCATCCGCGCCGCCTACCGCGCGGAAATGACCGCGCTGCCCTGGATGACCGCCGCGACCAAACGCACCGCGGTCGCCAAGCTCGACGCGATGGGGCTCAAGGTCGGCTATCCCGACCGCTGGCGCAGCTACGCCGGCTTCGACGTGCGCGGCGGTGCGTATCTGGCCGACCTCGCCCGCGGCCGCGCCTTCGACCGCGGCTACCAGCTGGCGCAGATCGGCAAGCCGCTCGACCGCCACCGCTGGGGCATGACGCCGCAGACGGTCAACGCCTACAACGACACCCAGCGCAACGAGATCGTGCTTCCCGCCGCCCAGCTCCAGCGCCCGTTCTTCGACCCCGCCGCCGACGACGCGTCCAACCTGGGCGCCACCGGCGCGGGCACGGTCGGCCACGAGATGACGCACGGCTTCGACGACGAGGGCCACAAGTTCGACCTGCACGGCAACGTGCGCAACTGGTGGACCAAGCGCGACCTGACCCAGTTCGATGCGCGCGCGAAGTGCGTGATGAAGCAGTTCGACGACACTGTCGCGGTCGGCACGACCCACTACCAGGGCCGGCTCGTCGCCGGCGAGGCCATCGCCGACCTGGGCGGCACGGTGCTCGGCTACCGCGCGCTCGAAACGTCGCTGGCCGGCAAGTCGCACGACCCGATCGAAGGCTTCACGCCCGAGCAGCGCTACTTCCTGGCCTTCGCGCAGTCGTGGACCGAGAGCGTCCGCCCCGAGTCCGCCAAGACGCAAGCCCTGACCGATCCGCACCCGATCCCGCGCGACCGGGTGAACCAGACCGTCGCCAACGTGCCCGGCTGGTACACCGCCTTCAACTGCAAGCCGCCGCCGAAGCCCGTCTGCGACGTGTGGTGAGCGCCGGGGGCTTCTCGCAGCCGCGGCTCGAGCGGATGCGCCGCGTGCTGTCGGGCTACGTCGAGCGCGCGGAGATGCCCGGGCTCGTCACGCTCGTCAGCCGGCACGACGACGTTCGCGTGGAGACCCTCGGCACGATGGCGTTCGGCGACCCGGCGCCGATGGAGCGCGACGCGATCTTCCGCATCGCTTCGCTGAGCAAACCCGTCACCGCCGTCGCGGCGATGATCCTGGTCGAGGAGTGCGTGCTGCGGCTGGACGGGCCGGTCGAGCCCTGGCTGCCGGAGCTGGCGAACCGGCGCGTGCTCGAGTCGATCTCCTCGCCGCTCGACGACACGGTGCCCGCGCTGCGCCCGATCACCGTGCGCGACTTGCTGCGCTCGACGATGGGCTTCGGCAGCATCATGGTGCCGCCGGACACGTACCCGATCCAGAAGCCGATCCGCGAGTACCGAATCGGCGGCGACGGCCCGCCCCTGCCGTCGCAGTCGCCCGGCCCGGACGAATGGCTGCGGCGGCTCGGTTCGCTCCCCTGGATGGCGCAGCCGGGCGAGAAATGGATGTACCACGTCAGCATGGACGTGCTCGGAGTCTTGGTCGCGCGCGCGTCGGGCCGGTCGCTGGGCACGTTCATGCGCGAGCGCATCTTCGAGCCGCTGGGGATGAACGACACCGCCTTCCGCGTACCGCCCGAAAAAGCGGAGCGTCTCCCGGCGTTCTATGTCCTCAACCGCGAGACGAACGCGCTGGACCACTTCGACGACCCGGAGCACAGCGAGTGGCTGTCCGAGCCGCCGTTCGAATCGGGCGGCGGCGGGCTCGTTTCGACGATCGACGATTATCACGCCTTCAGCCGGATGCTGCTGAACAAGGGCCGGCACGGCCGCGAGCAGATCCTGTCGCGCGCCGCCGCCGAGCTGATGACGTCGGATCAGCTCGCGCCCGAGCAGCGCGCGGGCTCCGAGCTCTTTTTCGGCGAGCATTCGAGCTGGGGCTTCGGGATGGCGGTGGACACGCAGCGCAGGGACATCTTCCACACCCCGGGGCGATTCGGCTGGAACGGCGGCTTCGGCACGTCGGCCTACACCGATCCCGCCCGGGGAACGATCGGCATCCTCTTCACCCAGCGCATGATGGACTCACTCGAGCCGAAGGTCTTCACCGACTTCTGGACCCTGGCGTACGGAGCGCTGGAATAGGCAGCGGCCGGAGGTTCGGGCGATTGCGCTACGCGCCGACCGTTTCGGCATCGGCCGGGTGCGCGAACGGCCACTCGCGCAACCGGGCCGCGCGCACCAGAAACACCGCCGCGCCGGCCGCGAGGCTGAGCAAGCCGTACGCGATCGCGTTCCAGCCGGCGGCGTAGAAGATGTACAGCCAGCCGGCCAGCGCGATCAGCGCCGGCAGCGGGTACAGCCACATCCGGTACGGCGCCACGACGCCGCGCCGGCGCATCACGATCAGCGCCGCGATCTGCGCGATGGCTTGCACCAGCACGATGCTGGTCGTCAGCGCGTTGATCACCTGGTCGAGCGGAAACAAACACGCCGGCAGCGCCAGCAGCCCGATCGCCAGCAGCGACACGTCGGGAAAGCGCAGCTTGGGGTGGACGTGCGCGAACGGCCTGAGAAATACGCCGTCGCGCGCGGCGGCGTAAGGCACGCGCGAGAAGCCCAGCAGGTTGCCGTACACCGAGGCGAACGCCGTGATCAAGATCAGCACCGTCACCGCGAGCGCGGCCCCGCCGCCGAAAGCGTTCTCGACGATGGTCGAACCGACGTGCGCGCCGGCCGGGGGCAGGCTGCCGTCGGCGTGCGGCACGATCGTCTGCCACGGGATCGCGCCCAGCACGCCGATCTGCATCACCACGTACAGCGCCGCGATCAGCCCGATCGAGATCACGATCGAGCGCGGAATCGTGCGCGCCGGGTCGCGCACCTCGTCCCCGATCGCGCTGGACTGGCCGTAGCCGGCGTAGTCGTACATGGCGATGATCAGCGCCTGGCCCAGACCCGCCCGCAGCCCTTCCCAGAGCGAGTCGTGCGCCGGCAGCGCGAACGCCTGCGCGCCCGAGAAGTGCGCGTACGAGGCCACGATGATGCACAGCAGCGTGGCGATCGAGCCGACGGCGAGCCAGGTGCCGATCCGCGCGACCGAGGTGATCGCGCGGTACAGCGCCAGCAGCGTCACCACGCCGACCAGCACCGCGACCGCTTTGGTGGCCCAGGGCGAGCTCGCGAGCCGCGGCACGAGGTAGCCGGCGTAGTTGGCGAAGCCGATGTAGCCCGTCGCCTGCAGCAGCGGCGCCGAGAAGATCGTCTGCCAGACGAACAGGAAGGCCAGGAACCGGCCCAGCTTGCGCCGCCCGAACACCTCGCGCAGGTAGCCGTACGTTCCGCCCGAGCCGGGATGGCGCGAGCCCAGCTCCGCCCAGACCAGGCCGTCGCACAGCGCGAGCCCCGCACCCAGCACCCAGCCGGCCAGCGAGAGCGGCCCGTGCAGCGCGCCCAGCACGAGCGGAATCGTGATCAGCGGCCCGATCCCGATCATCGAGATGACGTTGACCGCGACCGCGCCGCGCAAGCCGACGCCGCGGATCAGAGGGCTGCCGTCCGTGCTCATTGCGCGCCCGCTTCGGGAGAGGGCGGAAGACGCCCCGTTCGCGAACACGGCATCCCGATGGTGTCCTCGACGCGCATCCGCCTCGTCGCGCTGGACCTCGACGGTACGCTCGTCGGCGACGATCTCGTGCTCAGCCCGCGCGTCCGCGACGCCGTGCGGCGCGCGCAAGCCGCGGGCGCACAGGTCACGATCGTGACCGGCCGGATGTTCGGCGCGGCCCGCCCGTTCGCGCACGCGCTGGGCATCGGCGGCCCGGTCGTGTGCTATCAGGGCGCGGCGGTCTTCGACGCGACCAGCGGCGAAATTCTGCGCGAGACGCCGGTCCGGCCGGACGTCGTGCGCAGCGTGCTCGACTGGGCGCACGAGCACGGCGTGCACGCGCAGTGCTACGCGAACGACACGCTCTACGTGGACGAGATCAACCGCTTCTCCAAGCGCTATACCGACATGGCGCGGGTCGAGCCGGTCGTGGTGCCCTCGCTGCGCGAGGCGTTCGCCGGCCGGTCGAGCACGAAGGTGATCGTGGTCGACGATCCCGAGCCCGCGCAGCGGCACCTGGCCGACCTCGAAGCGCTGCTCGGCGCGCGCGCCTACGTCACCCGCAGCAACGTCGCGTTCGTCGAAGTCGTGGACCCCGCGGTGAACAAGGGCGAGGCGTTGGCCTTCGTCGCCGAGCGCTACGGCGTGACGCTGGACGCGACGCTCGCAGTCGGCGACTCGTGGAACGACCTGCCGCTGCTCGACGCGGCGGGGGTCGGGGTCGCGATGGGTTCGGGCCCGCCCGAGCTGCTGGCCCGCGCCGACGCGGTCGTGGCGGACGTCGCGCACGACGGCGCGGCCGAGGCGATCGAGCGGTTCGTGCTGAGATGAGCACCCGCGCGCCGTCCCGTCCGCGCCCGCTGCCGCGCCGCCGCAAGGCCTCGCTGGCGG
>CAXTNU010000251.1:4424-6157 GCA_964245595.1 uncultured bacterium | reverse complement strand
GGCCGGGAAAGGCGTCGTCGCGCGGGGCCAGCCGGGCCAGCGCGCACGCTCGTTCGACGGCCGCGCGCAAGCCCGCGTCGGCGAGATCGTTCGTCAGCGCGATCCCGACCCGGTCCTCGACCACCGCCCGAACGCGCACCGTGGTCGTGCGGCGGCCGACGTTCTGCACGATCGCGTTGCGCGCGAAGCGGGTCAGCCCGAAGTCCTCGCCGCGCACCGTCACCTCGGTCTGCGCGGCCGGCGAGAGCGCGACGACGCGCTGCGCGAGCGCTTCCTGCGCCGCGCTATCGAGCATAACCCATCCCGACCTGGATCTTGCGAAAGCGCGCCGGCGACGCGCCGTGCGTCGTGCGGCCGCGCTGCACCGGCTCGCCCTTGCCGCAGTTCGGCGTTCCCCAGGCGACCCACGAGCGCTCGTCGGCGATCGCGTCGCAGGCGTTCCAGAACTGCGGCGTCATGCCCGCATAGGTGGGGTTCTTCACCATGCGCCCGCGCCGCCCGCGCTTGATCTCCCACCCGATCTGGCAGCCGAACTGGAAGTTCAGCCGGTGGTCGTCGATCGACCACGAGCGGTTGGCCTCCATATAGATGCCGTCGTCGACGCCCTCGAACAGCGCCTCGAACGGCAGCGCGCCCGGCGCAAGGCGCAGGTTGCACATGCGGATCATCGGGACGTGCTGCCAGCTCTGCGCGCGCACGCAGGCGTTGGTCTCGCGCCCGATCGCGCGCGCGGTGTCGCGCGACATCTCGAAGCCGACGAGCAGACCGCGGCTGACGATCTCAGCGGGCACGCTCTTCGCGCCCTCGTCGTCGTACGCGACGGTCTGCAAGCCGCTGGGCATGCCGTTGTCGAGCGCGATCGTGACGTGCTCGGAGCCGTAGCGCAGCGTGCCGAGCAGCGACGGGTCGAGAAAGCTCACGCCCGAGAAGTTCGCCTCCCAGCCCAGCACGCGGTCGAGCTCGGCCGCGTGGCCGCACGACTCGTGGATCTGGAGCGACACCTGCGATCCGCCCAGCACCAGGTCGAGCTCGCCTACCGGGCACTGCGGCGCGGCGAGCAGCTGCGAGGCCTCCTCGCCGATGCGCTGCGCGTTCTCGCGCAGTTGCGCGCGCTCGACGACTTCGTAGCCGCCGCCCTGGTACAGCCCGCGGTCGCCCGGATACGAGCGCTCCTGCGCGTCTCCCGCACCGACCGCCAGCGCGCTCATGCCGCTCCCGCTCTGGTGCACGGACTGCGCGATGCGCGAGCCGCTCGTGCTGTAGAATTCTTTCTCGGTGTGCCAAAGGTCCATCCACGCCCGCCCGGCCCGCACGTTGGGCGTAGCGTGCAGCGCGCGTTCGGCGTCGAGCAGGAGCGCGACGCGCTCGCCCAGCGGCACGCTCGCCGGATCGCGCTCCAGCGGCGTCGCGTAGGTGTCGGCGTACGCATCGGTCGGCGCTTGCGCGACGCGGCTCTTGGCCACGGCGGCGCCGGCTTTGGCGATCGCGACCGCGCGCGCGGCGGCCGCGTCCAGGCCGGCGTCGCTGAAGTCGTCGCTGGCCGCGAAGCCCCACGCGCCGCCGTAGAACGCGCGGATGCCGTACCCCGTGCTGGTCGCGTCGGTCAGCGCCGCGACCACGCCGTTGCGAACCTCGATCCGCTCGGCGCGGCCCTGCTCGAAGCGGCCGTCGGCGTAGCCCGCACCGCTGGCTGCCGACGCGTCCCGCGCCCGTAGCGCCGCGCTCTCGAAGAT
>CAXTNU010000251.1:0-4414 GCA_964245595.1 uncultured bacterium | reverse complement strand
CTCTACCGCGCGCGGCGTCCCGAAGACTGCCTGGACTTTCCGCCGGCCGTGTGGTAACCTAGCGCGGCTATGACTCTGTAGATTCCCCCGCGCCCTCCGCGGCGCGGGTCCGTGCACCTCCACTCCTCTGCGCACGCATCGGGAATCTTTCATGGCAACGGTCACTGCTCGCACCGCGAGCATCTTTCGTTCTTCGGGCTTCGGGCGGTTCTTCGCCGGCCAGGCGCTCAGCTATCTGGGCGACGGGCTGCGCACGCTTGCGATCCCGCTGCTGGTCTTCCGGCTGAGCGGGTCGGCCACGGCGCTCGGCTGGACCTTCGGCCTGGAGCTGCTGCCCTACGCGCTGGTCAGCCTGGTCGGAGGATCGCTGGCCGACCGGGTCGACCGGCGCCGCCTGATGCTGATCTGCGACGGGTTGCGCTTCGCGGTGATGGTGGCGTTCTCGCTCCTGTTCTGGACCGGCCACCTGACGATCGGCATGATCTACGTCGGGGTGGTCGTGCTGGCGGTCGGCGGGTCGGTCTTCCTGGGCGCGCAGTCCTCCTCGATCCCCTTCCTGCTGGGCAAGGACCGGGTCAAGGGCGCCGTCGCGGCGCTGGCCGCTACCGAGCAGGGCGTCAACCTGGTCGCGCCGCCGCTGGGCGGGGCGCTGTTCGCCATCGTCGGGCCGCTCCCGGCGCTGGTCATCAACGCCGTCACCTACCTGGGCTCGCAGGCCTCGATCGCCTCGGTGGCGACCTTCGGGCCCGACGCGCCGCGCGGCATCCCGACCCTGCGCGAGGTCGGCGCCGACGTCGCGGCCGGCGGGCGCTTCTTGCGGGCCGACCGCGCGATGCGCACCTTGACCGGCTTCAGCTGCGGCTTCAACTTCGTCGGCACGCTGGGCTTCGTGGCGCTGATCCCGTACTTCAAGCGCGCCTTCGAGGCCGGCGACCACGTCGTCGGCATCGCCTTCGGCTGCTTCGCCGGCGGCGCGGCGCTGGGCTCGGTGATCGCCGGGCGCACCCACTGGCCGTTCGGGCCGGCGCTGGTGGTCTCGTACCTGTTCGACGGGCTGGGCTGGCTGCCGCTGCCGTGGACGCACTCGCTCCCGCTGGCGATCGCCGGGATCACCTTCTCGAGCATCGCCTCGGGCTACAACATCACGACGATCGTCTCGTGGCGGATGCGGGTCATTCCTGAAGAGCTGATCGGCCGCGTCTTCGGCGTCGTGCGGCTGATCGTTCTGATCGGGATCTTCCCCGCTTCGATCCTGGGCGGCTGGCTAGCCGACCACGTCGGCGTGCGGCCGACGATGGCGATCTCGGCCTTCGGCTACTTCGCGCTGGCGCTGCTGCTGATGATGTCGCGCGCGGTGCGGGTCGAGCGGCGCTGAGCCGCTCAGGCGCGGCTGAGCGCGATGTCGTCGAAGCTGACCACGCTCGGGTGCGTGGTCGTGGCGCGCTCGGGCGGGGTGTCGGCGGGGCGCAGCAGGCGCACCGTCCGCAAGCCGCTCGCGCGGGCCGCGTCCAGCTCGGCGTCGACGTCGCTGAGGAACACGATCTCGCCCGGCGCCCGACCGACCGCGCGCGCGATCGCGGCGTACGACGCCGGCTCGCGCTTGGGTCCGGTCGTGGTGTCGAAGTAGCCGGCGAAGAGCGGGGTCAGGTCGCCGTGGTCGCTGCTGCCGAACAGCACCTTCTGCGCCGGGACCGAGCCCGACGAATAGACGTAGAGCGGCAAGCCGGCTTCGTGCCAGCGGCGCAGGCCGGCGGCCGCATCGGGGTAGACGTGCCCGCGCAACTCGCCGCTCGCGTAGCCTTCGGCCCAGACCAGCCCTTGCAGGGCCTTGAGCGGGGTCGCCTTGCTGTCCTCGGCGATCCAGCGGTGCAGGTGGGCCAGCACCGTCGCGTCGTCCACGTCGGACTCTTCGCCGGCCTCGCGGGCCGCGTCGAGCAGGGCCTGCGCGACCGCGGGCTCCGCGCGGTGCGCGGCGACGTACGCGTCGAGGTGCTCGTCCGCGTACGGGAAGAGCACCTCGTGGACGAACGCGATCGTGCTCGTCGTTCCCTCGATGTCGACCAGAACGGCGCGCGCGGCGAGCGAGACCGCGTTCACTCGTACTTGGGGAACCGCGCGGCGATCGGGTCGCCGGTGTACGCCGGCGTCCAGCCCTCGGTGTTCTCGAACAGGCGGATCGCGGTGAACTGCGGGTCGGGGCCCATGTCGAACCAGTGGGTCGTGCCGGCCGGCACGCCGATCAGGTCGCCGGTCACGCAGATCGCCTGGTAGACCTTGCCCCCGATGCGCAGGTAGAACGAGGCGTCGCCCTCGACGAAGAAGCGCACCTCGTCCTCGGAGTGGGTGTGCTCCTCGAGGAACTTGCCGCGGATCGGGGTGATGTCGGCGACCGAGCCGCGCACCAGGCGCAGCACGTCGGCGGTGGTGTAGCCGTTCTCGCGCTTGAGCCGCGCGACGTCGTCGGCGTAGGCGGCCAGGATCGCGTCCTGGTCGGCGTCGCGGGCCAGCGGCACCGCGGCTTCCCAGCGCTCGAAGCGCACGCCCGCGCCGCCCAGGATGCGCACGATCTCGGCCCGGTCGTTCGTGTCGACCAGTTTCTCGGCGCTCGCGTCGTCGTAGACGCGCAGCGTCGAAGTCAGCGTAGCGTTGGTCATCGCACCAGTCTCCGTTCTTCGAGGTGGCAGGCCAGCAGGAACTCGATCCCTTCGACGTGCCGGCGGGCGTCGGCGGCGGTCGCGCCCCAGGCGTACAAGCCGTGGCCGGCAAGCAGATAGCCCGGCACCCGCGCCCCGACCCCTAGGCGTACCTCGATCTCCTCGGCCAGCGCCGCGGTGTCCTGGTCGTTGCGGAAAACCGGGATTTCGAGCACGCTCTCGTGGGTCACGAAACCGTGCATCGACTTGTGCATCTCGTAGCCTTCGGTCCGCACCGCGCCGTCCGCGGCGTGGACCCGCGAGAGCACGGTCGCGGCGACCGTGTGGACGTGGAAGACGGCGCCGACCGCGGGATCGGTGCGGTAGCGCGCCAGGTGGAGCGGGGTCTCGGCCGACATCCCAGCCGGGATCGGGCCGTCGAGCGCCAGCGCGGCGACGTCGGCGGGTCCGATCGCGCCCTTGTCGATGCCGCTCCGGGTGACGGCGGCATGGCCGGCGTCGATGCGGTGCGAGAAGTTGCCCGCCGTCGCGGGCACCCAGCCGCGCGAGGCCGCGAAACGGCCGAAGCTCGCGATCGCATCGACCACCGCCGGAGGCGGGGCCGGCAGCACCCTGGTCACACCCCGCCGAACCCAGCGCCATGCCGACGAGGTTGCAGACTCCGTGAAGGACGACCGCGTGCGCGACGAGCGCGTCCTGGTCTACTCGACCGACGGCTCGACGCCCCTGCCCAAGCCGCCCAAGCGCGCGCAGCCGCAGCGCCCCGGCGCGGCGCCCGCGCTGCCCGACGACGGCGTGATCCGGGTCGCGCGCCAGAAGCGCCGCAACAGCGCGGTGACGGTGGTGCACGGGCTCGCGCCGGGCGAAGCCGAGGCGCTCGGCAAGGAGCTCAAGCGGCTCTGCGGCACCGGCGGCACGGCCAAGGACGGCGTGGCCGAGCTGCAAGGCGATCACCGCGACAAGGTCGTGGCCTACTTCGAAGCGCGCGGGCGGCGCGTCAAGCGCGCCGGCGGCTGACCGCGCCGGCGGCCGGGCACGCCGGACAGGCCGCCGTAAGCGTTCGGGACGCACTGTAAGCGCCCGGTAAGTACGTCGTGACATCTTCGGGGTGCGATGGCGATGAGAGCAACGTCCCTGATGGATCACGGCAAGTTCTGCAGCTGCACGCACACCGAGCGCAGCCACGGGCCCGAAGGGTGCCAAGTGTACCGCTTCACCGACGTGCGCGGCAGGGTGCACAGCTGCCGCTGCCCGCTCACCCCCGAGCAGGTGCGGCGCAACGACGACCATTTCGAGCTGGTCGTCGCCAGCGTGGCCGAGTCGCGCGCGCTGGCGCGGGCCGGCGCCAGCCTCTCCTAGAGGCCGACGCGGAACCCCGCCGCCCGCGTTGAAAGCGGAGCGGCGTGCCCGACCTCGCCCACCTCGCCCTCTTTCTCGTGCTGGGGGCGGTCCTGGGTGCGCTGGGCGGGCTGTTCGGAATCGGCGGCGGCCTGATCGCGATTCCGGTGCTGACCCTGTTCTTCGGGCTGGACGAGCAGCACGCCCAAGGGACGTCCCTCGCGATGGTCGCGCCCAACGTGATGGTCGGCCTCTGGAACTACGCCAAGCGCGGCGACCTCGAACGGCGCGTCGCACTGCTGCTGGCGGGCTCGGCGGTGGTGTTCACCTTCTTGGGCGCGCTCTACGCGACGCGCGTCGCCGGCCCGGGTCTGCGCTACGCCTTCGGCGCGTTCGTCGCGGCGCTGGGCATCTATTTCGCC
>CAXTNU010000250.1:0-6190 GCA_964245595.1 uncultured bacterium | reverse complement strand
GCGCCTGGTCGCGCCCGTTTCTGCCCGCCGCGGCGGCGGGCGAGCTGGCCCTCAAGCGCCAGACCATGCTCTACTGCGACGTGCCGGCCGAGCGGCGCGCGGCGTGGGCGCGCACCCCGGTGGTGCTGAGCCTCGATCCGGCCGCCGGCACTTGGCTGGTCCCGCCGGTGGCCGGCACGCAGCTCAAGCTCAGCGCCGCCGAAGCCTGCCGGGCCGTCCCCGACCTCGCCGGCCGCGAGGCGCCGGAACGCTGGCGCGCGCACCTGAGCGCACTGTTCGCAGCCCAACTGGACGGTTTCGAGCCGGGCTGGATCGCCGCCGCGCGCGACTGCTACTACCTCGAGGACGCCGCCACCGGCGGGGCGCGCGAGGTCGTGCTGGGGCAGGGGTCGGCGACCGTCTGGTCGCATGCGGCGTGCGGCGGCGGCGCCTTCAAGTTCGCCCCGCTGATCGCCCGCTCGCTGGCCGCGCGCGTTGCATTTTCCGCGCCCGTCGCGCCGCTCGCCCATGCCGGCGCTCCAAAGGAATTCGATGACTAGCCTGGCTGCCGCCGACATCCCGGCGGCCGAGACCCCCGTATCGCGCCGCGCCGAGCGGCTGCTGCTGCCCGCCACCTTCATCACCAACCTGGGCAACAGCATCCAGCTCACCGCGGCCTCGATCGTGATGCTCCAGAGCGAGCACTCGACCGTGGCGGTGGGCTGGCTGTTCGTCGCCTTCTCGGTCCCGGCCACGCTGCTCTCGCTGGTCTTCGGGCCGCTGGTCGACCGCTTCGACCGCCGCACCCTGTGCCTGCTGTGCGACCTGGTGAGCGCCCTGGTCGCCGCCGCCCTGCCGCTCTGGCTGCTGCTGGGCGGCGCGCCCAACGTCGGCATCTACGCCGCGACGTTTCTGCTCGCGGCGGTCGGAGCGATGTTCGTTCCGGCCAGCAACGCGCTGATCAAGGAGCGGGTGGCCGACCGGCGCCTGGGGCCGTTCAACGCCAACTTCGAGATCGCGACCCAGGCCGGCACGCTGCTCTCGACCGCGATCGGCGGCGTGCTGGTCCAGTTCTACGGCGCCGCGCCGCTGTTCTTCTTCAACGCCGCGACCTTCATCGCGTCGATGGTCTGCTTCGTGCTGATGGGGCGCCGGATCGGGCGCACGGACGTCACCGGCGCGCCGCTTCCGGTCAGCGCGGCCCCCAGCCACGCTCCGCTCGCGCGCCTGGGGCTGCTCTACGCGCTGGGCCAGCCGATCGTGGTCGTGGTCAACACGCTGATCGTGGTACTGCTGCTGCAGGCCTACAACCAGAAGGCCGGCATCCTGGGGGTGGCCGACTCGCTGGCCGGGGTCGGCGTCATCGCCGCGGCGGCGCTCTACAAGTGGGTCAGCCCGCGCCGGCCCAACCTGCGCATCGCGCTGGTCGGCTACGTCGCCTGCGGCACCATCCTGGCGCTGGAGACGCACTTCGGGGTGTGGGTCTTCATGCTGCTCTACCCGCTGGGCGCGATGATGTTCGGGGTGGGCCGGGTCGCGGCCCGAACCATGCTCCTGCACGCCGTGCCCGAGCACCGCGCCGGGCGGGTGTTCGGCACCACCAACGCCGTCGGGCTGATGTTCAGCGTGGCGGCCACGATCGGCATCTCCCGCCTCGTCGACCACAGCACCGTCCAAACCGGCTGGTCGGTCCTGGGCGCGGGGGTGGCGTGCACGGCCGTGGTCGCCGTCGCGCTGCTCTGGCGCACCTACGGCCGCCCCGGCCCCGATCCCACTCTCGACCCGCCGGCACCCGCGCCGGCCGCTTGAAATTAGCTTGAATTCGAGGATTGCAGACGTGAAGTTACTTGCCATCGAGGCGCGGCAGTGGGGGACCTACCTCATGCCCCGGTACGAGCACATGGAGGCGAACGGCTTCGAGGTGTACCTGCTCGCGGGCGAAGGCACCCCGGACACCTGGCCCCTCCACAAGCACCGCTCGCTGGGCTCGAAGACCCTGGCCGACATGACGGCGGCGGCCAAGGCCTGGCACGCCGAGGAGAAGTTCGACGGCGTCTTCACCCTCTCGGAGATGGGGGTGATCGTGACCGCCCACATCGCCAAGGAGCTGGGGCTGCCGGGCATCAGCGTCGAGGCGGGCCTGGCCAGCCGCAACAAGTACCTGATGCGCCAGGCGCACGAGCGCGGCAACGTGCCGCACCCGCGCTTCCGCTACGTCGAGACGCAGGCCGAGGCGCTCGCCGCGGCGGCGGAGTTCGGCTACCCGGCGATCGTCAAGCCGACCCTGGGCGGGGCCAGCGGCTTCGTCTTCCGCTGCGACACGCCCGAGGATCTGGCGCTGCGCTACGAGCAGGCCGCGCGCGGCATCCTGGACGACAAGTTCTACCCGGCGATGGAAGCCGACGACATGGAGCTGGGCCCCAACGGCCTGCTGGTCGAGTCGTTCCTGGACGGCCACGAGCACCTGATCGAAGCCGTGGTCTGGGACGGAGAAGTCTATCTCGGCTCGGTGGTCGACCGGGTGACGGTCGAGGGCGACACTTTCGACGACGACGTCCACCACGCGCCGACGGACCTGAGCCCCGAGAAGTACGCCAAGCTGTACGAGGTCGCCGCGGGCGCCGTGCGCGCGCAAGGGCTCGAGCGCAGCGTCGCGCACGTCGAGATCCGCTTCCACCAGGGCGAGCCGTACATCCTCGAGGCCGCGGCCCGGCCCGGCGGCGGCGGGCTCAACAGCATGGCGCAGGTGATCGGCGACTACGACCCGATCGTCGCGGTGGCCGACATCGCGGTCGGCCGCAAGCCCCGGGTCGGCCACTTCAAGCCGACCGGGGTGCACTGCTCGGGCGTCGCGATGATCTGCCCGGCCGGGGTGATCGAGGACGTCATCGTCCCCCCCGAGCTCTACGAAGACCCCGACGTGGCGTTCTTCCGGATCATCGTCAAGCCGGGCGACGTCATCAAGCGCCCGCCCGACGGCAACACGGTCTTCGGCTTCCTGGGCATGAAGGGCGACTCGTTCGAGGACGTGATGTCCAAGATGAACGACTTCATGGCCAAGATCGACGTTCGCCTGGTGGGCAAGACCCCGGCCGGGTCCGCGCCGGGCTAGTGGGTTCAGCGTTCCGCTGAACCCGTCGCGTTCGGCCTGCGGCCGAGCCGCCGGGGCGGGCTCAGCGGGTGAACAGCTCGCCCGGGTCCGCCTGGGGCGCCTCGAACTCCAGGTGGGCCTGCGCGATGGCGGCCTCGAGCCGGGCCGCGCACTCCGCGGGGCTGTCGGCGGTGGCGATCGCGTAGGCGTAGCGGCCCAGGTAGCCGTTGGGCGGCAGGCGCAGCTCGCGCCCGGCGGGGACCATCGCGGCCGATTCGAGCAGCCCCGGCAGCGAGCCGGGCTCGGGCACCGAGGTCGCGACGACCCGGCAGTCCTGGGGCGGGTAGGCGAAGCGGATCCCGACCACCCGGTCGAGGGTCGGCGTGACGTTCGGGCGGATGCCCGAGGCGACGTCGGCGGCGACCGCGCCGGGATCGATCCCGGTCGCGAGCTGACCCAGGTACGGGATGAGGTCGCCGCCCAGCCGGCCGTTGATCTCGACGATCGCCGGCCCGCGCTTGGTGAGCATCACCTCGGTGTGGGTCATGCCGTACCGGAACTTGGCCGCCTGGTGCGCGCGCGCCAGCACGTCGAGGAACTCCGGATCGGAGAGCAGCGGGTCGTGCGGATCGACGACGTGGCCGACCTCCTCGAAGTACGGCGGCAGACCGGTGCTCTTGCGGGCCAGGAACAGCGGGATGTACTCGCCGTCGAAGATCGCGCCGTCGATGCTGATCTCGGGCCCGACCAGCATCTCCTCGACCAGCACGCCGCCCTCGTAGGTCGGGTTGCCGCCGTAGCTGGACTTGAGCGACATCGCGAACGCGCCGGCCAGCTCGGCCGGGCCGTCGACCCGGATCACGCCGATGCTCGCGCCCATGCCCTGCGGCTTGAGCACCAGCGGGTAGCCGGTGGCCTCGGCCGCGGCCTGCGCCTCCGCGAGCGTGCGCACCATCTCGAAGCGCGGCTGCGGCAGCCCGGCTTGGGTCAGCACCGCGCGGTTGCGCGCTTTGTTGCGGCAGTTCTCGACCCCGTCGATGGTGCTGCCGGGCAGACCCAGTTGGTCGGCGATGTGCGCGGTCGTGACGATCAGCACTTCGTCGTAGGAGAACACGCCCACGACACGCTCGTGCTTGGCGAGCGCGAGCGCGGCTTCGATCAGCGCGTCCTTGTCGGGGGTGAGCCGGGCGGGATTGAGCAGCGGCACGACGGTCGTGCCGGCGACGTACGCTTTCTGCCAGGTCGATTCGGCGGCGTCGATCAGCCAGATGCGTCGTCCGCGCGCGGCTCCCGCCAAGAGGTATTCGCGGTAGCGCTGCACGCCGCTACCGATCAGGAGGACGACACCCTCGTCGGTCATGGTTATGTGGCACCTATTCTCGAGAGATGGGCTGACGTGGGTGCCTACGGGTTGCGGGCCGCCGCTCCCTTGAAGGTGCCGGTGGGAGCGCGCGTCAGCCGGCGACGAAGTGCCAGTTCTCGGGCATCAGGATGGCGTACGGGTTGAGCGGGCCCAGGCGCAGGTTCTTCGCCACCGCGAGCAAGCGCGGCGGGAAGTTCGGCATGAACACGAAGGGCAGCTGCTCGGCGATGTAGTCTTGATAAGCGTAGAAGTCGTTGCGGTCGTCGCCGTGCACGGTCGCATCGATCAGCGCGTCGGCCTTGGGATCGCTGTAGCTGCCGAAGTTGACCCCCGCGCCGGTGCCGTACTGCGCTTCGCCGGTGGGCGAGTAGCTGGGCCCGTAGACCCAGCCGCCGTTCCAGCTCGCCATCTGCCAGTTGCAGGGCGGGCTGGGCACGCTGGGCGTGCACGGCACCGCGTCGGCGACGATCGCCGAGCCGACGCGCGCCTTCAGCACCACCTCGATCCCGGCGCGGGCGGCATCGGCCTTGAGCTTGGTCATCACCCGCGTCAGCGTCGGCCGGCCCTCGGCGTAGTCGAGCGCGACGGTGAGCTTCGTGCCCGCCGCGATGCCGGGCCCGGCCTTGGCGGGATCGACGCACACGGCGGGCGTGCGGCTGGTGTCCCAGCCGTGCTCGCTCAGCAGACGCTTGGCTTTGGCGACGTCGAACGGGTAGCGCGGCGCGCGCTCGCGCGGCGCGATCGCGTCGCTGCGCGGCAGCGCCGGAACCGGGCCGTCGGCGCGGTAGCCATAGCCTTTGTACACGTCGCGGATCGCACCGTCCTGATCGACGACCGACTGGAACGCTTGGCGGAAGTAGAGCTGGCGGAAGATCGGTCCGACCGCCGGGTTGTTGAAGTTGATCGGAAAGTAGTGGATGCCGTAGACGATCTGCGGGGTGACGACGTAGTTCGCCGCGAGCGGCGTCGGGCCGCCGATCAGCGGGTCGCTGGTCGGCTCGGTCACGTGGTCGAAGGGCAGGTAGCCGACGTGGATCGGGTCGGCGCCGGTCGGGCCGGCTTGCAGAACCGCGTACTCCTCGTCGTCGGAGGCCGACGGCCGCAGCCGGAACTCGTCCAGGTACGGCTTGTTCGGCCCCGAGTAGGCGCGGTTGGGCACGAACGTCGCGTGCCCGTCGACGGTGTAGTGGGTGAGCTTCCACGGCCCGTTGACCACGCTCCACAGGGGGCTCGTGTCCCAGCGCGCGCGGTCCTCGTTCTGCGCCCACAGGTACGCGTAGACGGCTTTCGCGGCGGCCTTGTCGTGGGTGGCGTCGGCCGGGCCGGCGGCGGTGCGGTCCCAGGCGCGCGGGAACGGCACGATCATGCTGAGCTGGCTGGCCAGCACCCACGCGCGCGAGTAGACCTTGTCGAAGGTGAAGCTGACCCGGTCGGGCGCGACCTTGCGGTAATCGGTCAGGTTGTCGGGAAAATAGCCCGGGACGTACGCGCCGTGCTCGGCCTTGTTCGCTTCGAACACGTGCATCCAGAGCATGACGCTGTCGGCGCTGGCCCGCTCGCCGTCGGCCCACGCCCACGGCTTCACCGTGACGGTGACGGTCCGGCCGTCGGCGCTCCACTCCGGCGGCGCGCCGATGCTCAAGCGGTAATCGACCTGCGGTTTTCCCTCGCTGCCGAAGAAGTACAGCGGCCGGAACATCAGAGGCTGGAACTCCGTCACGTTGCGCAAGCCGAACAGCCGCCCGGGGCTGAACGGA
>CAXTNU010000249.1:0-6244 GCA_964245595.1 uncultured bacterium | reverse complement strand
GGCGCGAGCAGCGGCGCGAGCGACGGCATGGCGGGCGGCGGAGCCACCGTGCTGCGCCGGGACGGGAGCTGGCGCGCGGTCTGGGCGAGCACGGCGATCCCGGAAACCGCGAGCAGCACCAGCGCGAGCAGGACGGAGAGCGTTCGTGAGATGCGCACGTCAGTACGTCACGTACAGGTTGTACTGGACGTTGGTCGAGTACGTCCCGGCAACCACGGTGTTGGGCACGGTCAGCTGGAGGTCGACGCAGAGCGATTTGGAGACGTTCGCCGCCGCGTTGAAGGCGTTCTCGCCCGGTGCGCCCTGGTTGGCGTAAGCCGTGTACTTGGTCGAGACGCCTTGGACGGACCACGCCAGATCGGACGCCGCCGGGTAGTCGAAGGTCGGGAACGTGCCGGACGCTCCGCGCGTGGAGCCGTAGACCCAGTCGGTGACCTGCCAGGCGTACGTGAAATAGGCGTTGATCTTGAAGGCGCAGAGGTACGTGTTGGTGCCGTAGCTCGCGCTGACCGCCACGTGGTTGGGCGCGAGCTTGAGGTACGCGCCGGTCGGGTCGGCCTTGGTGGTGACGTTGACTTTGGCGCTCTTCTGCGCCGAGGTCACCTGCGCGACGACCAGCGGTGCGCCGGCGTGCGGAACGGCGCGCGCCAGCGCGCGGTGCGCGGTCGCGACGTGCACCGCGCGCTGCGGGCTGATGAAGGCGACCGGCGAGGGAGTCACCGTCACGGTGAAGCTCATGATCTTGGTCGTGTACTGCACGGTGGTCGCGTCGGCGCGCAGGCCGAACAAGACGAAGACTGCCAGCGCCGCGACGGCCCCGGCGAGCAGGCGCAGCCGCGCGGTCATGAAGTCACCGCCGTGTAGACGACGTAGATGCTGTAGGAGCTGATGTTGGTCGCGCTGGGGACGTCGAGCTGGTAGTCGTATCCCTGCGACGCGACGCTGCCGGGCAGCGCGATCGTCGAACCGCCGTACTGCCAGATCTGGGCGGCGTTGTTGGGCGCCGCGCCGCCGTAGCTGATGCTGGCCGTGCCGCTGCCGTACGTCACCGGGCTCAGCGTCTTCTGGAACGAGCGCGCGGTCGGCGGCCCCGTGTAGGGCGTGTTGCTCGAGTTCGCGGGCATCCAGAAGAGCGAGTTCTGCAGCGGGAACGTGGCGTCGAAATCCGACGTGCCTTCGGCGTAGAGCACGAAGCCGTTGACGTCGTTGGTCATGACCGCCACTTGGGCGGCGTACTTGTAGAGATAGTTGTAGCCTTGGACCACGGTGCCGAAATCGATCGCGCCCGTGCTGATGCCGGGGCCGGGCGAGGGGGTCGAGCCGGAACCGGTGCCGCCCTGCGGGCCGAAGCCGGTCTGGTAGTTGGTGGTGAGGGTCATGTTGATGCTTGGCGGGACGTGGTAGAGCACGCGCACCGAGCCGTTCGTCGCCACGGGTAGCGCGGAACTGGGGCCGGCGGATGCCACGGCGATCGCCACCAGCGCAATCGCCGCGATCCCGGCGAGCGAGCGGAACCGCATGAGGTCAGATCCTTCTTGACGTGCGAGCCCTCTCCGTAGGGCTTGCGGCATTTCGGCTAGTGGACGGTGAACGTCGTTTGGCCGCCGGTGAGCTTGGGACCGCCGTAATCGAGCACCGCGACCGCGTCGTACGTGCCGGCCGGCAAGGTTTTGCCGGTCGCCTCCAAGACGACGCGCGCACCGCGCTCGACGAGCTGCTGGGTGGCGACGGGAAGCTTCTCCACGACCTGGCCGGCCTTGCGGATCTCGACCCGGCCGTTCACGTAGACGTGGACGTTGCCGACGTTCTTGAAGCCGACCACGACTTTCTGCGCGCCGGATGCGGGCTGGACCGTGACGTTGTCGACCTCGCCGCCGATGCGGCCCGTGTCGCCGACCAAGGCGTAGAACTTCGCCGCGATGCGCTCCGAAAAGCCGATCGAGCCGGGCTTGCGCGTCGGGCGGGTCTGGAAGAAGATGATCGTCGCGTACTCGCCGGCTTTGTGCTCGGGCACGGTGAACGAGACGCGCACTTGCTGGAACGCGCCCGGCGGGATGTCGAACTCGCGCGGGTTGACCGCCATGTACGGGGCCAGCGAGAACGCGCTCTTGCCGGGCGCCATGAAGACGTGCTGGCCGTTGGGCGCGATGGTGAAATCGGAGAGCGACGCCTGCACGTGCACGACGTCCTGGCCGTCGTTGCGCACGGTGACGGGGACGGTTTCGGTCTTACCGGCTTGGGTCGCGATCTCGTTCTTCGTCGGGATGACGTTGAGCCCGATGTCGGCCGGGGCTGGCGCGGACGCCGCGAGGATGCTCGCGACGGCGGCGCACACGAAAAGACGTGCTCTCACGATTCTCCGGTTCTAGTTATTGACGAGTTGGATCGTCATGAAGGCCGAGGTCGCACCGCTGGTGGCCGGGGCATTCTTGTCGAGGTTCAGCTGGATGTCTTCACCGGCCCACACGACGCCCGCCGGCGGGGTCGCCGAACCGATGACGTTGAGGCCCGTGCCGCCGGCGAGATACTCACCGGTGTAGGTCGCGTTGGGCTGGGCCGGCGCCGCGCCGCTGTTCGAGATCGTGCCCGACGCGACCGGCAGGTAGGTGCCGCCCGTGGCGCACGCCGAGATCGTGCCCGAGGTGAACGTGGCCAGGCCGGGGTCGGCCGAGCGGGTCGACTGGGTCGCCGCGGCCGAGCCGGGGCCGCCGAAGGTCAGGCCGTTGGGATAGGCGCAGAAGCCGGTGCCCGACGGCACTTCGGTCGTCGTGTCGAGGTACTCGTTGACCTGGTACTTCGCGTTGGTGGTCAGCTGCATCGCGACCGCGTTCTTGTACGTGCACGCGACGACGGCGCTCGGGCTGACGGCCAGGGTGCCGTAGTTCATGTTGAGGTCGGTTTCGCCCGACGTCTGGCTGGTGCACACGCCCGCGCTGCTCGGCAGCAGCGTGTTCGCGGCGGTGCCGAAGGCGCCCGCGGCGGTGTAGTTGGTGTGGACGTTGAGCGTCGCGGTCAGCGGCACGTTCCACTGGAGCTTGACCGAACCGTACGTGTACGTCGAAGCCGCGCTCGCGGGCAATACCATCGTTCCGGCCGCGATTGCGGCGGCGGCGAGGGCCAGAATCCGTTTCACTATCGCATCCCTTCCTTGAGAAGCAGAGTGCCCGTATAGGGCGAATCGACCGCAGCGATCACTTTCTTGAGCCGCCGTCGGCTTTGATACGCTCGATGACGATCGCCAGATGTTCCCCGCCGCGCGTTGTCAGCGTGCCGCGCATCGGAAGTCCCGACGGTCCGATTCGAACGTTGAATCCATACACACGACCGTGCGGTTCGGAGAGCCGGACTTGCTGCCCGTCCCCGAAGACGATCGCGTCCCCGGCCCGCACGTCCGCGTACGTTTTCAATACGCCGTGGACGGTCTGGCCGGGAATCACCCTCGTATCCTGTATACGGACCGAAACCAGCGGCACTTTAGGGTCCACGGTAAAGACTGCGTCCGCCGAGCCTTTCGCGCTCCCGGCCACCTCGACGTGGACCGCCACGTCGCCGGCCGGCGCGCCGGCCGGGACGACGACCCGCCCGCCGAAGACGCCGTTCGAAACGTAGTGCAGCGCGATCTTCGAGAGCCCGACGGTCGCCTCGATCTTGGCGTCGCGCGGGGCGGTCGTCGCCAGGCGCAGCTCGAGCTCGCCCAGCGGCGGCAGGCGCAGCGGGTCGAGCGTGAGCTGGAGCGCGGCGCGCTTCTTGTCGCTGTAGTCGAAGACGACGTCCTTCTGGGCCTCGCCGACCGAGAACACCAGGTCGGCGATGTCCTCGCCCGGGCCGACCTCCTTGGCCTGGCCGTCGCCGCTCTGGACCGCCGCGCCGTCGGGCAGGGTCTGCGGGTCGATCGCCAGGGTGTAGCGGCCCGGGGTGAGGTTGTCGATGATGAAGGTGCCGTCCGCGCCGGTGATCGCGGCGTGGTCGCCGGGCTGCGCGACGACGTAGATGTCGGGCGCGCCCGCGCCCTTGACCGGGTCGCCGTCGTAGACGGTCCCGCGCAGCGAGCCCAGCCGCAGGGTGGCGAAGTCGAGCGAAGTCAGCGCGCCCTGGCGGACCTGGACCGTGCGCGTCGCCGCGCCCGCGATCTGGGCCGAGGCCGGGAGCGAGTCGTTGACCAGTTGGACGGTGTGGGCGCCGGTGGCCAGCCGGCCGAGCTGGAACGAGCCGTCCGGACCGGTGAACACGCGCTGGGTGCCGTCGACCAGGATCGCGACCCCCGAGAGCGGCGCCGGGCCGCCGGCGGTGCCCGAGGTGACGTGGCCGCGCACCCCGCCGTACTGGCCGACCAGGAAGTCGGTCACCACGATTTGCCCGCCCTGGACGCTGAACTGGCGCGCGTCGCGCTCGGCGACCAGGCCCAGCGGAATGGTGCCGTCCTGCAGCGCCACGCTGTGCTCGCCCGGCTTGACGAAGCGGAACTGGTAGCTGCCGTCGCTGTCGGTGCGCTGGGTCTGGATGCCGTCGAGCACGACGATCACCCCGGCCACCCCGCGGCTGGAGAGCGGGCCGCTGCTGGCGTTGAGCCCGACGTCCTGGTAGACGATGCGGCCTTGGACGATGGCCGGCAGGTTGGGGTTGGCTCTGCCTGAGTAGCGCGCCGCGCCGCCGAACGAGACCGGCCCGACCAGCTCGACGTCCAGCGACGAACCGGTGCCGCCGCCGGGCCCCGTCTGAGCGGTGCGAGCGGTGTCGATCCGCAGCGCCAGCGCCCGCGACAGGTGGCGGGTGTAGGTCGCGCCGAGGGTCTTGATCGTCGCGATCTGGCCGGCGCTGTTGACCCGCTGCAAGCCCACGCGCAGGTCGAGGTCGTTGCGGGCGTTCAGGCTGCGGGTGAAGTCGAGCGAGCCGCCCAGCACGGTCGCCCGGCCGTCCGCGTCGCTGGCCTGGTACGAGCCTTGCCCGGCCAGGAACCCACCCGCCAGCGCGTGCGAGGCCGCCACCGCGTACTGCGTGTACGAGGACTGCGAGATGCCGCCCCCGACCGTCGAGCGCCCGTAGGTCTCGGCCAGCGCGAAGCCGTGCGGCGACTGGGTCGCGCCCAGGCTGATGGTGGAGCTCTTGGTGTCGCCGCCGGTCGAGTGGACCTGCCCGACCGCGGCGTTGGCGTTGAGCGCGCCCAGCACGGCCAGCGGAAACGAGACGCCCAGGTCGAGCCGGGTCGCGTCGGTGACGCCGCCGGACTGGTCGGTGGCCCGGTCGCGGGCCAGGTCGAGCTGGGACTGGGCCGTCCCGAAGCGCCGCCCGGCCGAGAGCTCCACCACGCGGTCGCCGTTCTGGACCAGGCCGACCGGCGCGAAGCCGACCGGCACGTCGGCGAAGGAGAGCGATCCGAAGCCGTTGGCCGAGCGAACGTCGACCCGTGCCGACGTCGCCAGCCGAGCGGCGTCGGCCACGCCCTGGACGCCGCGCGTGGTGTCGAGCGCCGTCTCGAAGCGGGCGGTGTGGCCGGCGGTGTACTCGCCGAACGATAGGTCGGCGACCCGCGAGCGGGCCCCTGAGAGCTCGCCGCCGGCGTCGACCAGGGTGGCCGAGAGGAAGCGCCCGCGCGACAGGTCGACCGTCCGGCGGACGCCCCGCACGCGGAAGGTCTGGTTGTCGCTGCCCTGCGCCGTGGCGCCGAAGAAGTCCAGCTCGCCGTTGCGGCGCGGCAGCGCGAGGCTGACCCCGCGCGCGAAGCCGCCGATGCCGAGCTGCGTGTCGGCCGGCCCGGCCAGCGATCCGTACACGAGACCGTAGAGCGGGGTGCGGTAGCCGAAGGCGAGCTGGCCCAGCGACGTCGTGCCGACGTTGCGGGCCACCGACTGGGTGATGGAAAGCGAGGTCTGCTCGGTCCGGCGGCTGGCGCTCAGGGTCAGGTCGCTGTCGAAGCCGCGCTGCTGGGTGGCGCCGTCGGGCGTGATGGTGCGGTGGTAGCCCAGGTTGCCCGAACCCGAGCCGCTCAGATCGATCGGGCCCGCGCCCAGGAACGGCCGGCGGTTCGGCCGGCCCGAGGCTTCGGGCGCCGGGCTGGCCGCGGCCGCGGCGGCCACGCCGAGGTGGAACGCGCGCCGGAAGAACCGCCCCAGGTCCAGCCCGCCCGGCGCGGCCGCCGCTCCGACGGCGGGCGGCGCCAGACAAAATCCTGACGCTACGACGAACAGCGTGACGAGGAAGCGAAGCCGCTGCCGCGTACTGGGTGTCACGTTCAAGTTTTTCGGCC
>CAXTNU010000248.1:0-6277 GCA_964245595.1 uncultured bacterium | reverse complement strand
ACTGAAGCCAGGCGGAGAGAACCGTTGCTACGAGCATCGCACGGTTCGTTCGACGAGCGTGCAGCGAGTTCGTTCCTTGCCGTCCGCGCCGCACAGCGAGATCGACCAGCCCGCGCCCTCGCGCGTGTAGACCGCGAAACCGAAGTGGGCCGAACCGAATACGTCGCCCACCACTTTGACGTCGCCGGTCGCGAAGCGCATGACCGGGGCGAGGTTGGGCCCGAGCACCGTCCCGCCCTCGCCGTTGATCAGCAGCGGCGGCAGCGGCGGCGCGACGTTCAGCGCCGCGAAGAAGTGGATGTGGCCGGCGAGCACCGCCCCGAAGGAGTCGAGCGCGCCGTCCATCGCGGTCCGCTCGTCCTCGTTGGTGTAAGGTGGGCGGTGGGTGACGAACCAGGCCGTGCGTGCGCCCTGTGCCAGCTCGCGCACGCGCGCGAACTGCGGCCGGTAGACCGCGTCGTGGTGCGGGTCGGGCACGCGGTCCTCGGCCACCGCCGAGTCGAACACGACCAGCCGCAGGTCGCCCAAGTCGGCTGCGTACGGTGCGGTCTCGTTCGCGCACGCGGTGCTCGGGTGCGGGTCGAAGTAGCGGAACCAGCCGCTGCCGTTGCGGTCGCACTCCTCGTGGTTGCCGCGCGCCAGCACCAGCGGGGCGCTCGCGAACAGCGGCGCGGCGGGAGTGAGAAAGTCGGCATACCAGGCCGGCGCGTCGTCGCCGTGCGGGCTGCCGCCGCAGCGCACCAGCGGCGGACACGCCGACTCGCGGTACAGGTAGTCGCCGACGTGCACGATCAGATCGGGATGCGCCGCCGCGATCGCCCGCGCGATGACCGGGAACGGCCACGCCGCCGGATCGTCGCAGGCCTGCGAGCTCAGCGGCCCCGCGAGCCGGCAGCCGGTGTCCCCCAGCACGACGATCCGCTTGGGGTCGTGCGCCGGGACGGGCAGTTCGCGAGCGCCGACCCGCACGCGCTTGGCGCTGGGCGAAATCTCCGCGTCGCACACCGTGTCGGCGATGCCGTCCGCGCGCCCGGCGCGGCGCTGCATCGCCTGCGCGCGCCCATCCGCGCTCGCACTGGGGCAGGCGGCGGCGTCGCCGACCACCGCGCGCGCGTGCGGCTTGCCGTCGGCGGCGTACTGCAGCCATGCCGAGAGAAGGGTCGCAGCGAGCATCCGGCTCGGTTCGAGCCGGTCTCGCTGCGAACCGCTCGAACCGGTGGAAATCTCGCCTTTCCGATGGCCCGACGCGCTACTCCGCAGCTGCGCGCCAGTCTACTCCTGAGCGGTCGTTGCTGCCGGGTAGCCCGCGGCCGGCCGGCCGGTCGCGACCGGTTCCTCCGGCCGCAGCCCGGGCACCGCGCGCAGGTAGTCCAGCGCCTCGCCGACCGTCCGCAGGCCGGCCGGGTCGGGTAGCGGGGCGGTTTGTTTCGCCGCTTGCACTTGCGGCAGGGTGTCGGCCGCGGTCAGGATGTCGCGCTGGAACCGGCTCAGCGGAACGGCGGAGACGTCGAGCTGCGCGGGGTCTTGGGGAATCACCGGCTTCGGCATCACCGGCCAGTCCGCCACGGGCCGCGCTTGGGCCGACGTGAACACCTCGGTGAACTCCGGCGCGTCGGCCACCCGCGCGGTCAGCGGCGGAAACTTGCCCGGCACCAGCGCGTCCCACTTCTTGCCGACGGTCTTGAGGAACGAGCCGTGGTGCATCGGCGTGTTGACGACGGTGTTGCGGGCGATGTGCGCCGACACCATGATCATCGGTACGCGCACGCCGAGCCGCGTGAAGTCGAAGCCATCTTCGAGCGCGTACCCGGTCAGGTCCGGCGGCGTCACCGTGCCGGGCGGCGGGACGTGGTCGTAGCAGCCGCCGTGCTCGTCGAAGGTGATGACGAGCAGCGTCCGCTCCGCGGCCGGCGAGGTCCGCACCGCCTCGTAGACTTCCCAGACCAGCAGTTCGCCCAGCAGCACCGAACCGACCGTGCCATGGCCGAACAGCAGCGAGTGCGCGCTGGACGGGTGCATGTCGTTGTGCGGCGTGATGAACCGCGGCTCGACGAAGGAGTATGCCGGCAGCGAGCCGGCCGCGCAATCCCGCTTGAAGTCTTCCAGGCCGGGGAAGTGGTCGAACGGCCAGACGTGGTAGGGCGCCAGCGCGACGGTATGGATCAAGGTCGTGAGCGCCACGAACGGGTTGGCCGAGTACACCTTCCAGTTCAGCGGCGATCCTGCGCCGGAGTCCTCGATCTGGTTGAAGATCGTCTCGCCGGCGCTGTCCTCGAGCCAGGTCGCGCTGGGCCCGTTCACGACGCGCCCCCACGACGTGCCGGAGTTCCAGAACGCCCGGTTGCACCACGTCTGGCTGGGAACCGCGCAGAACCAGTGGTCGAACACGCCGAACTCGCGCGCGAGCCTCGAGATGACCGGCACCTGCTCGGGCGTGTAGCACTGCATGATCTGCCGGTACTCGTCGTAGGCCGGGTTCGTGCCCGGTTCTTCGGCGGTCGCGTAGTTGGAGATGTAATCCCGCACGAAGCCCTGCATGGTCGGCACCGGCGGGCCCGGCGGCAGGTTGTACGGCGGCTGGTCGCCGCCGTCGATGACGTCGAAGAGCTGCGTGTTGACGTGCTCGTAGGTTTCGCCCGGATCGGGATAGGGCGCGAAGTAGTTGCCGGGGTCGACCGGGGCGACGACGATCGGATCGTTTCCCGGCGGCGGCGGGCTGGGGGCGCCCGGCGGGAACCGGTTCGAGAGCGGTTTGCCCAGTCGGCGCTCGGCCGCGGCGATTCCCTCGAACGTCGTCCCCAGCGGCGCTCCGGCGGGCACGCCGTCGGGATACAGGTAGCCCAGGATGTTGTCGAACGAGCGGTTCTCCAGCATCAGCACGACGACGTGATCGAAGCTGGCGAGCATTCCGTCACCGGGGTTCAGGCCGCCGAGTTCACTCATGGTACGCTCCGAGCTGCGCGCGGAACGAGCTCGATGCGGTCACCCCTGCTTCACCGGCCCGTTCGAACGATACTACGGCTCCGCTGCGCGGCGCGCAAGCCGCTCAGAGCGCCTTGACGCCCGCCACCACGCCGTCGATGGACTTCTTGGCGTCGCCGAAGAGCATCACGGTCTTGGGGTCGTCGAAGAGCGGGTTGTCGATGCCGGCGAAGCCGCTGTTCATCGAGCGCTTGAGGACGACCACGTTCTGGGCTTTGTCGACGTCGAGGATCGGCATGCCGTAGATCGGGCTGCTCTTGTCCGAGCGGGCGGCGGGATTGGTGACGTCGTTGGCGCCGACCACCAGCGCGACGTCGGTGCGCTCGAAGTCGGGGTTGATCTCGTCCATGTCGTGGAGCGAGGTGTAGGGCACGTTCGCTTCGGCCAGGAGTACGTTCATGTGGCCGGGCATGCGCCCCGCGACCGGGTGGATCGCATACTTCACCTCGACCCCGCGCTTCTCGAGCTGGTCGGCCAGCTCGCGGATCGAGTGCTGCGCCTGCGCGACCGCCATGCCGTAGCCGGGCACGACGATCACCTGGTTGGCATACGCCAGCATCGCCGCGACGTCGTCGGCACTCGCGCTGCGGACGTTGCCGCCGCTCTTCGCGCCCCCGCCGCTCGTCGTCGCCTTCACCGCGCCGAACGCGCCGAACAGCACGTTGGTGACGCTGCGGTTCATCGCCTTGCCCATCAGCACGGTGAGCAGCGTGCCCGACGCGCCGACCAGCGCGCCCGCGACGATCAGCACGTTGTTGCCCAGCACGAAGCCGGTCGACGCGGCGGCCAGGCCGGTGAACGAGTTGAGCAGCGAGATCACGACCGGCATGTCGGCGCCGCCGATCGGCAGCACGAACAGGATGCCGAGCACGAACGAGGCGGCCAGCGCGATCCAGAACCACTCCAGCAGCGGCGGCACGCCCGCCACGACCAGGCCCCACATCACGACGATCGCCAGCAGCAGCAGCGCGTTGACGATCTGCTGGCCGGGGTAGGTGATCGGGCGGCCCGTCATCAGCTCTTGCAGCTTGAGGAAGGCCACGATCGAGCCGGCGAACGAGATCGCGCCGATCACCGCGGTCAGCATGCTGGTGAACGAGACGTCGTAGCCGATCGCGGTGCCGGAGTCGATGTACTTGAGCAGCTCGCCCGCCGCGACCAGCGAGGCCGCGCCGCCGCCCGCGCCGTTGAAGATCGCGACCATCTGCGGCATCGCGGTCATCTTCACGCGCTGGGCCGAGAGGATCCCGACCAGCGCGCCGACCAGCAAGCCGGCCGCGATCACGACCCAGTTGGTGATGTTCTGGGTGACCGTCGCGACGACCGCGACGAGCATGCCGACCGCGCTGATCCGGTTGCCCAGCCGCGCCGTCCTGGGCGAGGCCAGGTAGCGCAGGCCGACGATGAACAGGATCCCGGTGACGAGGTACGCGATGTCGACCGGGTTGATGAGCTGCGTCTCGGCCGTCACTTCGCGCCGTCCGTCGGCGCCTTCGCCGGCGCTTGCACCTTGGGCCGGAACATCTGGAGCATGCGTTCGGTCACCGTGTAGCCGCCGAAGACGTTGAGCGAAGCCAGCACGACCAGCACGAAGCCGACGATCCGGCCCAGCGGCGCGTCGGCCGTGCCGGCGACGAGGATCGCGCCGACCAGCACGATCCCGTGGATCGCGTTGGTGGCCGACATCAGCGGCGTGTGCAGGGTGGTCGGCACCTTCGAGATCACCTCGACGCCGACGAACACGGCCAAGATGAAGATCGTCAGCTCGGTGAGCAGGTGTACGGTCATGCGGGCTCCGTCGGCGAGGTGGTGGCGGGTGCGGGCTAGGCGCTGGCGAGCGCGGCGCGGGTCGGCTCGTGCACGATCTCGCCGTTGCGCACGATCGTCGCCCCGCGCGCGATCTCGTCCTCGGGGTCGAGCGCCAGGGCGCCGTCCCGGATCAAGTAGGTCAGCAGCGCCTGGACGTTGCGCGCGTAGAGCTGGCTGGCGTTGTTGGGCACCGTCGCGGGCAGGTTGAGCGCGCCGATGATGCTCACGCCGTTGTCGCTCACGACCGTTTCGCCGGCGACGGTGAGCTCGCAGTTGCCGCCGGTCTCCGCGGCCAGGTCGACGATCACGCTGCCGGACGCCATCGCGGCCACCGCCTCGCGCGTCACCAGCACCGGCGCCTTGCGCCCCGGCACGGCGGCGGTGGTGATCACCACGTCGGACGCGCCGATGGCCTTGACCATCGCGGCGCGCTGGATGTCGATCTCCTCGGGCGTCAGCTCGCGCGCGTAGCCGCCTTGGCCGGTTGCCTCGATGCCGGGGATCTCGAAGAACTTCGCCCCCAGCGACTGGACCTGTTCCTTGACCGCGGTGCGCGCGTCGTAGCCGGTCACCGCCGCGCCGAGCCGGCGCGCCGTGCCCAAGGCCTGCAGCCCCGCGACGCCCGCGCCGATCACGAACACCTTGGCCGGCTGCACCGTGCCCGCCGCGGTGGTGAGCATCGGAAAGTATTTGGGCAGCGCTTCGGCGGCGAGCAGCACCGCTTTGTAGCCGCCGATCGAAGCCTGCGAGGAGAGCGCGTCCATCGACTGGGCCAGCGTGGTGCGCGGGATCAGCTCCATCGCCAGCGCCGAGAGCCCGGCCGCGGCGTAGCGCTCCACCGAGCGCGGGTCGCCCAGCGGCGCGAGAAAGCCGACCAGCGTGGCGCCGCGCGGGACCGGTGCGAGCTCTTCGTCGCTGGGCCGCGCGACGCGGGCCACGATCTCGGCGCCGGCGTACACGGCCGCGCCGTCGGCCAGCGCCGCCCCGGCCTTCTCGTAGGCGGCGTCGGGAAAGAACGCCGCGGCGCCGGCGCCGCGCTCGACCGTGACGGTGTGCCCGGCGGCGATCAGCTTCGCGACGACGTCCGGGACGAGGGCCACGCGGCGTTCACCCGGAGCGCGTTCCTTCGGGACGGCGATCTTCATGCCGGGAGTATCGCACCTCGGGCCCGCCGTCCCTTCGAGGTCTCGCCGGCTCGCCGGGCGCTCACGAGGGCTCGCGCAGCGCCAGCGCGGCGAGCGCGAGCGCGCCGAAGCCGCCCAGGTGGAAGACGTGCTGCGGGCGCGGGCCGCGGCGCGCGAGCACGATGGCCGCATCGGCCAAGCCCACCAGCGACGCCCAGCCCAGCGTCCGGCGCAGCGCCGCGCGCTCGCCCAGCGAGGCCAGGATCAGCCCGCCGAGCAGCACGTCGCGCGCGCCGGTCGCGCGCACGAACGCGAGCGCGTCCGCCTCCTGCGCCGGAACGCCGTACTGCGCGGCCGAGAAG
>CAXTNU010000247.1:453-6327 GCA_964245595.1 uncultured bacterium | reverse complement strand
GGCGCTCACGAACAGCGCCGCGCTGTCGCCGTCGACCCCGATCAGCGCGACGACGCCCGAGCGCAGCCGGTCGCGGATCGCGTTGCCCAGCGCGCGGACCGCGTTCGCGTCGGCCTCGCGCACCACCGCCGCGACGACCCGCTTGCCGCCCAGCTCCTCGGCGCGCTCGACGTAGGTCGCCGCGTCCGCGGCGGCGAGCTGCGCCTTGACCTGCGCCATCGCCTTCTGCAGGTCGCGCACGTCGGACTGGATGCGCTCAACCCGCTCGACGATCTCCTCGGGCTTGGTGGCGAGCGACTCGGCCAGGGTCGCGATGGTGTCCTGCTGGCGCTCGACGTAGGCTTCGGCGGCTTTCGAGACGACCGCCTCGATGCGCCGCACGCCGCTCCCGATCGACGACTCGCTCAGCAGCACGAACATCCCCAGCTCGCCGCTGGTGTGGGCGTGCGTGCCGCCGCAGAACTCGACCGAGGGCCCGAACGACACCACCCGCACGACGTCGCCGTACTTCTCGCCCGCCATCGTGACCGCGCCGGTTCGTTTGGCCTCCTCGATCGGCAGCTCGTTGGTGGCCTGGTGGTGATCGTCGCGGATCAGCTCGTTGACGCGCTGCGTCACCGCCCGCTTCTGCTCGGTGCTGAGCGCGCCGACGGGGCTGCGGAAGTCGAACCGCATGCGGTCGACGCCGACCCACGAGCCGGCTTGCACCACCTCCTCGCCGAGGATTTCCTTGAGCGCGCGCTGCAGCAAGTGCGCCGAGGTGTGGTGGCGGCGAATCTCCGCCCGCCACTCGGGATAGACGCTGGTGTGGATCGCGTCGCCTACGGTCAGCGCACCGCTGGTGAGGCGCCCGTGGTGCGCGATCGCCTCGCCGGCGTACTGCGTGTCGGTCACCTCGAACACCGCGCCGTCGGTGGTGACGATGCGGCCGTGGTCGCCGACCTGGCCGCCCTTCTCGGCGTAGAACGAGGTCCGGTCGAGCAGGATCTGCGCCTCGGCACCGGCTTCGATCGTGTCGACCTGCTTGCCGCCGACGAGGATGCCGTGCACGTTGCCGTCGGCTTCCAAGCCGCCGTAGCCCTCGAACGCCGACGACAGCGTCGGCAGGTCGGTCACGTTGACGACGGCGCGCTTGGCGGCCGCGTCGGCGCGCGCGCGCTCGCGCTGCTCGCGCATCTTCTGCTCGAACGCGACCGTGTCGACCGCGACCCCGCGCTCGCCCGCGATCTCGCGCGTCAGCTCGAACGGAAAACCGTACGTGTCGTGCAGCACGAAGGCGTCCTCGCCGCCGATCAGCATCGTGCAGTCGCCCAGCGCCTCGTCGATCTCCGCTTCCAGTAATTCCATGCCGCGGTCGAGCGTGCGCAGGAACGCCGCCTCCTCGGCCCGCAGGGCGCGCTGGACGTCGGGCAGCTTGGCGCGCAACTCGGGGTAGCCGCTCTCCAGCGACGCCACCACCGCGCCGGCCAGGTCGGCCATGAACTCGCGCGGGTAGCCCAGCAGCCGGCCGTTGCGGATCGCCCGCCGGATGAGAAATCGCAGCACGAACCCGCGCTCGCTGTTGGACGGGTAGACACCGTCCGCGATCAGCATGGTGACCGCGCGCGCGTGGTCGGCGATGATCCGCCGCCGCACGAGCTGGTCGGCGGGCAGCAGCGACGTCTGGCCGACCGCCGGCTGCGCCGCGACGATGTCGGTGAAGAGGTCGGTCTCGTACATCGAGCTCATGCCGTTGGCGACCGCGAGCATGCGCTCCAGGCCCGCCCCGGTGTCGATCGACTTGCGCGGCAGATCGCTCAGCTTGCCGTCGGCGCCGCGGTTGTACTGCTGGAACACGACGTTCCAGATCTCGACGTAGCGGTCGCCCAGGTTCGGCCCGGTGTCCGCGGGCCCGGCGCTGTTGCCCGCACCGGTGTCGTAGAAGATCTCGCTGCACGGACCGCACGGCCCGGTCGGGCCCATGGTCCAGAAGTTGTCCTCGTCCCAGCGCGAGATCCGCGCGGCGTCGAGCCCGATCTCGGTCTCCCAGATGCGCTGCGCGTCGTCGTCCGAGGTGTGCACGGTGACGTACAGCCGGGCCGGGTCGAGCTGCATGACCCCGATGACGAAGTCCCAAGCGAAGCGGATCGCCGCGGACTTGTAGTAGTCGCCGAACGAGAAGTTGCCCAGCATCTCCAGAAACGTGCCGTGCCGGCCGGTCCGCCCGACGTTCTCGATGTCCGACTTCGCGCCGGCCACCCGCAGGCAGCGCTGCACGGTCACCGCGCGCGGCGCCGGGGCGGGCGCGTCGCCCAGGAACACCGGCACGAACTGCTCCATCCCGGCGATGGTGAACAGCGTGGTGCTCATCTCGTCGGGAATCAGCGAGGCCGAGGGCACGGCGGCGTGGCCGTTGCGGACGAAGAAGTCGATGAAGGCTTGGCGGAGTTCTTGGGACGTCATGGGCGATCCCAAGCGTTCGGCGCACTGCGGGGCCGGACCCCGCCTCCAGCTACTGCAGGCGGTACATCAGCTGGGCGTGCGCGGTGATGCCGGGCTGGCCGGGGTCGGTGCCGTGCGCGCTGCCGTCGCTGTGGTAGATCACCACGATCGTGTTGCCGGGCAGCAGCGGGGCACCCAGGGTGAGCTGGAGGGCCGCGTTGCCTTGCGCGTCGGCGGTGAAGGTCGTGCGAGCCCCGGTCGCGTCGAGCGGAGCGAACCCCGCCGCGCCCCCGCGCCGCTCGAAGACCGAGTAGACCGCGCCCGGGCTCAGGCCGGCGAAGCCCATCGCCACTTGCGGCTTGGCCGAGGCCGGGTCGTACACCATCGTCGCCCGCGCGCCGAACCAGCTCCCTAGCGAGAAGCCGAGCGGCTTGCCCTGAGCGTTGAAGGCCGGGGTGACCGGGTCGTCGGTCATCAGCGCCGAGCGCAGGCCGGCGGCGTGGGCGATCCCCTGCGCGCCGGTTACCGCCGCCGCCCCGTCCTGGCGGACGAAGACCTGCGGGTCGGCCAGCTGGTCGGCGTGCGTCTCGAGCGCCGTCTGCTCGGCACCGGTCAAGAACGCGTGCGTCACGAACGCGGCCGAGACGGGCCGGGCGGCGGCGCTGCACAGGAACGCCGCGGCTGTGATGGCGAGCACGAACGATCTCATCGTTCCGAGCATACCAGCATCGCGCCCGGTCGTAACGCCGACCGGACCACGACCTAGCCCCCGCTAGGGCTTACTTCTCCTGGAGGAAGTTCTTGAGCTTCTCGAGCGCCTTCTGCTGGAGGCGCGAGACGTGCATCTGCGAGACGTTGAGGCGCTTGGCGATCTCGGTCTGCGAGACGCTCTCGTAGAAGCGCAGGTACAGGATCACCCGCTCCCGGCCGGTGAGGACCTGGAACGCGCGCTCGAGGTTGGCGCGGTCCTCGAGCAGCTCGAGGCCCGCGTCGTTCTGGCCGACGTAGTCGGCCAGGGTCTGCGACTTCTTGTCGCCCTCGCCGTTGAGTTCGGTGTCGAGCGAGAGCAGGTTGTAGGCCTGGCCGAGTTCCTGCGCTTCGAGGATGTCTTCCTCGGAGGCGCCCAGGTGGGAGGCCAATTCGGCGACCGTGGGCGAGTGGCCAAGCTTGACCGTCAGCTTCTCGATCGCGCGGTTGACGCTGAGGTTGAGCTCCTGCAGCCGGCGCGGGACCTTGACGGCCCAGCCCTTGTCACGGAAATAGCGCTTGATCTCGCCGACGATGGTCGGCGTGGCATAGGTGGTGAACTCGACGCCGCGCTCCAAGTCGAAGCGGTCGATCGCTTTGAGCAGACCGACGGTACCGACTTGGATCAGGTCGTCGAGGGCTTCGCCGCGGTTGGCGAACTTGACGGCGAGGTAGCGCACCAGGTTGAGGTGGGCGACGACCAGCTCGTTGCGCAAGCGATCGAACTCGCTGACGCCCGAGTGATCGGGACCGCTGTCGAGCGCGCGATCGGCACGCAGCTCGGCGAACCGCGCGAATGCTTGCCGCGCACGGTTGCGGTCCCAACGTTCCTCGTCGACGTGGGGGACCGAGGAGCTCACTGGCTACCCCGTGACGCGTTTCGTCATGACGAGCTCCGTACCGCGGCGCGGGTCGCTCGAATAATCGACGCTGTCCATGAGTGCACGAATGAGAAACACACCCAGTTCTTCGGTGCGCCCGTCGTCGACACCGCCCACCTTGACCGGTTCCAGGTGCAGGCCCGGCGAGTGATCGCGCACCGTCACCCGCAGCTCGTCGGCGAGCGCGTCGCAGACGATCTCGATCACCCCGGCATCGACGCCGCCGGCGCTCTGGATCGAGTTCGTGCAGGCCTCCGCGATGGCCAGCTTGATGTCCTCGATCTCGTCGACCGAGAAGCGCAGCCGGCTCGCCACGGCGGCGACGGCGAGCCGCGCGACCGCGACCCACTCCGCCCGGCCCGGAATCTTCAGCTCGACCGTGCCGTGGGACGACACCTGGAGGGGCTGGGTCGCCGGGTTCACACCAGCGCCTTCATCGCGCTCTGCTCGTCGTCGAAGATCCCGAAGATCTTGACCAAGCCGGTGATGTCGAAGATCTTCTTGATCTGCGGGTTCGTGCAGACCAGGTTCACCGAGCCGCCGTGCTCGCGCACGCGCTTGAGGCCGCCGATGAGCACGCCCAGACCCGTCGAGTCGATGTAGCGTACCTTCTCGAGGTTGATGACCAGGTTGTAGTGCTCCTGATCGATCAGCTCGGTGATCGCGTCCTTGACCTTGGGCGAGGTGTAGACGTCGATCTCGCCCGTGAGGTCGACGACGTATGCGTCGCCCTCGGACTCGCGGACGTTGACTTTGATATCCACCGTATCTCCTAGCTTTCGTTCTCGAGGGTGCTGCGCTGACGCTCCGCGGCGTCCTTGCCTTCGGTGATGGCGCCGTCGATGCGGGCCCGGGCTTCGTCGACGATCCTGCGGCCGCGGGCCAGGAGATCGCCGGCGTCTTCGGCGCCGTCACGGGCTCGTTCGCCCGCTTCGCGCGCCTTGGCGTAGAGCAGGTCCCGCGTGTCCTCGCCGGACTGGGGCGCGAGGACCATCGCGAGCACGGCTCCGGCGAGGGCGCCGATCGCGAGCCCGGTCACGAAACCGGGCACGCCGCCTTCGCCGCGTTCGTCAGCCACCGCCGACCTCGCCGGGGGCGGAGCCGCGCCGGCCGGTGATCAGCCGCCGCAGTCCGGCGGTGATGCCGGCCAGCGTCACGCCGAAGTTCACCAAGGCGGGGGCGACCGCATCGGAGGCCAGCTTGGACGTCCGGCCGACCGTGCCCGCGACGCCTTCCAGCGTCCCGACCACGGCTCCGAGCCGAGCGACGGTCGCGTCGGCCGTATCGGCGATGCCGCCGACATGACCGAGCGTCTCGACCACCGGAGCCGAAACCGCGGCGATCTGGCGGTCGACTTCGTCCAGCGTGCCGTTCAGCCGGGCGAGCAGCTTGGCCAGGCTGGAGCAGACCACGAAAACACCCGCGCCGATCAGCAGGACGCCGACGCCGACGCCGATATCCAAAACGATCGCCCAGTCGAAAGCAGAACCCGAAGTCAAAGACCGATCCTCCGCGTGCTCGCTAGAGCCACGGTCGGCGCTTTCCCAGTAAACCGCCTCACGTAACGGGCAGCGGTGTCCGAACGTCTGCCAGCAGAGCGGGTAAGCGGCCCGCCACGCGCTCGATCTCGGCCGCCGTGGTCGTGCGGCCCAGCGAGAAGCGGATCACCCCGAGCCGGTGGCGCTCGCCGAGGCCCAGCGCCGCGGCGACGTGGCTGGGCTCGAGCGAGCCGGCCGCGCAGGCGCTGCCGGCCGACGCGGCGATGCCCTCCAGGTCGAGCCGCATCAGCAGCGCGTCGGAGGGCACGTCCGCGAACGCCACCGAC
>CAXTNU010000247.1:0-443 GCA_964245595.1 uncultured bacterium | reverse complement strand
CCGACGATCAGCGGCTCGAGCGGCGTTCCGCGCCGCACGTACAGCACGCCGGTGCCCTTGGGGCCCTCGAACTTGTGGCTCGACAGCGAGAGCAGGTCGACGCCCAGCGCCGCCACGCCGAGCGGGAGCCAGCCCGGCGCCTGGACCGCGTCGGTGTGGAACAGCACGCCGCGCGCGCGGGCGATGGCGGCGAGCTGGGCGATCGGCTGGATCACCCCGATCTCGTTGTTGGCCAGGATGATGCTGGCCAGCGTGGTCCGCGGGGTCAGCGCGGCGGCGAAAACGGCCGGGTCGACCAGGCCGCGCGCGTCGACCGGCAGCCGGGTCACCGCCCAGCCGTCCCGCTCGAGCACGTCGACCGCGTGCAGGACGGCGTGGTGCTCGATCGCGCTGGTCACCACGTGCCGCCCGGCGCCGATACGCGCGCGCGCCGCCCCGACGAC
>CAXTNU010000246.1:0-6341 GCA_964245595.1 uncultured bacterium | reverse complement strand
GCCGCCGCTGCCCAGCGTGCAGGTGGCGCCGCGGCGCGACGTCATCGCGCTCGCCGCGCCGCTGCGCTACCCGCCGGTGGCCGACCTGGCCCGCCCGATGCTGCGCCTGGCCGGGCTGCGCATCGACCCGGCCAGCAACGGCATCCACCACGCCGCCGCCGCGACCAGCCTGAGCCTGGAACGGGTGGCCGACGGCCGCGTCACCCGCCTCGCGCTGCCGCCCGCCGGCGGCGTGCGGTAGCGCGCCTCACCGGCGGCGCCGGGAGCGGGAGCGAGCGAAACGGCGAGCAGGACGGCTGCGAGCAATGGGTGCGGCGACGGCATGCGCCGCGGTTCGAGGCCTCGCGGGCGCGTCCCAGCGGATCGCGCCGCGCCCGGGTCCTAGGCCAAGCCGCAGAGCTCGTGGGCGAGCGCCGTCAAGCCCGCCACCTTGGCGGCCGGAACCTCGCCCTCGAGCGCGCAGTCGCGCCCCAGCGCGACGACCAGCGCGACGAGCGCGTAGGCGGCGAAGCGGGTCGAGCCCTGGGTCGCCGTCACGCCGGCGGCGCGCAAGCCCTCGAGGTAGGCCGCCACCGCGTCGACCGCGCCGCCGACCGCCTCGCGCCGCGCGGTCGAGACCGCGTCATCGGCGTTGGAGTAGACGTGCCAGGCCCGCACCACCCCGCGCTCGCGCAGCGACGTGTCGGCCGCGTCGCGGATCCAGTTCGCCAGCCGCTCGCGCTCGAGCTCCGCCGTGCCCGGCAGCGCGGCGAACAGCGTCGCGACGTCGCCCAGCGCCGCGCCGTGGCGCAGCAGGGCCTCGCGCACCGCGTGGGCGCGGTCGGTGAAGTAGCGGTAGAACGTCCCGTAGGCGACGCCCGCTTCGCGCGCGATCAGCCCGGCCGAGAGGGACTCGGCGTCGTGGGCGGCCAGCAAGCGGGCGACGGCGTCGAGCAGGCGGTCGCGCGAGTTGCGCTTGGTGGGCCGGTCAGGGAGGCCGGCTTCGGCCGGATCGACCCGGCCGAGGTAGGTCCAGCGCCCGCGCACCCGGCGGGTCTCGGGGTCGCGGAAGCTCTCGACCCGGTAGCGATAGGCACGCCCGCTGACGCGCTTGATGACTTCGTACGCCAACCTACCCTCCCTTCGATGGTGAAAGAATGATTAGACAGGACGATAACGCACGCTTCCCGGCCTGCTCGGGTTGCCCGTAATTTAACGTATGCCGCGTCGTGGGGAGACGGCCCGCGGTCCCTTGCTCCAAGCCGAAAGGGTCACCGTACGGCGGGCGCCGGACGGCGCGCCTCACAGGTGGACGGCGACGCCGATCTCGACGCGCTGCTCGGCGGGGATGCCGAGGTCGTCGGGCAGGGGCCGGGCGTTGCGCTGCAGCGCCAGGTAGATGCCGTCGAGGAACGGTTGCCGGCCCTCGTCGGAGACCAATTTCGGGTCGGCGTAGAAGTACGACGTGCTCGCGGTTTCGAGCTCGAGACCGTGCGCTCGGCAAGCCGCGACGATGGGAGCGAGACGCGGGGGCTCCATGTAACCGAACTGCGCCACGACGCGCGTCAAGCGCGGTCGGAGCCGCTCGACGCGGACTCGCCCGGCGTCGCCGACCGCCGGGGCCTCGGCCCGGATCAGGGTCAACAGGACGACGTGCTCGTTCCGGGCCCGAGCGCGAATCCAGCGGTGGTCGGCCAGGAACGGCACGCCGTCCTCGTCGCTGGTCAGGAAGATCATCAGCGGCGCCCCGGCATCGGGGACGGCAAAGTCTTCCAGAACGTTCGCGACGGGGGTCGTTTGGGCGGTCATCGCCGCCGCCGTCGCGCGCCGGCCGCGCAGCCACGCCAGGCTGGCCAGCGAGAGCACGAAGCTGACCGCGAACGGGACCCAGCCGCCGTTGAAGAACTTGGGCAGGCCGGCGATCACGAACGAGCCGTCCACCAGCCCGAAGGCGCTCAGCAGCGCGGCCGCGCGGACCGGCGGCCAGCGCAAAACCCGGCTCACGACGACGAAGTATGCGACCGACGTCGCGAGCATCGTGCACGACACGGCCAGGCCGAACGCGGCGGCGAGCCGGTCGCTCGAGCGAAACGCGAGCACCAGCGCCACGCAACCGACCGCCAGGGCCAGGTTCACCGCGGGGACGTAGACTTGGCCGCGCTGGCGCTCGGAGGTGTGCCGCACGGTGAGGCGCGGCCAGAGCCCCAGCGCGATCGCCTGTTCGGTCAGCGTGAACGCGCCCGAGACGAGCGCCTGCGAGGCGATCACCGTCGCCAGGGTCGCGATCGCGATCGCCGGCAGCAGCGCGACGCCGGGCGTGAGCGCGTAGAACGGGTTGGCCAGCAGCGCCGGATTCGCCAGCACGCGCGCGGCTTCACCGACGTAGCACAGCCCGAGCGCCGGGAAGACCAGGCCGTACCACGCCAGCACGATCGGGCGGCGGCCGAAGTGCGACAGGTCGGCATAGAGTGCTTCGACGCCGGTCACCGCGAGCACGACGCCGCCTAGGACGAAGAACCCGCCCGGCCCGTGCGCGACGAGGAAGTGCCCTGCATGGCGCGGGTCGAGCGCGGCCAGGATCGCGGGGTGCGAGACGATCGCGACGAGACCGGCGAGCCCGATCGCCGCGAACCAGACCACCATCACCGGGCCGAAGAGCCGCCCGACCCGCTCGGTGCCGCGCGGCTGCAGCGCGAACAGGCCGACCAGGATCGCGATCGCGATCGGCACGAGATACGGGTGCGCGACCGGCGTCGCGACGTCCAGCCCTTCGATCGCCGAGATGACCGAGATCGCGGGCGTGATCGCGCCGTCGCCGAGCAGCATCGCCGCACCGACGACGACGATCGCCGTCAGCGCGCCGGCGGCGACCGGCGCGCCGAGCCGGGTCGGTTCCGACGCCCGCGCCAGCAGCGCGAGGATCCCGCCTTCGCCGTCATGGTCGATCGGCAGAATGAAGGTGACGTATTTGAGACAGACCACGACGACCAGCGCCCACCCGAGCAGCGACGCGATTCCCAGCACGTCCTCCGGGCGCGCGGCCGAGGCGCCGCTGAGCGAAAAGCAGGTCGTGAGCGTGTAGAGCGGGCTCGTCCCGATGTCGCCGAACACGACGCCCAGCGCCGCCAGAGCGAGCGGCGCGAGCGGCCGGGCGGAGCGGTCGTGTGACACGTTCGCTACCGTACCGCGCCGTCGGCCGCGCCGCCAGCGCCGTTCGGATGATCCGTTCGGTGCCCGCGGCCGCATGCGGAGCACCGCGTCCGAAAGGTTCGGCCGGACGGCGGATACCGCGCCGGTCCGCGCTCCGCTAGGCTGAACGGGATGTTGTGGATACTGCTGCTCGTCGCGGTCCGTCCCGCGCTCTCGCTGCTGGCCGAGCGGGCCGTGGCGCTCGTCCCGGTGGACCGCTCGCGATGAACCCGCTCGTACTCGAAATCGGCTTGGCCGCGCTGAGCGCGCTGTCGTTCTGGCTGCTCGACCGCTACGTCCTGGGCTGCGAGAAGATATGACGCCCGACTTGCTGGCCGGTTTGCTGCTGGCCCTCGCCGCGCTCGCGTACCTGACGTACGCGATGCTGCGCCCCGAACGCTTCTGACGAAGGTATCGCTGCGATGACGATCGTCGGGTGGCTCCAGGCCGCCCTCATCTTTGGGCTCGTGTGCGCGTGCGTGAAGCCGCTGGGCAGCTACATGGCGCGCCTGTTCCAAGGCGAGCGGGTGTTCCTCTCGCCGTTGCTCGCGCCGGTGGAGCGCGGCCTCTACCGGGTCTGCCGCATCGATCCGGGCTGCGAGATGGGCTGGAAAGGCTACGCGTTCGCCGTGCTGGCCTTCAGTTTGGTCAGCCTGGTCTATCTCTACGTCCTGCTGCGCACGCAGGCGTTCTTGCCGCTCGACCCGCAAGGCTTCGGCAACCTCGCGCCCGACCTGGCCTGGAACACCGCGGTGTCGTTCATGACGAACACCAACTGGCAGTTCTACTCGGGCGAGTCGACGATGAGCTATCTCTCGCAGATGGCGGGGCTGGGCTGGCACATGTTCGTCTCCGCCGCGACCGCCATCGCCGTCGCGGTCGCGCTGATGCGCGCGCTCGCGCGGCGCGGCGGGTCGACCATCGGCAACTTCTGGGTCGACCTGACGCGCACGGTGCTCTACGTGCTGCTGCCGATCGCGCTGGTCGGCTCGCTCTTCCTGGTCTGGCAAGGGGTGCCGCAGAACTTCGCGGCCTACACCACCGCCAAGACGGTCGAGGGCGCGGCGCAATCGATTCCGCAAGGGCCGATGGCGTCGCTGGAAGCGATCAAGGAGCTCGGCACCAACGGCGGCGGGTTCGTCAACGCGAACTCCGCGTCGCCGTTCGAGAACCCGACCGGGCTGAGCGACGCGTTCGAGCTGTTCCTGATCTTCCTGATCGGCGGCGCGCTCACGTACACGTTCGGGCGCATGGTGAAGGATCAGCGCCAAGGCTGGGTGCTGTTCGCCGCGATGACGACGCTGTTCGCGGTCGGATTCGCCGCCGCGTATGCCGCGGAGGCCTATGGCAACCCCATCGTGCACGCGCTCGGCGTCGCCGGGGCGAACATGGAAGGCAAGGAGATGCGGTTCGGCATCGCCGCTTCCGCACTGTTCGCGACCATGACGACGGACACGTCGTGCGGCGCGGTCAACGCCATGCACGATTCGTTCACCGCGCTCGGCGGGCTGGTGCCGATCTTCGACATGCAGCTCGGCGAGGTCGTCTTCGGCGGCGTCGGCTCGGGCTTCTACGGGATCGTCTACTACGCCATCCTGACGGTGTTCATCGCGGGCCTCATGGTCGGCCGCACCCCGGAATACCTCGGCAAGAAGATCGAGCGCCGCGAGGTGCAGCTCGCGATCCTCGCCGCGCTCGTCGTGCCGGTGTTCGCGCTGGTTCCCGCCGGGATGGCGGCCGTGCTGCCGGCCGGAACGGCGACGCTCGCCAACGCCGGCCCGCACGGCTTCAGCGAGATCCTCTACGCGTACTCCTCGATGGTCAACAACAACGGCTCGGCGTTCGCCGGCCTCTCGGCCAGCCAGTGGTGGAACGTCTCGGGCGGCGTCGTGATGCTGTTCGGGCGCATCGCGATCATGATCCCGGTGCTCGCGCTGGCCGGGGCACTGGTCTCCAAACGGGCGGTCGCGACGACCGCGGGCACGTTCACGACGACCTCGCCGATCTTCGTCGTGCTGCTGATCGGCGTGATCGTCATCGTCGGCGCGCTGACGTTCTTTCCGGCCGACGCGCTCGGCCCCGTCGTCGAACACCTCTTGACCCTGCAAGGAAAGCAATTCTGATGGTATCGCGTTCGCGCTCGCTCTTCGACCGGTCGATCCTGGTCCCGGCGATCCGGCAGTCGTTCGTCAAGCTCGACCCGCGCGTGCAGCTGCGCAACCCGGTGATGTTCGTCGTCGAGGTCGGCGCGCTGGTCTCCCTCGCCTTCGCGTTCCGCGACGCGCGCGGCGGGCAGGCCTCGTTCGACCTCGCGATCTCGGCCTGGCTGTGGTTCACCGTGCTCTTCGCGAACTTCGCCGAGGCGCTGGCGGAGGGCCGCGGCAAGGCGCAGGCCGAGTACCTGCGCCGCACCAAGACCGACACGATCGCGCGGCGGCTGGCCGGCGGCCGCGAGGAGCGCGTCTCGGCGGCCCAGCTGCGGCGCGGCGATCGCGTCGTCGCCGAGGCCGACGACCTCATCGCGACCGACGGCGAGATCGTCGAGGGCGCCGCGACCGTCGACGAATCCGCGATCACCGGCGAGTCGGCCCCGGTCATCCGTGAGGCGGGCGGCGACCGCTCGTCGGTCACCGGCGGCACGCGCGTGCTCTCCGACCGCATCGTCTACGCCGTCAGCGCGAACCCGGGCGAGTCGTTCCTGGACCGCATGATCGGCCTGGTCGAAGGCGCGCGGCGCCAGAAGACGCCCAACGAGATCGCGCTGTCCATCCTGCTCGCCGGGCTGACGATCATCTTCATCGTCGCGGTCGCGACGCTGGCGCCGTTCTCGATCTACGCCGGCGCCGTGCCCAGCGTCGTGGTGCTGATCGCGCTGCTGGTGTGCCTGATCCCGACGACGATCGGCGGCCTGCTGAGCGCGATCGGCATCGCCGGGATGGACCGCGTCCTGCAGCGCAACGTGCTCGCGATGTCGGGCCGGGCGGTCGAGGCGGCCGGCGACGTCGACACGCTGCTGCTCGACAAGACCGGGACGATTACGCTGGGCAACCGCCAGGCGACCGAGATCCTGCTCGCGCCGGGCGTCGACGAGCCGGCGGCCTTCCGGGCCGCGTACTTCGCCTCGCTCGCCGACGAGACGCCCGAGGGCCGCTCGATCGTGCTGCTCGCCGGCG
>CAXTNU010000245.1:0-6358 GCA_964245595.1 uncultured bacterium | reverse complement strand
AGGCCGGTCCGCCCGCGCCGCTGCCGCGCGCGCGGCTCGACGCCGACCCGCGGCGCGGCGAGCTGTACGACTTCCTGCACGAGAGCGCGTACGTCTCGTTCTGCGCCGCGCTGGATGAGCTCGCGAGCGAGGTGGGGGAATTCGGCCCGGACGACGACGCGGTGGCCTGGTACGCGCGCGCGTCCGCCGCGATCAACCGCGAGTTCGTCTACGACACCGGCGCGACCGCGGTCCACACCACGGTCGACGAGTCGATCCGCTTGCGGCGCGGCGTGTGCCAGGACTACGCCCACGTGCTGGTCGCGCTCTGCCGCCGGGCCGGCATCCCGGCGCGCTACGTGAGCGGCTACATCCACACCGGCGCCAGCGGCGACGTGCTGGGCGCCGAGGCCTCGCACGCCTGGTGCGAAGCCTATCTCGGGCCGCACGACTGGGTCGGAATCGACCCCACCAACGACACCTGGATCGGCGACGGCTTCGTGCGCATCGCGGTCGGGCGCGACTACCGCGACGTCAGCCCGGTGCGCGGCGTGTACAAAGGCGCCGGCGAGAGCACGATGTCGGTCGACGTCGCGATGTCGGCCCTCCGCCCGGTCGAGCAGCAGCAGTCCCAGCAGCAATCGCAGCAGCAATCACAGCAGCAGCAGTAGGAGCGCGCAGCAGGAGGGCGGCGCGCAGTACCGGCGCCGTCAGTCGGCTAGATTGAGCCCCGCGAACATCACGTCTACCGCGTACGCGAAGCCGGGAAGCGAGGGGTGCGACACGGTATCTCCCGGGCCGAAGCGCGCGGTGCCGCCGGCGTCGTGCGCGATCACGCTGCGCCGCGGTGGATCGACGACGAACACCACCCGCGTCCCGGCGGCGAGGAACGCGCCGACCTTCCACGCGAGGGCGCGCTCGGAATCGCCGCGCGAAAGAATTTCGACCACGAGCTCCGGCGCCTGCGGCGGCGCTTCAGCGGCCTGTCCGAGCCGCTGAAGCGTCGCGTACGATACGTAGACGACGTCCGGAACCAGCGACGCGAACGACTTGCCCGGTGCCGTGAACTTGTGGCGCCACTCGGTAAAGGCTTCGCCGCACCCGGCCGCCCAAGCGTCGAATGCAGCCACCCAGCGCTTCTCCAGCGCCTGGTGCCGCAGCCGCGGGCTCATCTTTCGTTCCAAGCGGCCGTCGACGATCTCGAACGGCGGCTTCCAGTCCAACGCTTCGTCGGGGATGGGCATGCATTTCTCCTCACGCCAGGCTATCACGCGGGACGGTGCCACCGTCAAGGAGAGAGCGCGCGTGTATGCCAAGGTGGATCAGTCGCCGAGATAGAGCCCGTCGAACATCGCATCCACCGCGTACGCGAAGCCGGGGAGCGACGCGTGCGCGACGGTGTCGCCAGGACCGAAGCGCGCGGCGCCCCCGGCGTCGTGCGCGATCACGGCGCGATGCGGCGGGTCGACGACGAACACGGCCCGCGTCCCGGCGGCAAGGTAGGCGCCGACCTTCCATGCCAGGTTGCGCTCGGAGTCGCCGCGCGAAAGGATCTCGACCACCGCGTCCGGCGCGCGAGGCGGCGTTTGCGAGCCTTTGGGACCCAGCTCGTCGAGCACTGCGCGAGAGACGTACGCGACGTCGGGAACCAGCGATGCGAAGGTATGCCCGGGCGCGGTGAACTTGTGGCGCCACTCGTGCAGCGCCTTGCCGCGCTCGCCGGCCCATGCGCCGAGCGCGAGCACCCAGCGCAGCTCGAGCTCCTGGTGGCGTTCCCAAGGGCTCACTTTGCGCACCAGCCGGCCGTCGATGATCTCAGTTGCCGGCTTGGTGTCCAGCAGGTGGTCGGGAAGGATCGTGTCCATCGTAAACTCCTCACGCCAGGCTATCACGACGGGCGCTCCGAGCGTCAAGGGTGAGGTAGGGAGTCCGCTCGGAGCGATCTTGGCGAGCCGGGGAGGGTCCGTGCGCCGGGGCGAACCGCTCGGGCGATGAAGCGCTTCGTTTGCACCCTCGCCGCGCTCGTCGCGGCGCTCCCGCTCTGGGCCGCTCCGGCGCCCGCTCGTGCCAACGCCTTCTGCCCGGTGACCATCGCCGCGCTCTCCGACCTGGGCCAGGTCGGGCGGGCCGGAACCTACGGCGTGCTGCTCGACGTCAACCGCGGCGACACCCGCAGCGCGCGGGTCCGGATCGATACCGAGCGCACCCGCTACGCCATCGACGTCAACGAGATTCCGCTGATGGGCGTGAGCGGCTTGCAGCTCGCCCGCTATTTCACGCTGCCGCTGGGCGAGCACGTCCTCGGGGCGTGGGTCGACTCGACCGGCCTCTCGTCGCTGCAGCGGCTGGACTGCCCGGTGACCGCACCCTGGGGCGCCAACCGGCCCGCGCCGCTCGGGCCGCTGGAAGCGCAGGCCGAAGACCGGCTGCGCCGCACGCTGATCGACGACTTCGGCACGCGCACGCTGCCGGTCATCACGCCGACCGCGTTCGGCGCGGTGCAGAGCATCACGTGCCCGCAGCCCAACGCCGCGGCCCGCGCGCTGAGCCCGATCCGGCCGGCCTTCCCGCCCGAGGCCCGGGCGGTGAACGCGACCGGCGTGGTGGAGATTCGCGCCGACGTCGACGAGACCGGCACGCTGGCCGGCGCGTACGTCACCCGCTCGAGCGGCTTCGCCCCGCTCGACCGGGCCGCGCTCGAGACCGCCCGGCGCGCGCGCTACGCGCCGGCGATCTTCGCCTGCCGCCCGGTCGCGACGTCGTTCATCTTCACGACCGGCTTCGGCACCTAGCTGCTGGCGCGGGCCTCGCGCTTGGTGACGCGCCAGACGCTGCGGACGTCCTTGATCGTGCCCAGCTTGCGCAGCAGGTTGTGGAGGTGGTCGAGGTCGCGGATCTGGGCGGTGATCGAGACCCGGGCGACCTTGTCGCGCTTGACGCGCGCCTCGACCGCGTTGATCACGGTCTTCTGCTCGGCCGCGATGCCCAGGATGTCCTGGAGCAGGCCGCCGCGGTCGCCGGCTTCGATCTCGATGTCGACCGCGTGGGTCAGCGCGCTCTGGTCGAGCCACTGGGCTTCGAGCACGCGCTCGGGCTCGCCGTTGAGCGCGGCGGTGTTCGGGCAGTCGGCGCGGTGGACCGAGACGCCCTTGCCGATCGTCACGAAGCCCATGATCGGGTCGCCCGGCACCGGGCTGCAGCACTTGGAGAGCCGGACCAGCACGTCGTCGACGCCCGCGATGCGGATGCCGCTCGAGCTGCGCGCCAGCCGGCGCGTCGCCGGGCGCGGCGCGACCGCCGCGATGTCGACGACGTTGTCGCTCTTGATCTCGTCGCGCAGCCGCTGCACGACGCTGGTGGGCGTGGTGTCGCCGAAGCCGACCGCCGCGAACAGATCGGTCGCGGTCAGGTAGTTGAGCTTGAGCGCGACCTTGTCGATCACGTCGCCGCGGGCCAGGTCGATACGCAGGCCGGCCCGGGCCAGTTCCGCTTCGACGGCCTCCTGACCGCGCAGCGTGTTCTCTTCCTTCTGCTCCTTGCGGAACCACTGCTTGATCTTGTGCTTGGCGCCGCTGGTCTTGACCACCGAGAGCCAGTCCAGCGACGGGCGCGAGCTCTTGTTGGTCAGGATCTCGGCGATGTCGCCGTTCTTGAGCGTCGAGTCCAGCGGCACGATCTTGCCGTTGACCTTGGCGCCGACGCAGGCGTGGCCGACGTTGCTGTGGACCTGGTAGGCGAAGTCCAGCGGCGTGGCGTTGACCGACATCGAGAACACGTCGCCCTTGGGCGAGAACACGAAGACCTGCGAGTCGAACAGGTCGAGCTTGAGGTTCTCCATGAACATGCGCGAGTCGCGCATGTCGTTCTGCCACTCCAGCAGCGAGCGCAGCCAGGTCAGCTTCTGCTCGAAGTCGTCCTTCTTGCCGCCTTCTTTGTAGCGCCAGTGCGCGGCGATGCCGTACTCGCTGGTGCGGTGCATCTCCCAGGTCCGGATCTGCACCTCGAGCGGGTCCCCGCCCGGGCCCACGACCGTGGTGTGGAGCGACTGGTACATGTTGGGCTTGGGCATCGCGATGTAGTCTTTGAAGCGCCCGGGAAGCGGCTTCCACATGGCGTGCACGACGCCCAGCGCCTCGTAGCAGTCCTTGACCGAGTCGACGATCACGCGCACCGCGGTCAGGTCGTAGATGGTCGAGAAGTCGCGCCCCTTGCGCATCTTCTTGTGGATCGAGTAGAAGTGCTTGGGCCGGCCGGTGGTGTCGGCCTCGATCCCGCTCTGCTCGAACTCGCGCTTGAGGTCGGCGATCACCTGCGCCACCGAAGCCTCGCGCTCGGTGCGCTTCTTGGCGACCCGCTCGGCGATGTCGCGGTACGACTCGGGGTCGAGGTAGCGCAGGGCGAGGTCCTCGAGGTCCCACTTGACCCGCCAGATGCCCAGCCGGTGGGCGATCGGGGCGTAGATCTCGATCGTCTCGCGGGCGATGGCCTGCTGCTTGATCTCGGGCAGGCTCGCGAGCGTGCGCATGTTGTGCAGGCGGTCGGCCAGCTTGATGATGATGACCCGGATGTCCTTGGCCATCGCCAGGAACATCTTGCGCAGGTTCTCGACCTGCGCGTCTTCCTTGGACTGGTAGGGAATGCTGGTCAGCTTGGTGACGCCGTCGACCAGGGCCGCGATCTCGGCCCCGAACTGCTCGGCCACCTCGTCGTTGGTGATGACCGTGTCCTCGACCACGTCGTGCATCAGGGCGGCGGCGATGGTGGCCCGGTCCATCTCGAGGTCGGCCAGGATGTCGGCCACGGACAGCGGGTGGGCGATGTAGGACTCGCCCGAGGCGCGCTGCTGGCCCTCGTGGGCGTGGTCCGCGACCTCGTAGACACGGGTCAGCCACGCCCCGTCCAGGGCCGGATCGTACTGCTGAACCTTAGCTACGAGATCGCTGATCGTCATGCGGAAGCCTTATCCTAGCCGGAACACAGCCACGTGTGCAAAGGCTTCACTCTGAAGGCGCTCCGCCCCGGGCTGCGCGCCCCCCACGCCGAGGGCGTGGGGCCCCCGGTCCGACCTCGCCGCGACCGGGTCGCAGGGCGCGATGCTGCTGCGCTCGGTCCGGCACCGGTAGTGGTGACTTCGGGACGGTCAGTACGTGATGAAGCTGGTGACGTCGACGCCCGGGAGGGCGGCGCGGCCGTTGAGGGCTGCGAGCTCGATCAGGACGGCCGTGCCCACGACTTGGACGCCTAACTTGTCCAGCAGACGAATCGTCGCGGCGATGGTGCCGCCGGTCGCCAGCAGGTCGTCGACGACCAGCACGCGCTTGCCCCGGCCGATCGCGTCCTCGTGGATCTCGAGCTTGTTGGTCCCGTACTCGAGGGCGTACTCCTCGGCGTGGGTCTTGCCGGGGAGCTTGCCGGGCTTGCGGACCGGCACGAAGCCCGCCCCCAGCCGGTCCGCCACCGGCGCGCCCAGCATGTAGCCGCGCGCCTCGATGCCGACCACGGCGTCGATCTCGGCGGCGCGGAAGCGGTCGACGAAGAGATCGATCGTCGCCCGGAAACCAGCGGCGTCACCCAGCAGCGGCGTGATGTCACGGAAGAGGATGCCGGGGATCGGAAAATCAGGGATCGCCCGGATCAGAGACTCGATCTGCACGGCACGCCGGGTTCGCCCCCCGCGTTGAGGGGCCTGCGCTGGGCCGATGGTCCCGTGCCGATCGGACACGGAACGCCGTCGCACCCCGCTGCGTTTCCGGTGAGCAATCATTGACCACGGGGTACACCAGACACGCTATGAACTCGAAATTGCTGACGGCGAGCGCGCTCGCCGCGACGATGACCTTCGGGGCGGTGGCGCCGGCACTGGCCGACGGAGCCGCGAGCACGCGCAACATCCTGCTGGGCGGTGCCGCGGCCGCGGTGCTCATCACCAACTACAACCACAAGAAGCACGCCAAGCAAGAGGAGAACCGGCAGCAGGCGCGCCGCCAGGCCTCGTACCGCTCGTACTTCTACCACCGCTACGGCTACTACCCGAGCGAACAGCAGTACCGCGACTGGTATTACCGCACGTACGGCGCCTACCCGTCGAACTGATCCAGACCGCCGCGAACGAAAACCGGACGGAACGAGCCACCCCTCCCGGGGTGGCTTTTTTCGTCCCGCCGAAGAGTGAGACGTTGTTTCAGAACTGGCGCTATCGCGACCGCATGATCCTCGCGCTTGCGATCGCCGTCGCGCTGCACGAGGTGCTCCTGAGCATGGTCCGCGGGCCCGCGCACGCGAGCGACCGTGAGGATACCGCGCGCACCACGCGGGTCGTGTTCGAGACGCCGCGCCCCAGCCCGACCCGCACGGCCACTGCCCGCCCTACCAGCACGCC
>CAXTNU010000244.1:0-6381 GCA_964245595.1 uncultured bacterium | reverse complement strand
CGGCGGCGCTGCGCGCGCGCGATCCGGCCCTGCTCGAGCACGGCGAGCGGGTCGCCGCGCTGAGCGCGCGGCTGGCGCGCCGGCTCAAGCTGAGCACGCACGAGGTCGCGGTGCTGGAGCGCGCGACGCGCGTGCACGACGTCGGCAAGCTGGCCTTTCCCGACCGCGTGCTCAGCGGCGGTCAGCTCGCCCCGGGCGACATCGCGGTGGTGCGCACGCACGTCGAGCACGCCCGCGCGATCCTGAGCGGCCTGACCGGCGAACTGGGGCGCACCGCGCAGATCGTCGCGACCACGCACCACGAGCGCTACGACGGGGCCGGCTATCCGGGCGGTCTGCGCGCCGACGCGATCCCGCTGGTGAGCCGGATCGTCGCGGTCGCCGACGCCTACGGCGCGCTGACCGAGGGCCGGCCCTACCGCGCCGCGCTCAGCCCGGGCCACGCCCTGGCCCAGATCGAGTCCCAGCGCGGCACCGCCTACGACCCGCGCGTCGTCGGCGCCCTGCGCGAGGCGATCAACGAAGGCACGTAGCACGCTCACGGGAGCATGACGATGCAGCACGACGAGAGCGAACCGGCCGCTCCCGAGCCGGCCGCTCCCGAACCGGCCGCGGGCGGCGACGGCGTCAGCGCGTTTCTGCACCGCTGGGAGGGCGTGTGCGTCGCCCTGGTCGGCCTGTTCGCCGCGCTGGCGCAAGTCGCCAGCATCCTCGAGAACCAATGGCGGCTGGTCGCCGTCTCGGTCGTGCTCGGGGCGGTTTTCCTGGCGTTCTCCGTGCTCTCGCACCGGACGTCGCAGTTCGACCAGCGCCGCCGGCACGCGATCCGGCTGGTCGCGCTGGGCGCGCTGGTCGGCATTCCGGCTATCAGCCTGCCCGCCTTCGTCGCCGTCACGCTGCTGCCGCGCTGGGTCGAGGACGGCTCGACGCTGGCGATCGCGCGCTTCGCCGGGCCGCCGTTCCCCAAGCCGTACGCCGACTGCCGCCCCAGCGACATGCTCGTCGACGACTTGCGGCAGGTCGCCGACCGCTACGCGCACCTCAAGGCGTTCGAGCTGCCGTACGTGATCGAGCCCAATGGCCGCTGGGCGCCGGCGGTCGCGCAGTCGCACGGCCTGCTGCAGAGCGCGGACGTCGTGGTGTACGGCGAGTTCAACCTGCTCGGCAACGCCAAGGCTTCGGCGGCGCCCGCCGACCGCGTGCTGGTCGAGCCGCACGTGAGCGCGGTGCCGACGATTCCGCTGCCGTACTTGAGCGTCCCGCTACCGGCGTGGGAGTTTCCGGCCCGGGTGACGAGCATCGACGACTTGTGCAGCGGCAAGGCGCCGGGCTTTCTCGACGACGCGCGCCGGCTCGCGCTGACCGTGGTCGGCGCACGCTTGAGCAACGCGCACGACGCGCTAGGCGCCGAGCGGGCTCTGGCCGAGGCGCGCTACCCGCGCGGCCCCGCCACCCCGCAAGAGGACTGCAACGGCAGGGCGCACGCCGACGACGCGCACGCCTGCCCCGGCGTGCTCGCGTTCTACCTCGCGAACCTCGACCACGCCCTGGGCCACGACGACTTCGCGGTGAACGAGTACTCCTACGCATCGCAAAAGCTGATAACGGCGGCGCCCTTCATCGACTTGGGCCAGCTCTACGCCGGCCGCGGCCGGCCCGACGCCGCACTGGCCGCGTTCCAGCGGGCGGTCGACGCCGAGCCGAACTCGGTCGCGGCGCTCGCGACGCTCGCGCTGTACGCGCGCGAGCGCGGCGTGCCGATCGACCTGCGGAACGCCGCGGTCGACCTCGACCGCGCCCTGCGCCTGCCGGTGACGAGCGCGTACGACGACATCGCGCTGGCGCACGCGCTGCACCAGCGCAGCGACGGGAGCGACTGCGATCTGCGGCGGCTCGAGGCGGCGATGCGGCGGCGCGACTTCAATCCGGCCGCGATGGTCGACACGCTGGTGGTCCACGGCCGCTGGCTGCGCGACCGCCATCGCACGGCCGACGCGATCCGCGTGCTGGAGGAAGCGCTGCGCATCGACCCGCTGCGGATCAAGGGCAACTACACGCTGGGCCTGGCGCTCAGAGACGCGAAGACCGAGCCGCAGGCGACGGCCGCCTTCGCGCGCACGACGCACGTCCACGGCTACACCGACGAAGAGCTCCTCGACCAGGCCAACGCGGCGCACGAGCTGGGCGACGACGAGCTGGCACAGTCTTTCTACGGCGACGCCATCCGGCAGAACGACAAGGCGGTGTACGCGTACTTCGGGCGCGGCGTCGCCGAGCGCAAGAGCGGTGACCTGGCCGCCGCCGAGCGCGACTTGCGTACGGCGGTGAACGTCCACCCGAGCGAGGCGATGCTGCTCGACACGCTGGCCGACGTCCTCGCCGAGCGCGGCCGGCGCGCGCCCGCGCGGGCGCTGCGCGCACGGGCCGACGCGCTCGCGAAGGCTCGCCGGAGCCCGTTCGAGGCCTACTGGTCGCCCGCCAACTGTCGCTTCGAGCGGCTGGACCTCGCCGCCCGGTAGCGGCCACCGTACGAGGCGCCGTCGATCGCGCTGATCGAGGACGGCGCGCACACGATGCCTCGAGCAGATGGCTGGAGCCGGCGGCGGACCGCGCGACGCGCTCACCCGCTACAGCACGCCGCTCACGGGCGCGTATCATTTCGTGCCCTCGGTACAGGCGCTGTTCGAGTTCACGACACCCGAAGAATAGCGCCGGCGCCCTCGCCGACCGCCGCGCTCATAGGCGTGCCATCGTGTACCGTACGGTGAGCAGCCGCCCGTCGTCGCTGTGCTCTTGGGCGGAGACCTCGTACCGCCGGTGCGCGTCCGGCGCCAGGAAGACGTTGGCAATGCACCAGCCCTGCGCCGGCGCGTAGCGATTCTGATATGTCAGCGAGTGCACCCCTGCGCGGTCGGCGCGTTTGGCAAGACCGTAGATCTTCAGCGTGTCGCCTTGCTGCTCGAGGTTCGCGTAGGGCGGCACGCGTACGCGCTTCATCGTCCACGATACCGCCACGCCGTCGAGCGTGAGCGTGGATTGCTTCAGCACGCGTTCCGCGTACGCTCTCGCTTCCTCGTCGGTGACGCGCCGATCGGCGTTGGTGTCCAAGGAACGCAGGAGCGCACCGGCTACCGCCGGGCCGGGAGTGATGTCGAGCTCGATGCGGACCTCGCCCGGAGCGAGCGTAATGTATGCGCCCTGAGCGACCTCATCGACCGGATGCGCCGCCACCCGACTCGGAACCAGAACGAGCAGCAGCCACGCGAACGCTGCCCACCTCAATGTCTCACTTGAGCGAGGTCCACGCCGCGCCGTACTCGTTCTTGGGATTGCGATACATGTTGTGCGCATGCTCGGTGGCGTCACCGTCGGTGTCCTGCGGGGCATACTCGATCAGCACCGTGGGGCCCGTCACGCGGTAATACGCGGCGCCGAGCCGGGTGGTGGAACCCCACCAGGCGAAGTACGTCCGGTCGAGGTTCTTCCGTATGTCGGCCAGCGCCGGGCGCAGATCGTCGGCGTTCAGCATGCCGAGCCGAGCCTCGACGAGCGCAAGAAAGCGGGCTTTCTGCGCGCCGGTCATCGCGCTGCCCGGGAGCCCCTCGGGCTGCAGCACCTGTCCGTCGTGTCCGGGCCCGAGGACGAGGTCGATGCGCTGCGTGCTGATGACGGCCCTGTGCCGCTGCGCGGCCGTGAGACCGCCCAACAGAGCCGTCGCCCGACTTACTTCGTCCTTGACGATATAGACGGCCCGACCGTCTTTCGTATACTTCAAGGGTTCGCCGCCCGTGAGGCTGGGAGAGAGCGTGATGTTCGGTCCCACCACCGTCGCATTGAGCGCCAAATGGTGACCGCCGAACTGGAGCATCCAGGGAGAGCTGGCCGACGGCGTGCCGACGAACGACACGTAGTAGTACGCGCTCCCGAAATTGACCGGCGGCCGGCCGCCGGGCGGGCCTCCGGAAGACGGCCCCGGCGGTCCGGCACCGGCGGGAGACTCCTTCAACACGTCGTCGGCGTCCATCTGTTCCCGCGCCATCGTGACCCCTGTGGGGCTCAGGACCGTGCCGAGCAGCTTCATGAGGGCGGCGCGCTGCGTCCCGTTCAGGTCGCCCCAGCGCACGCCCGATCGCGATGCGGCGCCGTCGGGAAAGTTCGACCAGCGAACGCGCTGCGCCGAGTCGGTGAACGCGAACAGCACTGCTTTCCGCTGGGTGTCGCTCAGCGTGGCGAGGAAGGCGCTGGCCGCGTCCACGGCTCTACGCGTTTGCGCGTCGGCGGCGGATGACCGAGCGGTCGCGGTTGCGCCGACGGCCGGAACCGCAGTCCGGGACCAGCTGGAGACGCAGCATGCCGACGCGGCTACGGCGACGACAACGGGGAGCGCTCGACTTCTTGAAATCATCAAAAGGGCCTCGCTTCGGGAGTCGCGGCAAAGGAGATGCCCGGCGCCGCTCACCGGTGCGTACTTCGCGCCCTTCGGTCCAGGCGCTGCACAGTTTTTCACGACGCCGGAAGAAGAAGACGGGCACCGCCTTCACGACATCGGAGGAAGGGCGATTAGTCCGTCCTTCGGACGTTTTTCGGACGCTCCTCAGCGTACGCTGGAAGTGGAAGGGAGACGGTGGCTCCACGAGCCGGCCAGCTCTCTAGTTGCTACAGCTTCCAATGGACACGATCGAACATGACCATATTCGGGCGCACCGCGATTGCCGCTCTCGGTGCCTTTCTCGCCGTCGGCGGCATCGCGTCGGCGGAACAGGTCTGGGGTACCATCCTTCACGCCGGTGCCGCTGGCAAGCCGTCCGTACAAGCTGGCGACACCGTACTCGTTAGCAACGGCAAGCAATGGGCGGCGACCACGACGAACAGCGCGGGCTTTTATTCGTTGACCATCGGCACGAGCACGACCGGGTACGGCTTGTACATTCGGTACTTTACCAAAGACGGTAGGCGAAAAGAAACGCAGTACCGCATTTTGCCTGGCCGGCAAGACACGTACGTCCTAAGGGATGACTCATGAGCGTGGTGAAGACGCGCGTCCACCAGCACCCCAAGCCTGTGCCCGGAAAGACGCCGGAAGTACCTAAGAGCAGCGGTTCGCTGCTCGATACGCCGCACAACCTTGCGGTATTTCTTCTCACGGTCGGCGCCATCATCGGCTTCACGCACAAGTTCGGTTACATGCAGAGACTCGGGCTCAACATGGAGCTCGGTGATGAGAAACCGACGCAGCTCGCCGTCGATTCACTGCAATCGGTGCAAGGACACTGGCAGATCTATGGCTGGCTCGTGCTAGCCACCATCATCCTCATGTTCCTGAGAACCGAATTGAAGCGCCGCAACGCGCCGTGGGTCAACGAAGGCTTGGTGACGGGCTACATCGTATGCGCCTTCCTCGGGTCTCTGGCGTACTACAGTTTCATCACCGGCCAAGCGGAGGCGGTGGACTTTCTGGGCCTGCGGTTCGGGGTCGATGAAACGGCGAACTACCAGCAGATCGTATTGCCCCAATCCGCAGCGTCCGACGCCGGGCGCTGCTTCGCTCCTCCGACACCCACTCCGCCGAGCGTCGGTAAAAAACAGACCAAGTATTACTACGTCGTCGCCGAGACCTCCGATACGATTCATGTCATCCAGATCGACAGCGCCGTGGAGCCTGGGAAACGGCTTCCCAACACGGTCATCCTCCAGAAGAGCTTGGTACCGTGTTATCAGCGCGTCATTCCGGGCCTGCCCCAACCGGCTCCGCTAGCAACGCAGTCGGCAACGCCGCCGAATCGAATGCCGCCAACTCCGCCCGCGGCGGTGCCGCAGACCTAACCGCCTGGTCGCCCGACGCGCGTCCGCGCGTTGGTGTACCAGACCAGCCCCGGGCCCGCATCACGCTGCTTGCGGACGTACTTGCGCTCGGTGTAGTCGATCTCGACCCGCGGCGCGCTCTTCGCTTTGGAATGCGTCGCGGCTAAATCCGCGGCGGCGGTGAGGTCGTCGTCGGCGGGCTCGCCGCCGGGCGGCGTCTGCAGCACGACGTGCGAGCCGGGGATGCCGCGGGCGTGGAACCACAGATCGTCGGGCCGTGCGATGCGGAACGTCACCTCGACGTTCTCGCGCGGCGAGCGGCCGACGTAGATGCGCGCCCCCGACGGACACTCGACCCGCAGCGGCGCACGCGGGCGCAGCGGCGAGGGCGTGCGCTGCGGCGGGCGGCCTTCCAACTCGTCGAGCGCGGTCTCGAGCTCGAGCAGGGTGGCCGGCTCGGCGCGCTCCGCTTCGAACGCCAGCACTTCGAGCGCCTCGGCGCGCCCGACGAGCGCCTCGCGCCGCCGTTCGAGGTGCGGCAGCGCGTCGGCCGCCTTGCGGTAGCGCGCGTAGTAGCGC
>CAXTNU010000243.1:687-6389 GCA_964245595.1 uncultured bacterium | reverse complement strand
CAGCGCGAACAGCCCGGGCTGCTGGCGCTCGTCGGAGATCACCGAGACCTGCGACGCGACGCGGTCGCGGTCGACCAGCACGGTGCGCAGCCGCGCGCTCGCCCCGTTCGCGAGCAGCGCGTCGATGATGGACAGCACCGGCGTTTCCGCCGAGCGCGCCGCCGGAACGTGGTACGCGATCAGCGCACCGGGCAGCGGCGCGCTCTTGCTGACGTAGCGCACCCGGCGCGGCTGCGTCTGCGCCGGCTCGACCGCCGTCACGCGCGGAATCGCCGCGGCGGGCCGGCGCAGCGGCCCGAAGTAGCGGTCGACCCACCCGTTCGCCTGGGCCGGATCGAAGTCGCCCGCGATCACCAGCACCGCGTTGTCGGGCCGGTAGAACGTGGTGTGGAACGCGCGCACGTCGGCCAGCGAGGCCGCGTCGAGCTGTTCGGGATCGCCGATGACACCGCGCCGGTACGGGTGCACCGCATACGCCTGGTTGAAGAGCTGGAACACCATCCCGTACGGGCTGGCGAGCACGCGCTGGTCGTACTCGCCGATCACCACTTTCCGCTCGGTGACGAAGTTCGCTTCGTCCACGGTCAGGTTCGCCATCCGGTCCGCCTCGGCCCAGAGCAGCCGCTCGAGGTGGTTCGCCGGCACCGTCTCGTAGTAGTTGGTGATGTCGTAGGAGGTGTAGGCGTTGTTCGAGCCGCCGACGTCCTCGGTCAGCCGGTCCCACGACTCGGGCTGGGTGTTCGAGGTGCCCTTGAACATCAAGTGCTCGAACAGGTGCGCGAAGCCCGAGCGCCCGGGCGGATCGCTCTTCCCCCCGACGTCGTACCCGACGTCGATCGCGACCGTCGGCGTGCGATGGTCCTCCGCCAGCACGACCCGCAAGCCGTTGGGCAGCGTGCGCTGCGCGAACGGGATCGGCGTCACCGCGAGCGGCCCCGACGCAGCGCCCGCCGGCGACGGCGAATCAGCGGCGAGCCCGAGCGGCGGCGAATCGGCGGCAAGCGCGGGCGCTGCCGCGGCGACGAACGCGAACGCCGTGCCGAGCGCGACGGCGCGGACGATGGAATGCATGCGTCCTGCTACCAGGGCGCGGGTGCTCCGTCCCGCCAGAAACGCCCGCTCTCGCCCACCGCCCGGGTGGCGAGCCGGTACACCGCCTCCGCCCCGTCCTCGGGCGCGAGCGGCGCGTTCGGCCCGCCCATCGCCGTCCGCACCCAGCCCGGGTGCAGGCTGTCGACCAGAATCCCGCGCGAGCGCACCGCGTTCGCCAGGGCCGACGTGTACGCGTTCACGGCCGCCTTGCTCAGCGCGTACGCGACCATCGTCGCCGTCATCCCGCCCGGCTTGCCGAACTGCCCCAGATCGCTCGACAAGTTGACCACCCGCCCCCCGCGCGGCAGCAGCGGCAGAATCGCCACGCACACCGTGGCCGTCCCCACGACGTTGACGTCGAGCGTGCGCCGCAGCAGCTCGGGATCGAGCTCGTCCGCGCGCAGCGCGAAGTCCCGCTCCTCGAACACCGCCGCGTTGTTGACCAGCACGTCCACCCGTCCGAACCGCTCCCGCACCCGCTCCGCCAGCCGCTCGACCTGCGCCCGCTCGCGAACGTCACACCGCTCCACCAGCAGCCGCGAGCCTTTCGCGCCCGCCTCACCCTCCAACACCTCACGCAATTCCCGCTCGCCGCCGGCGCTGCGCACCGTCGCGACCACCGTATCCCCCGCAGCCAAGAAACGGCGAGCGATCGCCCGCCCGATGCCGCGGTTGGCGCCGGTGACCAGGACGATCCGCTCGTTCGGTTCCCGCATGCTCCGGGTAGAGTACCCACGATGGAGACGACGGTCGAAGAACTACGCGCGCTGGGCCAGAACGGCGCCACGATCATCAACGTAGGCCACCACCAGGGCAAGGCCGAGATCCGCGGCGCGATCCGTTACCGCCCGCATGACCTGCTGACCCCCAGCCACCTGGCGCTGCCGATCGCCCCGGAGCTCCCGGTCGTGCTCTACGACGAACACGGCAAGAGCGACGACACCCAGCAGATCGCCGCCCGCTTCGAAAAGGACGGCTTCAAAGACGTCCGCATCCTGCAAGGCGGCTACGCCGCCTGGGAAGCCGCCGGCGGCGAAACCCAAGAAGCGACGATGGAACAAGTCGTCCCCCCGAGCAAACCCTCCGAAGTCCAAGAGCTCGACCGCCGAGTCTAACGCTCCAACCGCGCACCCAACCCAAATCACGCCCATGTCGCGGGAGCGACGCGCGGCGACGGCGGGCCGTCGAGAGCGAGCGCAGCGCAGGATGCGCGAGAGCGAAGCGAACGAGAGCGGCCCCGGACACGATGTCCGGGGCCGCGTGCCCGCCGTCGCCGCGCGTCGCTCCCGCGACTACGACGCAGCAACCCTACGCGTACGTCCCGCGCAGGTTCATGCTCTTCACGACCCGGTCGATCGCGATCATGTACGCCGCGGTCCGGTACGTGATGCCGCGCTGCTGCGCGATCTCCCGCAGCGCCGTGAAGTTGTCGATGAGCTGGTCCCGCAGCCGCTCGTTGACCTCTTTCTCTTTCCAGAAGAAGCCCTGGCGGTCCTGAACCCACTCGAAGTACGACACGGTCACGCCGCCGGCGTTGGCGACGATGTCGGGAATGACGACGATCCCGTTGCGGGCGAAGATGTGGTCCGCCTCGGGCGTGGTCGGTCCGTTCGAGCCTTCCACGATCAGCTTGGCCTTGACCCGCGAGGCGTTGTCGACGGTGAGCACTTTTTCGAGCGCCGCCGGCACGAGCACGTCGCAGGGCACTTCGAGCATGGCCTGGTTCGACATCCGGTCGCCGCCGCGGAAGCCCTCGAGCGAACCGTGCTCCTGGGCGAATGCGGTCGCGTTGTCGATGTCCAGCCCGTTCTCGTTGACGTAGGCGCCGGTGACGTCGCTGATGCCGATCACGCTGCAGCCGGCGTCGGCGAACATCTTCGCGGCGATCCCGCCGACGTTGCCGAAGCCCTGGATGACGACCTTGGCGCCCTTGGGCTCGATCCCCAGGCGCGCCATCTCGTCGAGCGCGACGATCGAGACGCCGCGCCCGGTCGCCTCGACCCGCCCGCGCGAGCCGCCGATCTCGACCGGCTTGCCGGTGACGACGCCGGGCACGTTCTGGCGCACGTGCATCGAGTAGGTGTCCATGATCCAGGCCATGTGCTGCGGGGTGGTGTTGACGTCGGGCGCGGGCACGTCTTTGTCGGGTCCGATCACCTCGACCAGCTCGGCCGCGTAGCGGCGCGTGATCCGCTCGATCTCGTTCGTCGAGAGCGTCTTGGGATCGCAGGTCACGCCGCCCTTGGCGCCGCCGAAGGGCAGGTCGACCACGGCGCACTTCCAGGTCATCCAGAAGGCCAGCGCGGTGACCTCGTCCAGCGTCACGCCGGGATGGAAGCGGATGCCACCCTTCGACGGCCCGCGCGCGAAGTTGTACATCACGCGGTAGCCGGTGAAGACTTCGATCCCACCTTTGTCGCGCATGAACGGGATCGAGAAGATGATCTGGCGGGACGGCTTGGTGAGGATCGCGCGCATCCCCGGATCGAGATTGAGCAGTTCCGCCGCCTCGTTGAAGTACGCGATGGCGTCACCGAAGACGCTGACGTCGCGGACCGCGGGGGTGCCCGATACGGCTGTGGACATCGACAAGTGGCCTCCTAGCCGTTCAGCGACTTTAGGACATTGAGCGCAAAGCCCTTGCGTCGCGTGAGCCAAATGTCGAAACCACACCCATTCGTAACGAAGTTCAGGGGTACGCTCGCTCGGTTGGGCGAAGCGAGCTCTATGAACGTGCTCGCGCAAACTGCCAGGACGCCCGACCCGACCGCCGCGATCGCCGCCATGAGCGGCGCATTTCTGCTCTTCGGCCTGGTCGTGTTCGCCCTCTCGATCGCCGCCTACTACGTCATCCTCAAGAAGACCGGCTACAACCCGTGGCTGTCGCTGCTGCTGCTGATCCCCGGCATCGGCGGTCTGGTGATCCTGCTGATGCTGATCTTCACCGAGTGGCCGGTCGAGCGCGAGGTCAAGCAGCTGCGCGTGCAGTTGGCCACGGGCGGAACCGGCGGCTACCCTCCCACCGGCGGCGCGATCGTGTACCCCAACGCCTGACCGGCTCCGGCGGCGAATCGTGGGTGCCGTCACAAGCCGGGATGGGAGGCACGCCCTGCTCCACGGCGGAAGGCGCTCCGTCCGAGACCGGTCGTACAGTCTCGGACTGAGAGGGTGTCATCATGACTCGTTCGTTTCGAACGCCGTTCGGCGCGGCGGTCGCGGCATTGGCGCTGAGCGCGTGCGGCGGCGGCGCCGGCTCGCTGCCCGCGACGCAGCAGCTGCAGGCTCCGAACACCAACGCCCGCCACGTCAGCAGCACCTGCACGCCGGACAGCTACGGCTACTGCCTCAAGCTGGTGCGCTCGTTCAACGGGCCGACCGGCGAGTGCCGCGTCAACCAGCAAGTCCTGATGTACCAGCAGAAGACCTACGTCTACGAGCTCTACCACAACGGCGCCGATCAGGGCGAGTACGACGACTCGAACGCCGACGGCGGCGGACCGGGCTGTCCGCCGGCGCTGATCTGGACGCCGCAGGACCCGCGCGCGGCGACCGGCGACCCGAACCTGCCTTGACCCCGGCGGCGACGTCACGCGCTCGGCCGGAGGCGTCGCGGCAACCCTGGTGAAGGCCATCGCTGAGATCGGACTGCGATCTCGATCCGGAGGGTGTGTATCGTGAATCGATCGTTTCGAACCGCGTTCTCTGCCGTGGTCACCGCGCTCGCGCTGAGCGCCTGCGGCGGCGGTGGCTCCGGCACCTTGCCGACCACCGCCCAGGCGCCGCAGACGGCGAGCGGCGCCGCTCGCCACACGAGCAGCACGTGCACGCCGGACAGTTACGGCTACTGCCTGGCGTACACCGGCTCCAATACGTACTACCACTATTACTGTTACACCAGTGACGGCTTCGCTCTGCGCACGTCCACGCAAACGACGACGTACGAGCTGTACCACGGGTCGACCGACAGCGGTCAGTACACCAAAAATGTCCGCACGACGTGCGACGGCACCGACACGACGTGGGACCCGCAAGATCCCTCGCAGGCGACCGGCGACCCGAACCTGCCCTAGCCGCGCGCTCGCCGCGCGCAATTCTCACCACCGTTTTCATCAGATGAGAAGGTGCATCATGAATCGATTCGTTCCGCGCGCGGCGGCCGTGGTGGCCGCTGCGTTCGCCCTGGCCGGCTGCGGCGGCAGCGGCGGCTCGTCGCCCGCGCAGGCCGTGCCGCAGACGGCCCCCAACGGCGTCGCCCGCCACGTCAGCAGCACGTGCACGCCGGACAGTTACGGCTACTGCCTCGCGCTGGTGAGCCAGGAACAGGACCCGGGCGTCTGCGGTCCGCACGGCTTCCAGTACACGATCGAGATCGACTACTACCAGCTCCTCCACAACGGCGCGTCGGCCGGGTACTACACCTATTCGAACAACGGCCGCAGCGGGTGCCCGCCGCCGTACGCGTGGACGCCCCGCGATCCGAGCGCCGCGACCGGCGACCCGGACCTGCCGTGACGGCCGCGGCCCCGGTCGGCGGTTGAGCGAGGTCGTTCGGGCCGCCCCGCCGGGGGGGGGGGCCGGGGCGGGGGGGCGGGGGGGGGGGGAGGCGGGGG
>CAXTNU010000243.1:0-677 GCA_964245595.1 uncultured bacterium | reverse complement strand
GCGCGGCGGGCCGCAGGTTCGGTTAGACTGAGCGTGTGATCGAGGCGATCATCATGGCCGGCGGCCGGTCGGCGCGCATGCGAGCGCGCGGCGATCCGACCCATAAAGCCCTGATCGCGCTCGCGGGCAGCACGCTCGCGGAGTGGAACCTCCGTGCGCTGCTCGCACGCGGCTTCCGTTTCGCCGCGATCGCGGTTGGCGCGGCGGAGACGGCGCTCCTGGCCCACGTTCGCGAGGACCTCATCCCGCTGGCGCAGGCCGCGGGCGGCGAGCTGCGCTGCGTCGTCGAGGACACGCCGCTGGGCACCATCGGCGCGGCCCGCGCGATCCTGGCCGACGCCGCCGACGCGCTGCTGGTAGTGAACGTCGACAACCTGACCGCGCTCGATCTGGCCGCGCTGGTCACTCACCACCGGCGCTGCGGCGCCGCGCTCACCATCGCTTCGCACGTCGAACCCTGCCCGATCCCGTTCGGCGTGCTCGAGGTTCGCGACGGCCGGGTGGGCTTTTCCGCGTACCGCTCCACCCGACGCGTGCGCGTCAGCAGCGGTACGTACGTCCTGTCGCGCGCGGCGATCCGCGCGATCGCGCCGGACGAGTCGATCGGCGTGCCGCACCTGTTCGAGCGCTTGCTCGCGCGCGGGCTCGGCGTGGCCGCGTTCGAGCACGACGCGGCG
>CAXTNU010000242.1:3260-6393 GCA_964245595.1 uncultured bacterium | reverse complement strand
GCCTGGGCGAGGCGCGCGGCGCGTGGGGCGGCGCGCTCAGCGATCTGGTCCGCGTGCCCTATGCGGACGCGATCTGCGTGCGCATTCCGGCCGGGCTCGACCCGCTCGCCGTGGCCTCGGCGAGCGACAACATCGCCGACGGCCATCGCAACGTCGCGGCCCCGCTCGCCGCGCGGCCGGGCGCGCCGGTGCTGATCGTCGGCGGCCACTACGGCTCGATCGGGCTCTACACGCTGGACATGGCCCTGGCGCTGGGGAGCGAGGCGGTGACGTACGTCGACCACGACCCCGACCGGCTCGCGCTGGCCCGCGCCGCCGGCGCGACGACCGTCGACGCGGCGGACGGCTACCCCGCGAAGATCGCGGGCGAGTTCCCGATCACCGTCAACTGCGGCACCGCGGAGGGCCTGGCGACCGCGATTCGCTCCACCGCGTCCAACGGCGTCTGCACCAACACCGTGATCTTCTGGGACAACCTGCACCAACTGCCGCTGCTGGAGATGTACCTCGACCCGATCACCTTGCGCACCGGCCGGATCAACTCGCGCGCCCACCTCGAGCCGGTGATCGCCCTCGCCGCCCAAGGCCGCATCCACCCCGAACGCTTCACCGACCGCATCGTGCCCTGGCACGAAGCCGGCGAGATCCTCGCCAACCCGCGCCACAAAACCATCATCGCGCGCCGGCCGAAATGAAGAAACGCAACGACGGCTCCTACGCAACGGGCTGTGGAACTGCCTTTGCTCGCCGTGCTTCTGTCACAACATGCCGGCAATGCTCGCATGTAACGAGGCCTGCGGGCACCTCATTGCGGGTACAGATAATGCAGCGAGCCTCGGCTCGTGCCTTCTCCCGCGACTCCCGCTTTTTCGCGGTAAGATATGCGCGGCGCTCAGGAGTCATGCCGGAACGAGAACACCAGCAAGGTCACGTGGAAATGCCAGGTCGTGATCAGTAGCATATCGACGTGCAATTTCGACCTGCTCAGGAGCGGCGACGTCTAGAATCTCGATTCCTACGATTTCCTTAGCCGTGTTCACGTCCACTGCGACAGAACATGACTCCGTCAAGTCGAGTGTAGCCACGGGGTCATCGGTCCGGTATCGGATGTAGCCCGCCCCCTCGCGAACCTCGACGGCAATGGGTCGTATCATGGTTCCAATCTCGCCATCGGCGATGGCGACTGTTCGGATTTCTCCGGTTGCCGGGTGATACGTGACTCGATGCGGACGCCGTTTGCTCCATGTCCCCGTACGTTCACCCGGCCGAAATCCGCTAGCTCAGGACCCTTTTGGGGAGCGGCGATCACACCGAGTACATCGCTCTCACCGATTCCTACCGGAGCCATCCGGGTCATCATTCTCATGTGCGCGTGAGAATGAAAGTAGTATTGCATCGAGCCTCTGTTATGTCAACACTGGGACCCAGCATGTCGCCAGTGAGCTCCGCTCCGGTGAGTTTAGGTAGACATCGTGGTTGGGCGCGGGCTTCCGGTTCAGATGTTCCAAAGAAGAAACCCCGCGGTTACCGGTTTCCGGTCCTCACGGGGTCTCGGACGTGGTGGGCACGAGAAGGATTGAACTTCTGACCCCCACAGTGTCAATGTGGTGCTCTCCCACTGAGCTACGTGCCCGTCCGACGACCGAGTTTACCCGATCCGGGTCGCCTACGTCAAACCCTTTCCGCAGCCGGGGGGCGGAGGAGGCGACCGGGTGGGCGGAAAGGGAGCGCCGATGATGCGACGCGGACCCTTCCTGAGCGGCACCGCCGCCGCCCTCGGCGCCGGCGTCCTGACCGGCTCGCTGCCCGCGTCCGCTCAGGTGACTCCACCCCCGGCACCGGCCGTTCCCGCCGCACCGGCGTCGGCGGTCAGCGGGCCCATCGCCGACCTGCGCTTCGGAATGGCGCCGACTCCGGCCGCCCGGCCCGGCTTCGACCCGGTCGCCGACGCCAAGGCGCTGGTCGTCGCGGGCACGCCGTCGACCGCGACCGCGCCGATCCCCGGCCGCCAGATCGCGGGCGGTCGAGGGGACGCCCGCTGGCTGGTCCGCGCCCCGGACGCTTGGAACGGCAACCTGGTCGTCGCCGGGACGCCGGCCTTTCGCAGCGAGTACGCCAACGACGCGATCTGGGGCGACTACCTGCTCGCCCGCGGCTACGCGTTCGCGACGAGCAACAAGGGCATCCCGTACAACGCGGTTGCCGAGCCGATCGCCGCCACCCCGGCGCCGGACCGCATCTACCCGATCCCCTTCGACCTCGCGCAGCTCGAGACCAGGAAGCTGGGCTACCGGCTGGGCGCACTGGTGCCGGCCAAGGTCGGGATCGCGAGCTGGAACGACGACTTCGCGGCCCTGACCGTCTTCGCCAAGGGCGTGCTGCCGCACGCACCGGCCCGCACCTACGCGGTGGGGCTCTCGAACGGGGGCGCGCAGGTGCGCTCGCTGCTCGAACGCCGGCCGGACCTGGTGGACGGCGGCGTCGACTGGTCGGGCGTGTTCTGGTCGCCGCAGCGCAGCCTGCTCGACTACCTGCCGCCGTTCTTGCGCGTCATGCCGGCCTACGTCGCCAGCGCCTTCACCGACCAGACGGCGGCGGGCTCGATCGCGAACGCCGGCTTTCCCGACGACCGCCGCCAAGCCGATCCACACCCCTCGCTGTGGTTCGAGTACTACGCCGGCCAGCCGTCGTTCTACGCCGACCTGACCCTGTTCGCGTACGCGCTGCTGATCGATCCCGACGCCATGTCCGGGCTCGCCGGCGACGGCTGCACGCCCAGCGAGCAGAACCCCGTCCGGCTGCCCGGCACCTGCCGCGGCAGCGGTTTGCGCTCGCCCTCGGCGCGGGCGGCGTACGCGCCTTCGGCTCGCGCGCGCGACGCGATCCGCGCCTTCGCGCACGGCGGCGCGATCGGCAAGCCGCTGGTCTCGATCGCGGGCGACGCCGACGTGTTCGTCACGCCGCAGAACAACGCCAAGCCGTATCTGGACGCGGTCGTCGCGCAAGGCCGCGGCGCGAACCACTGGCAGTACCTCGTCAAAGGCGGGACGCACGTCGACGCGTTCGTGCCGCTGGGCTACGGGTTACAGCCGCAGCTCCCGTTCGCTTGGGCCGCATTCGAGCAGCTCGTCGG
>CAXTNU010000242.1:0-3250 GCA_964245595.1 uncultured bacterium | reverse complement strand
GCCGGCCGAGATCGGCGGAAGCTGACGCGCCTGGAAAACGGTGCGCGCAAGATGCCACCCTAGCGCTGATCGATCCGCAGACGACCTCGGCGCTGACTTCGAGCAGCGTGGTCGAGCACCGGCGCGGCGCCGGCCGGCGCCGGCACCCAGCAGACCGTCTCGAGCCCGGCCCCGGATCGCCGCTCGGGCGCGCGCTACGAGCTGAGCGCGGCGGCGACCGCGAGGACGTGCTCGACGTCCGCGCGGTCGACCCGCTCGCTCAGCGATTGCTGCGCGGCGCGCCAGTACGGCCGCGCCCGTTCCAGCGCCTTGGTCCCGCGCACGGTCAGCCGGGCGACGTTGGCGCGCCCCGCGCGGGCCGGCGCGATCGCGACGAGCCCGTCGTCGACCAGCGGCTTGAGGTTGCGCAGCAGCGTCGTGCGCTCCATCGCCAGATCGCGCCCGAAGGCGCTCAGCGTCGGCTCGCCCAGCGCCGCCAGCGTGCTCAGCAGCGAGTAGCGCGCGATCGTCAGCCCCGAGGCCGCGAGGTGCTCGTCGTAGTGGCGCGTGATCGCGCGGCTCGCTCGGCGCAGGGCGCCGGCGACGCAGCGGCCGTCGGGGTACGCGGGCGGCGTGTCAGAGGAAGTGAGCACTACCGTGTAGATACACCGTTCATGCGCCTGCGTCCTGGTCTCGGCGTCCTCTTGGCCGCCTGTATCGCGCTCTCGGTCGGCTACGGCGTGCGCCAGTGCCTGGGGCTGTTCATCGTCCCGCTCGAGTCGGCGCGCGGCTGGTCGGCCGGCACCTTCGCGCTGGCCTTCGCGCTGCAGAACCTCGTCTGGGGGCTGGCGCAGCCGTTCACGGGCGCGGTCGCCGACCGGTTTGGCGCGCGGCTCACCGTGGCCGCCGGCGGGCTGTGCTTCGCGCTGGGACTGCTCATCGTCGCGACGAGCTCGAGCCCAGTGCTGTTCGCCTGGGGCGGCGGCGCGCTGCTCGGCCTGGGCCTGGCGGCGACCTCGTTCGGGGTGCTGATCGGCCCGGTCGCGGGGCTCGTGCCGCCGGAGCGGCGCAGCGCCGCGTTCGGCGTGCTCGGCGCGGGCGGATCGCTCGGCCAGTTGTTCTACCCGCCCTTCGCCCAGATCGCGATCCACGGGGTGGGCTGGTTCCCGACCCTGATCGTGCTCGCGCTGATCGGGGTCGGCATCGCGCCGCTGGCCTTCGTGCTGCGCGATCCGCCGCGCGGCACGACCGCCGGCCCGCAGCTCTCGCTGGGCGCGGCGCTGCGCGAGGCGTTCAGCGTGCCCAGCTACCTGCTGCTCTCGGCCGGCTTCTTCGTCTGCGGCTTCCACATCGCGTTCTTCCAGACGCACCTGCCGGCGATCGTCGCGCGGGCCGGATTGTCGCCCGGCATCGGCGCCGCGGCGCTGGCGATCGTCGGCGCGTTCAACATCGTCGGCAGCTTCGCCAGCGGCCGGCTCGCCGACCGCTACCCCAAGCGCTACGTCCTCTCGGCGATCTACGGGCTGCGCTTCGCCGCGATCGGGCTGTTCGCGCTGCTCCCGGTCACGCCGCTCACCGTGCTCGTGTTCTCCTCGGCGATGGGACTGCTCTGGCTCTCGACCGTCGCGCCGACCAGCGGCGTGATCGCCGAGAAGTTCGGGCTGCAGTGGGTCTCGACGCTGTTCGGCGTGACGTTCCTCGTCCACCAGGTCGGCGCGTTCTTCGGCGCCTGGCTAGGCGGCGTCGTGCTCGACCGCACCGGCAGCTACGACCTGATGTGGGTCATCTCGCTGGCGCTCGCGGCGTTCGCCTTCCTGATCCAGTTCCCGATCGACGAACGGCCGCTGGTCCGCACCGCGGCTTCCTCGGTGACGTAACGCAGATACCTTGCCAGGTGCAGTCTGCCACAGGCGGGCCCCCATAGGGTTCGCGAACGATCCAATCCATAAGATGATGAACGGTGACTTTCTACGAAGGCGTCGCCATGCAGACTGAGCCAGGCATCGAACCGGACATCGAGATCGACGTGCGCGCAGTCGTGTTGCGTATTACGTACCAGTTCGAGGCGGGTCTCAGCGCAGACCAACTCTACGAGCGCACACGGGGATATTGGGTCATGCAGCCGCATGACCACCGTGATGTTGAATATGCGTTCTCGCTTGCCGGCGACCGTATACGCGAAGTCTACCGTATCACTGCTCCTTGGCGCCGTCTCGTAGCAGCAGATATCCCTCCGAATCCGCTGCGTCGGCCTGATCCTGAGCACGAGACGAGCCGTACCATCCACCGTTGGATTTTTACCGGGGAAGTTGCACCCGAGGACGTTCGGTCACGTTTCTTGGAGAAACCGCTTCATGCCCGTGCGCGAAACCCTGTGCTATGGATTAATTGTTGACAGACTGTAGAAATAACATGTGGGACCGGCACCGGATGACCGAAATCTGTCGCTGTCGGAATTCTTGCAGGGCCCAGCGGGCCGCGTCGCCGGTATGCTGCCCTCGAGACAAGGGCTAACTGTCGGTTTGCTCGCCTACGACGCAGTCATCGTCGGCGCGGGGCCGGCTGGCGCGGCAGCAGCGCTCGTGCTCGCGCGGCGCGGGCGGCACGTTGCGCTGGTCGACAAGAGCTCGTTTCCGCGCGATAAACCGTGCGGCGACCTGCTCGGCACCTTCGCCGTTGCCGCGCTAGGTGAGCTGGGCGTCGCGCCTCCGCCGTCGGCGTACCGCCTGCGCGGCGCAACACTGTTCGCGCCGTCGGGCGCATCGGTGGGCGCGGCGGTCGACCCGGCCCGCCGCGACGCGCGCGTCGTCGAGCGTAGTGTCTTCGACGCATCGCTGGTGAGCGCCGCGCGCGCGGCCGGCGCGGTTTTCGTGCATGCTCGCGTCAGCGCGTTGCACGAGGGGACCCTGGCCTTGAGCGGCGGGACGACGCTGGACGCGCCGCTGGTCATCGGCGCGGACGGCTGGGGCTCGGTCGTGGCGCGGGCGATCGGGGTGCGGCCGCCCGCGCACCACGGGATCGCGCTGCGCGCCTACGCCGAGGGCGTCGACGTGCGCGACGGCCGGATGCGCTTCTACGTCCTGCCGCGCGGCGAGGGGTACGCCTGGATCTTCCCGCTCGGCGGCGGCCGCGCCAACGTCGGCTTGGGATTCGTGCGCGGCGCGCCGGGCGCCGACCGCCTCCACGACGCGTTCGCGCGCTTCGCGCACGGCCCGCGTTCCTTGGCCGCGCCGCTGCTGCGCGACGCGGTGCTGCGCGACGTGCGCGCCTG
>CAXTNU010000241.1:0-6416 GCA_964245595.1 uncultured bacterium | reverse complement strand
GCGTCGGGGCCCAGCTGCGCGGCACCGGCGACCTGCTGGCGACGACGATCGCGGCGTGCTTGGCCAACGGCGCGCCGCTGGGCGAAGCGGTCGAGCGCGCGCGGCACCGCGTCCGCGAGGCGATCGTCCGCGGCGTGCCGTTCGCCGGCGCGCGCGTGGCGCTGCTGCAATGACCGCGCGCACGCGACTCGCCGGCGTGACGCCGCGAGGAGTTTTTCGCTCGCAATAGGCTTGCTCTCACCGTGCCGAGTACCTGAGGGGATGCTCCGACCGCCCATTTCCGCGCCGCCGCGCCCGCGCCTCATGTCGGGCATGCGCCCGACCGGGAAGCTGCACCTCGGCCACCTGGTCGGCGCGCTGCAGAACTGGGTTCGGCTCAGCGCGACGACCGATGCCTACTTCGAGGTCGCGGACCTGCACGCGTTCACCACCGGCTTCGAGGACCCGCAGGCGATCCGCGACAGCCGCGACGACATGGTGCTGGACTGGCTCGCGGCCGGGATCGACCCGGCGCGCAGCACGCTCTTCCTGCAGTCCGCGGTGCCCGAGATCAGCGAGCTGCACGCGCTGCTCTCGATGATCACGCCGGTGTCGTGGCTGCAGCGCGTGCCGACCTACAAAGACCAGATCGAAGCGCTCGGGCCGGAGATCGCGACCTACGGGTTTCTCGGCTACCCGCTGCTGCAGCTGTGCGACATCGCGGTCTTCCGCGGCAACGTCGTCCCGGTCGGCAAGGACCAGCTCTCGCACCTGGAGTTCGGGCGCGAGGTCGTGCGCCGCTTCAACCACCTCTACGCGCCGCCCAGCGGCCCGACGCTGGTCGAGCCCGAGGCGCTGCTGTCGGAGTTCCCGGCCCTGCCGGGCAGCGACGGGCGCAAGATGTCCAAGTCGTACCACAACACGCTCGACATCGCCGACGACGAGCAGGCCACGTTCAAGAAGGTGCGCTCGTTCGTCACCGACCCGCTCAAGATCCGGCGCAACGATCCCGGCCGGCCCGAGATTTGCCCGGTGTTCGAGCTGCACCACCTCTCGAACGCCGCGCGAGTGCCCGAGATCGCGGAAGGCTGCCGCTCCGGCGCGCTGGGCTGCGTGGCGTGCAAGACCGAGCTCGCCGAGTCGCTCAACGCGTTCCTGCGCCCGGTGCGCGAGCGCCGCGCCGCGATCGACCGCGCCCGCGTCGCCGAGATCCTGCGCGACGGCAGCGCCCGCGCCCGCGAAGTCGCCGGCCAGACCATGCGCGACGTCCGCGCGGTGCTGCGCATCGCCGACGTGTAGCGGCCGCTGCGTCAGCGCGCCACTTCTGTTAAGTGATACATCAGGTTTTGAAGCGGAGAACGTCCCCAATGACCAGATATGTCTGAATTACACACTGGTACGCTTCGAACTCGGAGACCTGCGCATGGGCTCCTTTATTCCCGAGAGCATTAACAGCATCAATTCGATTTCCTAAATCATATACGCTCGCCTTTGTTAGATTGCCGCTAGCAGAATTCGCCGCGTTCTCGGTGAGGAATTGCCAGAGGCGATTGATATATGCGGCATCCGTTAATACTCGCGACTTTCCACCGCTTCCGGTGATGGGCTCATTTATAGGAGGGAACACAGCGTCTGCTAGAGCTTTTAATTACCCTTCTACATGAGTTCAGTGCTTGGCTGCGTGCCTCGAAACCAGCGTCTCTAACACGCTGATATGCTGACCCTAGGCTTTCCATTGCATCGCCTGAGATGTTTGTCAATGTTTCATCGACATAGCGCCTATAGACATCAAATACAGATGCGGCAGAAGTGCTGAAGATTAGAGCCTTCTCGACAGAAACGGGAAAAGAGAACACCCGCTGCTCTATTCTGCGCAGAATCATTACGTGATCGTTTTCGGCTTTGCGGTGATCAGAGAATGTTGTGAACGAGCTTCGAAAGCATGGTGTGGTCGTCCGGCATTTGTATGGCCATATACCCTACACGGGTAGTCGTTGACTCGCTGCTCCTGTAATTGCTGTGCTTTAGCCCCGGTCCCGGGCGAGCAGGCCGTACGCGCAGAGGTCCTTGACGCGCCGTCGGCGCCGCGGTAGCCTTCGCGAAACGTGCCTTCGAGCCGGAAGCCTTCGCGCTCGTAGAGCGCGCGCGCCGTCGCGTTGTCGGCGGTCACCTCAAGGTACGCGCGGGCGGCACCGAGATCGTCGAACGCGCGCGCCAGCATCCGCCGCACGGCGTAAGCGCCGACCCCGCGCCGCGGCGCGAGCGTGATGATACGCTGCAGCTCGGCCAGCCACCCGTCGTGCACGGTCAGCAGCCAGAAGCCGACCGGCGTGCCGTCGCCGTCGACGATGATGCGCTGCTCGCGCGAGGAGTCGGCGAGCGCGGCGAGATAGCGCTCGTGCGTCGGCGTGTCGGGCAGGTACGGGCACACGTGCGGTGCCGCGTGCAGCGCCGCGACGAACGCGAAGTCGTCGGTTGCCGCTAGACGGTCGGCGTACGGCGTGATGCGGCCCCCTCGTCGAGCGCGTGCATGGCGGCGCGGTGGCGTTCGTAGGAGTTGAGGACGTAGTTCGGCGTGCCGACGATCGCGCTGTAGCCGGGCAGGTACTCGTCGAGCTTCTCACCCGGCTCGTACTCGTCGTAGCAGGGCTCGAGCGAGGTGATGATGTCGAGGAGTTTCGAGGCCGGTCTTCCGTCTTGCGTCTTCGTCCAGCGCATGCGGGCGTAGTCCTCTTCCGCCGCGACGATCTCACCGATCGCAATCATCGGCGGGATCTGCCCGCCCCCATGGGGGCGCGGGTCGACGATATTGACGATCGTCTTGCCGATCAAATCCGGGCGGATCGTCTTTGGGGTTTCGTACAAGACCACGCTCCTCAACGGTCGGGTCCGCCGACTTCGTCCAGCCTGTCCGAAATCCCGTTGATCCGACGCTCGAGGCGTTTCTCGACGGCGCTCATGCGATCGTCTAGATCTTTCTCGAGTAGCTTGAACGATAATGCCGTCGCATCTTGCAGCACCTTCAGCGCAACGTATACCTCATCCGCGGTCGTCGCCATCGCTCGATGATGGGCGCCGGCGATGTCCGCGGAGCGTCCTTGGTATGACGGTGGTATGAACTCCGCCGGCGCAGCGAGATCAGCGCCGTGTGTCGGCGGCGAGCCGTTACCGCGGGTAGTTCGGGAGCGCTGCGCGGAGCTGGTCGAGGCCCCAGCGGATGTCTTCGACCGAGGTCGCGTACGAGAAGCGCAGGTAGCCTTTGCCGCCCGGGCCGAAGGCCGAGCCGCCCAGGCAGGCGACGCCGGTGGTCTCGAGCAGCCACTGCGCGAGGTGGCGGTCGTCGTCGGCGATCTGCGAGACGTTGGGGAAGGCGTAGAACGCGCCCTCGGGCGTCGTGCACGACACGCCGGGCAGCGCGTTGAGGCCGGCCACGATCACGTCGCGCCGCTCGCGGAAGATCTCGTTCATGCGCTGCACCGGGGCGTCGTCGCCCTGCAGCGCGGCGATCGCGGCGCGCTGCGCGAAGCCCGAGACGCACGAGAAGGTGTTGTTGTTGAACAGCGTCACGGTCGCGGCGATGGCCTCGGGCGCGAGGCAGTAGCCGACCCGCCAGCCCGTCATCGCGTAGGCTTTCGAGAACCCGCCGACCAGGATCGTGCGCTCGCGCATGCCGTCGACCTGGGTGATCGACTCGAACTTGGGACCGTACAGGTTGCGCGAGTAGATCTCGTCGGCCATCACCAGGAAGTCGTGCTTTTCGGCCAGCTCGGCGATGCGCTCGAAGTCCGAGCGCTGCAGCACGCCGCCGGTCGGGCTGTGGGGTGAGTTGATGACGACGACCTTCGTCTTGGGCCCGACCTTGGCCGCGAGCTCGTCGAGGTCCAGCCGCCAGTCGTTGCGCTCGAGCAGGTTGACCGCGATCGGCTTGGCGCCCAGGTAGCTGGCCGCCGAGGCGTACGCCGGGTAGGCCGGGTCGGCGTAGATCAGCTCGTCGCCGGGGTCGAGGATCGCCGCCAGCGTGTTCCAGATGATCGGCTTCGCGCCCGCGCCGACGACCACGTTCTCGCGCCGGTAGGCCGGGCTCAGGCCACGGAAGGTGCTGTTGTACTCGGCGATCACGTCGCGCAGCTCGCTGATTCCGGCCGAAGGCGTGTAGTGCGTGTCGTTGGCCCGGATCGCCGCGATGCCGGCTTCCTTGATGTGCGCGGGGGTGTCGAAGTCGGGCTCGCCGATCTCCATGTGGACCACCCGCCGGCCCTGCGCCTCGATGCCCTTGGCGCGGCCCAGGACCTCGAACGCGCTCTCGGCGCCGAGCCGTCCGAGCGCTTCGCAGAGATAGTCGGCGTGGTGGGCGATCGTCGTCATGGGTGAACCTGCACAAAGGAAGCGAGGTCGGCGGTCCGGGATCGCCGAACGCTGGCGGAACTGATGCGGACCCTGACGGAAGCTTTCGCGCCGGGCGCGCCGTCGTTACCCGAAGGGTTGCGAACGCTCGTCGTTTCTCCCGACCGAACGGTCGAACCTGGGACGACCATCCGCGCGACCTTCGCCTTCTACAACTTCGGCGGCGCGGCGGCGACCGGGCTGCGGGTCCGTTTCAGCCTGCCCGACGGTCTGCGCTACATCCCCGGCAGCGCCCGGGTCGACGACCGCGCGCTCGACGACGTGCGCGGCGAGACCGGGTTGCTGGCCGCCAACGGCGCCGACGTGGGCGAGGTCCCGCCCGGGGTCGAGCGGCGCATCGCGCTGGCCTACGTCCTCACCTCGACGGTCGAGAACGGCGCCGTCTTCGACATCCAAGCGGCTTTGGTCGCCAACGAGACGGACGTCATCGGCTCCAACGAGGTTCGGCTGGTGGCCCAGAGCGCGCCGGTGCTGGACAACCCGGACACGGTCGCCTCGCTCGAAGCGGTCCGGGTTCCCGAGCCGGGCGAGGAGATCATCTGCTCCGCGCGGGTGCGCAACGCCGGTCACGCCACCGCCCACGACGTGGTCGTGGTGCTGCCGGTGCCCGACTTCGCGGCCTACGTCCCGGGCAGCGCCCGGATCGACGGGCGCGAGGTCGCGATCGACGAGCGCGGCGGCGACCCGTTCGGCTTCGGCAACGCGACCATCGCCAGCACGGCCTTGGCCGCCGGCGCGACGCTGGTGGTCGAGTACCGGGCCCGGATCGAGTCGCCGCTGGACGACAACACCCGCATCGGCCTGGGCGGCGCGGTCGCCTCGAGCGAGACCGCCGAGTTCGAGCTGGCCCGAGCCGAGCTGACCGTCCGCAGCGCCAGCCGCTTCGACACCGAGGCCACCCGCCTGATCGTCGACGCGCCGACCGAGGTCGAACCGGGCCGGCGGGTGCGCGTCGCGCTCCTGGCCGAGAACGTCGGCACCTGCGCCGCATCCGACATCCGCGTCCGCCTGACCCTGCCCGACGGGCTGCGCTACGCGCCGGGCTCGCGCGCGCTGGACGGCCGCTCGGTCAGCGAGAGCGACGACCCGGGCGCGTTCCTGTTCCCGCGCGTCGACGCCGGCCGGCGAGTCGAGGCCGCGGTCGACGCCTACGTCGTCTCGCCCGCGGTCGACGCGACCCCGCTCCCGATCGCCGGCTCGCTGCAGTGGTCGACCGGCTCGCGCCTGTTCGAGCGAACCCTGACCGTCCGCTCCGCGCCGCGCTTCCTCGAGACCCGCAACGTGCTGTTCCTCGAAGGCTCGACCCAGGTCGCGCCGGGCAGCGAGGTCCGGGCCAGCGTGCGGATCGCCAACGACGGCACCGCCCAGGCCACCGGGGTGAAGGTCGGCCTCGACGCCGACCCCGCCCTGCGCTCGCTGCGCTACGCCGAGGCGGGCGTCGAGGGCGAAGCCCGCGTCCAGCCGGCCGGGATCGACCTGGGTACCCTGCCGCCGGGCGCCGAGCGGACCCTGACCCTGATCGGCACCGTCGCCTCGCCGATCGCCGACAAGTTCGCGATCCGCCTGCGCGGCCGGCTCGAGAACGACCAGACCCCCGCCATCGCGCTGGGCGCGCTGGAGCTGATCGTCCGCTCGCGCCCGCGCTTCGCGCCCGCCAGCTCGACCCTCGCCTACCCCGCTGGCGAGCCGCTACGGCCCAGTGCCCAAGGCGACGTCGCGGTGACGCTGGTGAACGAGGGCACCGACGTCGCGCGCGACGTGCGGCTCCAGCTCGACGTGACCGCCGACGCTCGCATCGAGGCCGTCGACGGCGCGACCCGGGTCGGCAATACCCTGCTCTTCGGCGACGTCGGGCCCGGCGCGCGGGCCGAGGCGACGGTTCGCCTGCGCCTGGCCCGGCTGGTCGCGCGCGGCACGACGGTCACCGTCAACGGCCGGCTCGAAGCCGTCGGCCTGCTGCCCTTCGCGCTCGCCCCGGTCACGATCCCGACCGCCTCGGAGCCGCGCTTCGAGGCCGCGATGGCGACCCAGCC
>CAXTNU010000240.1:0-6435 GCA_964245595.1 uncultured bacterium | reverse complement strand
GCGCCAGCCAGGCCCAGCGCGAGCAAGGCGGCGGCGAGCGCCGCGCGGCGGGGCAGTCGTAGTCTCATGGTCCCACCCGAACGAGCACCGCCTCGCGCGCGGCCGCTTCGGACCGCTCGCTCAGCGCGGAGATGATGGCCAGCACCAGCGGGCAGCCCAGCGCGGCGATGATCGCGGCGTAGGCCAGGAACAGGCTGCGATCGCCGATGAAGCCCGCGCCCAGCGCGAACACGATGCCCAGCCCCATGTTGAGCATCTGGACGGCGCTGCTCGCCCGCCCGATGTAGGCGTGGTCGGCGCGCCGGAAGAGCATCGCCTTGGCGAAGACCTTCATGTTGCCGATGAAGATGCCGACCGCGACGTAGGCCAGCGACGCGGTCAGCATGCTGCGCGAGCCGGTGAAGGCCAGCAGCGAGAGCCCCAGCGCCGCGGTCGAGAGGATGTAGTAGGTGTAGCCGAGCCGCTCGCGCCGGGGCAGCACGATGCACAGCCCCGAGGCGATGATGCTCCCGACCCCGCAGGCCGCGTCGACCACGCCCAGCGTGAACGACGTGCCGTGCAGCACGCGAAAGACGAACGGCGCGATCAGCACGTTGATGCCCATGTAGAACGGGAACAGGGCGCCGTTCATCAGCGCGATGGCGACCATCGTGCGAGTCGCCGAGATGTAGCGGAAGCCGTCGGCCAGGTCGCGCAGGTAGGCCCCGACGGTGGTCGGCGCGGGCGGCGTCTCGACCGGGTGGATGAAGCGCAGCCGCAGCAGGCACAGGCTGCCGACCACGATCAGCCCGGCGACGACGAAGAACGAGGCCGGGATGCCGAACAGCGCGATGACGCCGCCCGCCAGCAGCGCCGCGCCCATGTTGCCGAACTGGCTCGCGGCCTGGGTGATCGAGACGCCGTGCAGGTATTCCTCGGGCGTCAGCAGCGCCTTGAGGATGCCGTCCATGTTCGGCTGCGAGACGTACCACAGGACGTAGTACAGGGTGATGACGGTGTAGAACAGCGGCGGGCTGAGCAGGCCGGCCAGCGCGCCCAGACCGAGCGCGACGGTGAGCACGAAGCGCAGCGCGTTGGCCCAGACCCCGATGACGTACTTGTCGTAGCGGTCGATCAGCACGCCGGCGAACGGCATCAGCACCAGCGACGGCAGCATCGTGAGCATCACGAAGAAGCCCAGCGCCGAGGGCGCGCCCTGCTTCTGGGCGACGAACACGATCCCGGTCAGGTCGAACATGACCCCGGCGATCGGCGCCAGCAGCGTGACCGCGAGGAAGAAGATTCCGGTCTGGCTGCGCCAGAGCTTCACGGCGAGGGCTCCGGATCGACCACGACCTCGACGCTCGCGGCATGGCGCGCCGCGGCCGCCGCGGCGCTGGGCGCATCGGGGCCCTCGACCAGCACGTAGCCCGGCCGGCCGTTGTTGTTGTCGCGCGTGCGCGGAATCGTGCCGCCGACCGGAACGGTCCAGTCCAGCTCGACCACGTCGGGCCGGGCGCGCAGCTCGTCCAGGCCGCGCACCGAGCGCAGCGTCCCGGCCGGCGGGATGAAGAAGCGAATCGCCGAGCCGCCGCGCACCGCGGGAGCCTCGAACGGCTCGATCATCCCGCAGGCCCAGGCGAAGGTGGTCGCGACGATGTCGATGCCGTAGGCCAGCCGGACCAGCTCGTTGATGTGGTCGCCGCCCATCCGGTCGTGGCCCTCGATGATGCGCGGCCCCTGCGGGGTCAGCTTGATCTCGGTGTGCGACGGCCCGTCGGTGTACTTGACGATCTCGAGCAGCCGGACGGTGAGCGCGGCGACCTCGGCCCGGGTGGCGGGGTCGAGCTGCGCCGGGATGGCGTGGCCCAGCTCGAGGAAGCCCTCGGCCTCGGTCGTCAGCTTGTCGGTGCAGGCGATCACGACGTGCTCGCCGGCGAAGCTGAACGCCTCGACGCTGATCTCCGGCCCGGTCAGGTACTCCTCGACGATGAACGAGCGCACGCTCAGCTCGTGCAGCCGGGCCAGAGCCGCCGCGGCGTCCTCCGGCGAGCTGACCAGCGCGATGCCGAAGCTGCCGCCCCCGTCGATCGGCTTGAGGATCGCCGGCGAGGCGACGTCGCGCAGAAAGGCCTCGATCTCGGCCAGGGTCGTGCCGGCCGCGGCGCGGACCGGGCTGACGCCGTGCGCGGCGAGCAGCTGGCGCATCGCCCACTTGTCCTTGAGCAGCTGCACGGTCGAGGGGCGGGTGAAGCGCAGGCCCAGCTCGATCGCCACCTTCGCGGCGGTCGGCAAGCCCGGCTCGGTCAAGCAGATCAGCGCGTCGAACGGCTGCGCGGCGTGCATCGCGCGCACCAGCGGCATGAGCCGGTCGTGGTCGGTGTAGTCGAGCAAGTGCACTTCGAGCGTGCCGCGCTGGCGCGGATCGGCCATGTGGGGCTTCTGGATCTGCACGACGTCGATGCCGAGCGCTTCCGCCTTCTCGAACATCGTGCGCTCGTCGAGCTTGGCGCCGAGCGCAAGGACTCGCTTGCGCGCCGGCCGGTCGAGGGCCGACACGGCGCCGCGCGTCATCGTATCGTCAGACATGATCCACACCTTGAAAGCGTTCGCAACGATCGTATACAAGCCGGAGGTCGCCCACGGCCAGCACGTCACCCGCGAGAACGGACGAAGCCACCCACTTCACGATCTTCTCGCCACCCGCGAAACCGGAATTCCGACTAGCGCCGTTTGATGGTCCGACAAGCCGGTCCTTCGCACGAGGACGCGGCAGCGCTCCTGCGGACGGCGCGCACACCTGCGCGCCGCCCGCCGCGGCGGCGAATCAGCGCTCGGTGAGCGCCTCGCGCACGATGCGCTCCTGCTCCACCGCGTGCGCGCCGGGATACCCTTCCGAGGGGCTGGCGCGGTAGGGCCGGCCGACGTAGCCGACGTCGCTGATGTGCGCCGGCAAGCCGTCCATCAGGCGCCGCCGCACGTGCGCGCGCGCGCCCATGTTCTTGGGCTCTTCCTGCGCCCACGCGATCTCTTCGAGGCCGGGGTAGCCGGCGATCAGCGCCAGCAGCTCGGCCTTGGGCAGCGGCGCGAGCAGCTCGACCCGCGCGATCGCGGTGTGCGCCGCCTCGCCGTAGAGCGGGCTGTTGATCAGGTCGTAGTAGATGTGGCCGCTGCACAGCACCAGGCGCTTCACCGCGCTCTTGTCCTGTGCGTAGCGCGCGTCGTCGATCACCTCGCGGAAGCGGCCGTCGGCGAGCTCGGCGAGGTCGCCGTACGCGGCGCGGTTGCGCAGCAGGGACTTGGGCGTCATGACGATCAGCGGGTGGGCCTGCTTGGCCTTCGCCTGCGCCCGCAGCAAGTGGAAATACTGCGCGCTGGTCGAGGGGTTGGCGACGCGCAGGTTGCCCTCCGCGCTGAGCTGCAGAAAACGCTCCAGGCGCGCGCTGGAGTGCTCCGGCCCCGCGCCCTCGTAGCCGTGCGGCAGCAGCAGCGTCAAGCGCGTCTGCTGGCCCCACTTGGCCGCGCCCGCGGCGATGAACTGGTCGATGATGATCTGCGCGCCGTTGTTGAAGTCGCCGAACTGCGCTTCCCACAGCACCAGGGCGTTGGGCAGCAGCGCGCCGTAGCCGTACTCGAAGCCCAGGCACGCGTACTCCGACAGCGGGCTGTTGTAGATCTCGAACGACGCCTTGGCCCCGTCGAGGTGCTGCAGCGGGGCGAACTTCTCGCCCGTGCGGGTGTCGCGCAGAACGGCGTGGCGGTGCGAGAACGTGCCGCGCTCGGTGTCCTGGCCGGTGATGCGGACCGGCGTTCCTTCGCTGATCAGCGAGGCGAAGGCGAGCGCTTCGCCCAGGCCCCAGTCGACCTCGCCGCTCTCCTTGAGCGCCTGGGTGCGCTTCTGGAACTGCGAGAGCAGCTTCTTGTTGGTGGTGAAGCCGTCGGGCGCGTGCACCACCGCGTCGCTCCAGCGCAGCAGCTGCGCGCGGTCGACCGCGGTGGCCGGCGCGGGTTCGCTGCGGTTGAGCGCGGCCTGCGTCGCCAGCTTGGGCTCGGGCGTGCCGCCCTTGACGTTCTTGTGGGCTTGCGCGATGTGCGCGGTCGCGGCGTCCTGCATCTCCTTGGCCTGGTCCGCGCTGATCACGCCCTGCGCGACGAGCTGCGAGGAGTACAGCTCGCGCACGGTCGGGTGGGTCTTGATCAGCTCGGTCTGGCGCGGCTGGGTGTAGGCCGGCTCGTCCTGCTCGTTGTGGCCGAAGCGGCGGTAGCCGATCAGGTCGACGATCACGTCGCGCCCGAACTTGCGCCGGTAGTCGATCGCCAGGTGCACCGCGGCGATGCACGCCTCGACGTCGTCGGCGTTGACGTGCACGATCGGCAGGTCGTAGCCCTTGGCGAGGTCGGAGGCGTAGCGGGTCGAGCGCGCTTCGTACGGATCGGTGGTGAAGCCGACCTGGTTGTTGGAGATGATGTGGATCGTGCCGCCGGTGGCGTAGCCCGGCAGCGCCTGGAGGTTGAGCACCTCGGCCACCACGCCTTGCGCGGCGAACGCGGCGTCGCCGTGGATCAGGATCGGCGCGGCGAGGTCGGTGTTGAGCGTGGCCGGGTTGACGTCGTGGTTCGTCTGCAGCACGCGCGTCATGCCCTCGACCACGCCGTCGACGGCTTCGAGGTGGGAGGGGTTGTTGGCCAGCTCGACCGCGATCTTGGTGCCGACCGGGGTGGTGTACTCGCCGCGCGCGCCGTGGTGGTACTTCACGTCGCCGGTGGCGTCGGAGTCCTCGGGGTTGGGCATCGTCTCGCGCAGCGCGGCCGACTCGAACTCGCCCAGCAGCTCCTCGTAGGGGCGGTTGACGACGTGGGCGATGGTCGAGAGGCGGCCGCGGTGCGCCATGCCGAGCACCACGGTCTTGGTGCCGTCCTCGGCCAGCAGCGAGATCAGCTCCTCGAGCATCGGCACCATCACGTCGAGCCCTTCGATCGAGAAGGTCTTCTGCGACATGAACTGCTTGCGGAAGTAGCGCTCCATCGTCTCGACCTTGGTCAAGCGCTGGAGCACCTGGGCCTTGCGCTGCGGGGTCAGCTCGCGCCGGTGCAGGCCGCTCTCGATGTACTCGCGCAGCCACTCGCGCTGCTGGGTGTTCGAGATGTGCTCGATCTCGTAGGCGATGGTCGAGCTGTAGGTCTCGCGCAGGCGCGGCAGCACGTCGCCCAGCGTGTTGCCGGGAACCTTGACGCGCAGGACCGAGGCCGGGATGGCGTTCATCATCGCCGGGGTCAGGTTGTAGGTCGCGGGGTCGAGCGAGGGGTCGCCGGGCGGGGACGAGCCGAGCGGGTCGAGCGTCGCGCCGAGGTGGCCGTGGCGGCGGTAGGCCGACACGATCGCCATCCCGGCCGCGATCGCGCGCAGCATCTCCTCCGACGGCAGGCCGGCGATCTCGGCCGTGACGGGCGTCGCCTGGGCCGCCACGCCGGTCGAGGCCGAGGTGGAGGCCGCGCCGTTGGTGCCGCTGGGTCGGACCGACGCGTTGGTGCCGAGCTGCGCGAACAGGTCCTCGTAGAAATTGGCCTCCCCGGCCAGCAGCTCGTCGACCCGCTTGAGGTACTCGCCCGACTGCGCGCCCTGGATGACGCGGTGGTCGTAGGTCGAGGTCAGGGTCATCACCTTTTCGACCCCGAGCTGCTCGAGCGTCGCGCGCGGGGCATGGGCGAAGCCGGGCGGGTAAGCGATCGCGCCGGCCGCGACGATCGCGCCCTGGCCGACCATCAGGCGCGGCACAGAGGCGACGGTGCCGATCCCGCCCGGGTTGGTCAGGGTGAACGTGGCCCCGGTCTGCTCCTCGACCGAGAGCTTGCCGTCGCGGGCCTTGACGACGAGGTCCTCGTAGGCCGCACGGAAGCTGGGGAAGTCGAGCTTGTCGGCGTTCTTGATCACCGGCACGACCAGGAAGCGCGCGCCGTCCTTCTTCTGCGCGTCGACCGCCAGGCCGAGGTTGATCCCGGCCTCGACCTTCTGCGGCTTGCCGTCGGCGCGCCGGAACGAGGCCGTGATGGCCGGGATCTCGCGCGCGGCGCGGGCCAGCGCGAAGGCGATGAGGTGGGTGAACGAGACCTTCTCGCTGCGGCCCTGCGTCTTGAGCGCGGCGTTGAGCTCGGCCCGGCGCGCTTCGAGCGTGCCGACGTGCAGGGTCCGGAACGAGGTCGCGACCGGGATGGTCAGCGACTGCTCCATGTAGGTGGCCAGGGTCGCGGCCGAGCCCTTGAGGTCGGTCAGCTTGGTCTGGGCCGCCAGGGCCGGGTACTGCACCGGCGCCGGGGCCGCCGCGGCCGAGCCCGCGCCGCCGCTGAAGGCGACCTTGCCCGAGGCGATCGCGCTCTCGACGTCCTCGCGCAGGATCAGGCCGTCGGGGCCCGTGCCGGTCAGCTTGGCGGGATCGACGTGGAGCCGCTCGACCAGCC
>CAXTNU010000239.1:0-6471 GCA_964245595.1 uncultured bacterium | reverse complement strand
GCCGCGCGCTCGGCAACGCCGCGCGCGCGGCCTGTCTGGCTGCCGAGCTAGGTGATCGCGCGGAACTCGTTCGGGGCATGGCAGGCCTGCGCGAGGCGGGCCTGGCGGGGCTCGCGGCCGCTCTCGAAGGCTGTCCTCTCGACGGCTCGGGCTCCGTCTCGCCGCTGCAGCGGCTCACCAAGTCCGAGTTGCAGGTCTTGCGCTTGATCACACACGGCGGCACGAGCGAGGACGTCGCACGCCAGCTCGGGCGCAGCACACATACGGTGAACGTGCACGTCGCAGCGATCCTGCGCAAGCTCGGCTGCCGCACACGCAAGCACGCCATCGCCGTCGCGCTGGAGAGCGGGCTCTTCTAACGTCCCTAATTAGCGGCATACCGAATTCTTCGGTATCAGCTCCGCCGTTCCAAAGCTTTACCCTTGGACCATTCCCCCAGAACTAGGAGGTCCGAGTGTTCGTCCTCATGCTCAGCACTCTGCTCTCTCTGCTGCCGGGCTTCGTCACGCCGCCCATAACAGCAGCATCGGCACCCGCCCCTGCCAGCACGACGGCACCCGCGCCGCCCCCCTCACCTGACGACCAGCCGGTCGTCCACCTCTAGGAGCAGACGATGCCGGCGACACCACGCCAGGTTCCCAAGGTCGTGGCCGGGCGGCGCTACAAAGCCTCCCGATTCAACGTGATGCGGACGTTCGGAACGAAGACCGTGATGGGGAACAGCCTTTCCGGGGCCGTTGCTACACTGGATTCGCAAGAGATCGCGATTGCTCGCTCCGCAATGAAGGGAACGGTTCTCGACGAGAATAGCCCGCCGGTCGTCGTGGACCTGATCGAAAGCGGCTTTCTCGTCGATGCAAACGCAAACGAACTTTCACGCGTGCACAGCATCCATGGGGCCTTGAACGATCAGCGCGGTCTCGGGCTGATCATCATGCCGACCGAAGACTGCAACTTTCGCTGCATCTATTGCTACGAGAGCTTCGCGAAAAAGGCGATGAAGCGCCCAGTTCGCGAGGGTCTCAAAGCGCTGCTCGACGCGAGAGTCCCGCGCCTGGAATCGCTCGACATGGGCTGGTTCGGTGGTGAGCCGCTCTTTGCATTCGACGTTATGCGCGAACTCGGCGAACATGCAATCGCGCTCTGCCGCAAATATGGCACGCAACTCACCAGTCATATCACGACGAACGCTTACATGCTCGATCCTGAGAAGAGCAACTTCTTGGTGTCGATGAATACGCGCAGCTTCCAGATCACTGTCGACGGTGATCGCGAGACGCACAACCGAAGCCGTCACTTGAACGGTGGAGGTGAAACCTTCGACATGATCTGGCGCAATCTGTTGTATCTGCAGTCGATGGGCGCCGAGTTCAACGTCACCGTCCGGGTGAACGTCGACGAGAAAAACCACCACGGCGCGATGAACCTCGTGCAACTCTTCACCGATCAGTTTGCGAGCGACGCGCGCTTTACAATTGATTTCCACAATATCTGGAACCGCAACGGCACTGCTTCCGATGATGTCGTTCCATTCGACGGCCATCAGGCGGTAACCGACCTCAAGCTCTTGGCCCTCTCGAAGAATGCCGAGCGGGATTGCCTAGGATTCAAGGCGCTGGGTCCGGGAGCACGTTACTGCTACGCCTCGAAGGCGAACTCGCTCGTCATCGGCTCGGACGGCAGCCTGTACAAGTGCACGGTCGCATTCGACGATCCACGCAATCTCGTCGGCAAGGTCCATCCCGACGGCACGCTCGAGATCGACGACGACCTATTCGCACTGTGGACCGCTAGCGACTACCGCAGCGACTCGAGCTGCCAGAAGTGCTATTACGTTCCGAGCTGTTTGGGTGCGAGCTGTCCGCTCGTGCGGATCGAGAGCGGCAAGCAACCGTGCCCGTCGGACAAAGTCCATGTCAACGACACGATGCGCGTGTACGACGCACTGTCACGCCAAGCCGAGGCACACCTGGAAGTCGTTTGACGTATCGCCACCACCGAGAGGAGGTGAGGCCATTGCAGCACTCGTGACGCCTTGCGTCAGCCAACCATATCTCTCTGCAACCCTGTTCCCTCACTTATCTTACGATCGGAGCCTTTTCATGTTCGTGATCAAGCCCCCCGTTACCACCGTCAGCCCCGTCGCCTCCAGCGACATCAACTACGGCTGCAACATCGGCTGCAAGCCGAACTCGAATTAAGGACAAGGCATTGGGACGGCGCTCCGAGCGAGCCGCGAACGAGCGTCTTCCCAGTCCCGCCATTTCTCGGACAGGAGCAACCATGATCGAACTGGACCGTGTCGACGTCGTCTTTCCCGGGCGCACCGGCCACCACGCGCTCGATGATATCACGTTGTCAATCGCCGGATCGTCCGTCACGGTGTTGCTCGGTCCCAACGGAGCCGGAAAAACCACGCTTCTGCGCGTACTTGGTCGCACGCTGCTGCCCACTGCCGGAACGTACCGCCTGAAGGGTAAGAACGTCGCTACGGATCGCCATGCACTGCGCGATGTCGTGTTTGCGCAAGAAGGCGACAAGTCGCTCGCATTGCGCTGCACCGGGCGGGAGAATGTCGATCTGTACCTCGCGCGCCACGGCGTGCGCGCAGCACGCACGGCTGTCGAACGGATCGCCGCCCAGTTCGGGCTCGAAGACCGGCTCGACAAGGAAGCACATTCGTATTCCAAGGGAATGCGGCAGAAGCTATGTCTCATCGGGCCTCTCCTCATTCCGGCACCCGTCGTACTGCTCGACGAACCGACGGTTGGACTCGATGTAGAGAGCACCACGATGCTGGCCCAAACAGTCGGAGCTTTGCGAGACCAGGGGCGCGCCGTCATCGTAGCCACACACGAGATCGACTTCGCGAGCACGGTCTTTACCAACGTCGTGGTACTGGCGGGTGGCCGCATTCTGGCGGATCTCGACGGCAAGACGTTCCGCACCGTCGCCGGCGGCCGGCGTTTCGTGATCACCATCCGAGACGCCGCGATTCCCGCATTAGCCGGCTGGGCGAGCGCGCGCGGTGAATTGGGCGAGATCGTCCTTTCGCGCGACGGTGGGACATCCGCCGACCTCGACGACGCGCTTACTCGTCTACTCCACGCCGGTATCGTCCCGACTTCCGTTTCCACCGGCGAGCCTTCATTCGATGTCGTATACCAGAGGATTCTCAACGATGCTCAACTTGATCGTGGTATCGACCAAATGCCGCTTCGGCGTGTACCGCAGGGCGCCGTCCGGGCTGCTCTTTGAGCTGATCTACATCGGGCTCATGCTGGCGATCGTCATCGCCAGTGCCGCGCACAGCGGAGGTGCAGCGGAAGTCCAGCGCTCGGCAATCGGTTTTTTTGCCTGGATGCTCTTCGCGATGGTCGGTATGTCCGGCATCGAGTCGATCATGGGCGCGGCTGCGGCGGGGACGCTCGAGAAGATGTTGTCCGGCCCCATGCGGCACGTGACGATCGTCATCGGCGAGATCGTCAGCAGCGCTATCGTGGGTCTGCTCCGCTGGTCTATTGCCTTCGCCGTTCTTGCGGCCATCGTACGCATACCTTTCCACTTCTCGCTCGCAATGGGAGTCGCGCTCGTGCTGCTGATCGCGTTTCTTCTCGCGCTCGGCGTTGGTCTGTCCGGTCTCTCCCTCGTCATACGGCGAACGATCAACATCGGGAGCTATCTCCAACTCGCGATGCTCGGTTTGGCCCTGATCGCCTCGAGCCCCAGTACATTCGCTCGCCCGCTGGAGCTCTTCCCCTACACGCTGGCCATTCGTTTGCTCGACGCGCCCAGTATTGCCGCACGTGACCTCGTCACGCTCGCCCTTGGAACGCTTGTCACCGCGGTCGCCGCCGGGGCCGTCTTCACTTGGGCCGACCGGCGTGCGCTGCGGCGTGGCCTGCTTTCGGTCTACTGACCGCTTTTGCTACGATCATCCGGATGCAGGTACGCCCGATTACGCGCACCCTGGGTGTGCTCGCTGTGCTTGCCGTTGCCGTACTGCTCCCTGGAAGGGCGCGGGCGGCCCCCGGCGGGACGGCGCTCACCGTCCCCACTCTCTCCGAGGCCCCGCCGTTCGACGCGTCCCTAGGCGGCTCGTGGAGCGCCGCCTCGCGAGTCGCCCTCGAGCACGACTTCACCTACCGGCGCGACGCGGGCGAAGGCACCGCGGTGTCGATCGGCCGCTACGGCAACGCGCTCTACGTCGCGTTCGACGTCACGCAGCGGACCACGTCTACCGCCACGCAGCGCACGAACGGCTCGGGCGTCGATGCCGACGACGTGGTGCGGGTCGATCTCTGGCCCGGCGGGCAAAGCGGCTTCCACTACGTCTTCGAGGCGAACTCGCTGGGCGCGCGCTACCAGACCTCGACCGAGAACGCGGCCTACGCGCCCGAGTGGACGGCGGTCGGCATGCAGCGGCAAGGCGGTTACACGGTCGTGATGCGCATCCCGTTCGCGATCATCCACGGCAACCAAGCGAGCACGTGGCGGGCCCAGTTCGAGCGGACGACGGTCGCGAACGGCTCCACCGCGGTCTGGATCTACGACCCCGCGATGACCGCCGTTGCGGACGTGCAGCACTCTGGGCTGCTGACCGGGATCGGCGACGCGAAGACCACCGCAAGCCGGCCCCTGCCTCGCTTGGGCGTCTATGGCCTGGGCCAGATCGGCGCGCCGGTGGCCGGCGGCTCGACCTCGCGCGTCGGGGCTGACCTCTCGCTCCCGATCGCTCCCACGGCCGCCTTCTTCGCGACCTTCCATCCCGATTATTCGAACGTGGAGATCGACCAGCAGACGATTTCGCCGAGCCAGTTCCCGCGCCAGTACAGCGAGGTGCGGCCTTTCTTCACCCAGGCCGCCAGCTTCTACAACCCATTCACCTGCGTGAGCTGCGACTACCAAACCCTCTACACGCCGGCGATTCCGACGCCGCGCGACGGTTACGCACTGGAAGGCCGCTCGGGGCGCTTCGGCAGCGCGGCGTTCGAGTCGATCGGCGACCAGCGCATCGACCGGGCCGCGGTCGCCAGCTACAGCGACCCGCTCGGCGCGATGCACGTGTCGGCCGAGCACGTCGACGTGCGCACGCCGAACTTCATCGACGCCGTCACCGAACTCGGCACGTCGTACACCAACCCGCACAGCCACGCGACGCTGTTCGCCAACACCGCCCGCGAGACGGGAACCTTCGTGAGCGATCCCTCGCAGGCGGTCTACGGCGATGTCGGAGCGGGAATCGCCAACGCCACCTCGAGCCTGTACGCGGTGCTGCGCCGGCTGGGGCCACAGTTCTCGCCCCGCCGACGGCTACGTGCAGCAGTCGGACGTCGCCGGCTACGCGGTCAACGGCAACACGACACGTAACCTCACCAGCGGTCTCTTTCGCAGCCTCTCGCTCTCGGCGTATGCAGACCGCTATCACGCCAGCGACGGCGCCACGAACCAGGCCGATTCCGGCGCGCAGCTCTCCAGCACGTTCCGCAACAACGTCTCGTTCAACGTCTATCTCAACGCCAGTGTGGCGCGCGCGGTGGACGGCTCGTTCCTGCCGTTCGACCAGAACGGCGCCTACCTCGGCTACCTGACCTCGACCTCGACGCCCAGCTCGATCGGCTTCGTCGGCGGCACGTACGGCCGGGGCGAGCTGGCCTCGTGGCAGCGCCAGCTCACCTTCCTGGTCCGGCGCCAGGTGACGGTCAACTTCGAAGCCGACGACGACCGCTACTCACCGCGCCTGGCGAGCGACAAACCGGCCGTGCTGTGGCTGGAACGCGCCGGCGCGACCGTCCAGCTCACCCGCGACGCCTCGTTCTCGCTGGGGCTGCGACGCATCATCGGCGCCGCGCCGCCTTCGACGTTCGCCCCGCTGGTCGGCCCCGTGGTCTCGGCCGGAAACGTGACCGCGGCCTTCCACGTCTTGCGCGGCAGCAACGAGCTCTTCGTCGTCTACGGCGACGCCAACACGCTCTCCACGACGCCCGCGCTGATCGTCCGGTTGACCCACTACTTGGGCGCGGGCAAGGGCAGCTAGCCGGCGCCGAATCGAATCGCGGCCGGTCCGGGTCCCAGCGAGCGTGCCCTTCGCCGATCCCCGTGCGCTCGCGATCCTCGTCCTGACCGTCCTCGTCTGGGGCTACAACTGGGTCCCGCTCAAGATCGCGGTCGCCGCGGTCGACCCCTACTGGCTGGCCGCGCTGCGCGTGGCAGGCGGGTCGCTGACCCTGTTCCTCGTCCTGGCGGCGTTACGACGCAGCGCCGCGCCGCCGCCGGGCCGAGCGTTCATCGGCATCGGCCTGGCCCAGGTCGCCGGCTTGGCCCTCTTCTCCACCGTCGCGCTGCGCTTCGGCGACGTGGCGACCGTGACGGCGCTGGTCTTCACCATGCCGCTGTGGACCGCGCTGTTCGCGCTGCCGCTGCTGGGCGAGCGCTTGCCGCGGGCGCGCGTCGCCTGGCTCGCGGTCGCCG
>CAXTNU010000238.1:0-6476 GCA_964245595.1 uncultured bacterium | reverse complement strand
GGCGAAGCTGCGCGGCGCGCGCGCGTACGTCCTCGACCTGCGCGGCAACGGCGGCGGCTACCGCGACGACGCGATCGCGATCGCCTCGCACTTCGTGCGCGGCACGGTGGTGACGACGCGGGAGCGCGGCGCCGCGCCCCAGACCTTCGGCGCGAAAGCCGGCGTCGCGCCGCTCGGCGCGCCGCTCGCGGTGCTCGTCGACGGCGACACCGCCTCGGCCTCGGAGATCGTGGCCGGCGCGATCCAGGACGACGGAACGGGCACCGTGATCGGCACCCGCACCTTCGGCAAAGGGCTGGTCCAGGAGCTGTTCCCGCTGCCCAGCGGCGCGGCGATCAAGCTGACCACCGCGCGCTATCTGACCCCGGCCGGGCGCGACATCGACCGGGTCGGGATCGCGCCCGACCTGCTCGTCGCGCAACCCGCCGACGCGCACCCGGGCGAGCCGGGCCATGACGCGCAACTGGACCGCGCGCTCGCGCTGCTGGCGGCGCCGAACGGCTAGTCTTACGGCGTCGGGCTGGGCTTGGGGCCCACGCCTGCTGCGGGCGGAACAGCGCGATCGCGCCGAACGTCCGCCCGACGTTGGCGATCGGGGCGTCGTGCGGACTTCTCGCTCGCAGCGATATCACACAGAAGATTTTCTCTGGCCCAGCACGTAGGTGCTCTTTTGGAACGCCCGCTCGTCGTCGCGGAGCGCAGTTGCCAACTGGTCCGATAATGTAGCTGCGGCAGAAGCGAACGCGATCAACGCTTCATAGAAATACTCGTAGTCAGAAAGGTCAGCCAATCCGTGACAGATCGAGACGGATACGATGTCTCGGAACCCGAAAACATACAGGGCACGGGTCAATCGCTCGAGCAACTCAGAGGGATCGACCGGATCGAATAGACGCCCCCAGCATAACGCGCCTCTTTCACCCTTGACGCGATCGACGATACGAACTCCCACAACGTCGTCCATCATACGCCTTCAGGAAGACCGCTTGGTCGGAATAAGAGCGAGTACGGCACTTCACGACTCCCTCATTTCAGAGCAGCGTAGTTCACGCCCATTACCGGACTCGCCATAGTCCTGCCTTCATCTAATTTCGCCAAGCCTGGTTCGATCGATGATGCACTCTCGGACGGTAAAACCCTGACGGGTCGATCACGAAGCGCGGCTGGGTTCGAAGGCTCGCAACCACTTCATCGACGCGCCTGATGGACGAATACGTCCCAATGTAAAAATCGGCCTGGTCCTCCTCGTCCTCTTCTACATGCTTTACATAGACGACATAATACACCGTGCGCCCGCTCAGGCTTTCGGATACATCCTTCATCCATCGCACTCTCTTTCGGATATATGCATGTAAGGCCGGCGCGGCAGAGCGGGCGCGGTATATCGACGGAACGGCCACAGCCTAGCTTGCGGTCACTACTCGGTCGTAAACCACTCGGTTATGAATCCCTCGATCCAACCCGTCTGATCGACTACCGTTTGGGCGACGCTGAAGAGCCCATCGTTGCCCGCGAAGGCCGGATGCGAGCGAACTTCGTTCACCGCCTCCAAACGCTCGTGCTTCGGAAGAGTATATCCCGATCAGCCGATGCGTGTCTGAATCTTCATCGGCTTCGTACGTCGCTCGATATAGGCCGCAGCCAGTCAAATCTTCGCCGTTCACGTCCGCCTCCAGCCACGCTGGGTTCAAATTGATTTCGATCCTGCCCTTTCTTCGGCCGAGCGATTCGTAGATAGGATTACCTGGACGCTTTGGGCTAAGCGTCCGCACGTAATGCGCGCTCTTCTCCTCACCGCCGTGCTGGTCTGCGCCCTCTCCGGCTGCACGCGTGGCGGCGACGGCGCGCCGCCGGCGGGTGACGCCGGCCAGGTGCTGCACCTGGTCACGCCGTCCGATCTGCCGGGCTGGAACAACCTGGTCATCGACAATGCCCAGGTAGCGCTGCTCTCCGAGCTGATCCACGGCTTTCTGCTGCGGGCCGACGGCGCCGGCCGGCTCGTGCCCGATCTGGCCACCGCGGTACCGACCCTGGCCAACGGCGGCATCTCGCGCGACGGGCGAACCGTCACCTACCGTCTGCGGCGCAACGCGCGCTGGCACGACGGCGCGCCCTTCGACGCGCGCGACGTGGTGTTCTCGTTCGGCGCGGCGATGAACCCGAACAACGCGGTGCCCGACCGGACCGGCTTCGACCACGTCGCGGCCGTCGAGGCGCTCGACCCATACACGGTGCGGGTCACGCTGACGCGCGCGTTCGCACCCTTCGTCGCCTCGGCGTTCACCCTGGGCGCGAACGACCCGTTCCCGCTTCTGCCGGCCCACCTGCTGGCCGGCAAGCACGACCTCAACCGCGATCCCTACAACGCCGCGCCGGTCGGCCTGGGACCGTACAAGCTGGAGCGCTGGGAGCGCGCCTCGCGCATCGTGCTGAGCGCCGACCCGCATTATTTCCGCGGCGCGCCCGCCATCGGGCGCATCGAGATCGCGATCGTGCCCGATCCCAACACCATCGCGACGCTCTGGCAGGCCGGCAAGCTGGACCTGGTGATCGGGCGGGTGCAGACGGGGCGCGCGTTCCTCGACCGGCTGCGGGTGCGCAAGGACGCCCGCGTCGTGCTCCAGCCGCACTACGAGTTCGACTTCCTGGACATGAACCAGGGCCGCCCGCCGCTGGACGACGTGCGGGTCCGGCGCGCGCTGGCGCAGGCGATCGACCGGACCCGGATCATGCGCGATCTCGACGGCGAGCTGTGGGCGCCGGGCGAGAGCGACCGCCTTCCGGGCCAGTTCGCCTACGATCCCTCCCTGGTGCAGCCGCGCTACGACCCCGCCGCCGCGGCGCGCGGGCTGGAGGCGGCCGGCTGGCACCTGCAGCCCGACGGCAGCCGGCGCAAGAACGGGCGCAGCCTGGCGCTGGACTTCGTCGCGACGAGCGAATCGCCGACGACCGCGCGCTTCGCGATCCTGGCCCAGCAGGACCTGAACCGGGCCGGCGTGCGCAGCGACGTCAAGGGCTATGCCTACAACCAGATCTGGGCCAGCGCGGCCGAGCACGGCATCTACAAGAGCGGCCGCTTCGACCTGACCTACACCGGCTGGCAGCCCAATGCCGTCAACGACCATTCCTACCTGTTCCGCTGCGACACCCGGCCGCCGGGCGGCGACAACCTGGCCCGCATCTGCGACCCGGCGATCGAGCGCGCCGCGCGCCAGGAGCTCGACACCGCCGACCCGGCCCGCGAGGCGGCCGGCGACCGGGCCCTGACGCGCCGCCTGGTCGAGCAGACCGACCTGCTGTTCCTGGGCTTCAACCGCGAGGCGGTCGCGTACCGCAACGGGCTGGAGGGCCTCGAGCCGTCGGTGCTGGGCGAGCACTACTGGAACCCCTGGGCCTGGCGCTTGCGCCGCCCCTAGCGCCCGGCCGGAGTAGCTCGGGACCGCGGCGCGGAAAGGGCTGGGGTGCCAACTGCATCGCTGACCTACGGCTCCTACCTGCACGTCCCCGAGCTGCTCGAGCTGCAGCGGCCGGTCAGCGAGCCCGCGCACCACGACGAGCTGCTGTTCATCCTGATCCATCAGGTGTACGAGCTGTGGTTCAAGCAGATGCTGCACGAGCTCGACGCGGCGGTGCGCTTCTTCGACTCGGGCGACCTGCTCCGGGTGGGCAAGGCCTTTCGCCGCATCCATGCCATCCAGCGCGTGCTCGAGCAGCAGGTCGACGTGCTCGAGACGATGACGCCGCAGGACTTCAACGCCTTCCGCGACGAGCTCAACCCGGCCAGCGGCTTCCAGTCCACCCAGTTCCGCGAGATCGAGTTCCGCTGCGGGCTGCGCATGGGCGAGGACGCGCTGCGGCACCTCGAACCGACCGCGGCCGAGCGGGTGCGCCTCGAGCGGCGGCTGCGCGAGCCGACGCTGTACGACGCGCTCAAAAGCTATCTGAGCCGGCAGGGCTTCGCCGCCGGCGATCACGACACGCTGCTCGCGACGTTCAAGACGATCTACCAGCACGAGGAGGCGCACTACGCGCTCTACCTGGTGCTGGAGGACCTGATCGAGTTCGACGAGCGGGTGCTGCTCTGGCGCGGCCGGCACGTGCGGATGGTCGAGCGGATGATCGGGATGAAGCCGGGGACCGGCGGGTCGCTGGGCGCGAAGTACCTCGAGACGACCTTGCAGCGGCGCTTCTTCCCCGAGCTGTGGGAGGTCCGCACGGTGCTCGGCGGAAGCTCGACGCCGTGATCGAGGCAACGACCCAAGCTCGCGCGCGGGAGCGCATGGCGGGCATCGACGTCAACACCTGGCTCGTCAACCACTCGATGGGCCCCCCGCCCAAGGCGGCGCGCGAGGCCCTCGTGCGCTACCACGAGCAGTGGGCCGACGCGGGCCCCGAGGCCTGGCCGGGCTGGCTCGACGAGGCGCGCGGCATCGCCGACGGCCTGGCCGACCTGATCGGCGCGCCGGCCGGCTCGGTCAACCTCGCACCCAACGTCAGCACCTTGCAATCGGCCCTGGCGTCGTCGCTGGACTTCCGGGCCGGCGCGCGCAACGAGGTCGTGTACGAGGCGCTCCAGTTCCCCTCGCTGGCCTACGTCTGGACGGCCTGGGAGCGGGCCGGGGCCAAGACCGTGCGCATCCCGACCGACGACGGCAAGACGATCCCGACCGACCGCATCTGCTCGGCGATCAGCGAGCGGACCGCGGTGGTGGTGCTCTCGCACGCCTACTACCAGAGCAGCGTGATCATCGACGTCCCGGCGATCGTGGCCCGGGCGCGCGAGGTCGGCGCGCTGGTGGTGCTCGACGTCTACCAGACCGCCGGCGCCTACCCGTTCAGCGTGACCGAGCTCGACGTCGACATCGCGGTCGGCGGCTCGCACAAGTGGCTCTGCGGCGGCTCGGGCTGCGGCTACATCTACGTCCGGCCCGACCTGCGCGACCGCTTCACGCCGATGATCACCGGCTGGTTCGCGCACCGCGACCCGTTCGCGTTCGACCCGCCCTCGATCGACTACGCCAAGGACCAGTTCCGCTGGGCGACCGGCACCCCGACCATTCCGGGCTACCTGGTGGCCAAGGCCGGGCACGACCTGATCCGCGAGCTAGGCGTGCCCTCGATCCGCGCGCACAACGTCCGCCTGACCACCCGGCTCACCGAAGCGGCGCTGGAGCGCGGCTGGACCGTGAACACGCCGCGCGAAGCGGCGAAGCGGACGGGCTGGGTCGGGATCGACGTGCCCGGGGCGGAGCGCGTGCAGCAGGAGCTGCTGCAGCACCGCATCATCGTCGACCACCGCCCGGGCTGCGGGCTGCGCGTGAGCGCGCACTTCTACACCACCGACGAAGAGATCGAGCGCTTCCTGAGCGTGATGGACGGTCTGGTTCGCGGCTGAGACCGGGCGCACCGCGCGGCGAGCACGCTCGTGGTGCTTCAGCCGCGGGGCGAGGTGCTACGGCATACGCTCGCGTTCAGAAGTCCCAGGGCACGCGCCTTGGAGAGGGCGCCGGTGCGGTCGTGGGCGCCCAGTTTGGCGTACGCGTTACGCAGGTGCGTGCGCACCGTGTGCGGGCTGCGACCGAGCAGAACCGCGATCCGGACGGCACTGGCGCCGGTCGCCACGTGCCTGAAGATCTCGATCTCCGCCGGGGTGAGCGGGCTCGGGGGCTGGACGACGTATCCCTCGTGAACGGCCGACACGAAGCGAGCATAGCGCTGGACGGCGGCCGGGGCTTCCTGCCACGGCGGATCGACGCGCGCACCGATCAGCCACGCGCTTTCGGGATCGTTCGCCATGAATTGCGCTTGGGCAGCCCGTCTGGCGCGTACGACGTCGCCGATGAGGTTGCTGGCGTTCGCCGCCAGTGCGCGCGCGAGTCGCAGCCAGCGCAGCTCGCGCGCCGGCGTGGACCGGAACGGACGGGCCGAAATGGATATCGTTCGACGCGCGAGGCGGCGTGCGCTCGAGACGTCGTCCAGTGCGATGCACACCAGGGCCAGCAGCGCACGGCACATGGCGCGCTCGCCGTCGGAGGAGACACGCGCGTCCTCGCAGAGCGTGACGAGCGTGCCGCGAGCGATGGAGAAATGCCTCGACCGCCCCAGCCGCAGCACCTCGTCGATGATGGTTGCGAAATCCTCGCGCCGCTCGCTCCGCGGAGCCCCACCCACGAGGGCGTGATTGCTGATCATGATCTCCTCATCGACTCGTCAGTGTGCGCCTCCGCCGCCGCGTGTCGCCGTTCGGCAATCGAGGACGCGACGGCGACTCGTCACCCTCGAGCCGGTGGGAAAGCCGCACCGCCGATCATCCCCGGGTGTAGGCGAGCGTGGCTCGCAAGGATGATCGGCGGCGGGCCGCCGTCGCCGGGCTGCCGGCGACGGACATCGGTGTGTGGCGGCTTGCTGCCGACCACGCACCCATCATGCCGCGCGAACGTTCGGCGGTCTATACTCCCACGGGTGTAGATTTCACG
>CAXTNU010000237.1:0-6476 GCA_964245595.1 uncultured bacterium | reverse complement strand
GTCTGCACGGACGCGAGCGAGTTGCCGTGGCGACGGCTGGACGGCGTCTTCATCTGCACGCCGCCGGACGGCCACGCCGCACTGGTCGCCCGCGCGGCTCTGGCCGGCGTCGCGGTGTTCGTCGAGAAGCCGCTCGCGCCGGACCTCGCCGGCGCGCGCGCCATCGTTGCGGCGGTCGAAGCCGCCGGGATCCTGGCCGCCGTCGGCTACATGAACCGCTACCGCCCCGGCGTCGCGTACGCGCGCGAGCTGTTCGCTCGGCGGCCTGGGCTGCTCGGGATCAGCGCGGCCTGGGCCGGCGGCCGCTACCGCGTGCCCTGGTGGTCCGACCGCGAACTCTCCGGCGGCCCGGCCAACGAGCAGGCCACCCACCTGGTCGACCTCTGCCGCTACCTGGGCGGCGAGATCGTGCGCGCGCACGCGATCGCGGCGGCCGGCGACGAGCGTTTGGGAACCGTGCTCGAGCTCGCCTCGGGCGCGCTGGCGACGATCCTCTACACCTGCGAGGCGGACCAGAAGACGATCGGCATCGACGTGCTCCACCGCGACGGCGGCTTGCGCTTGGAGGGCTGGGACTTCCAGCTCGTGCGCGACACCGTCGCGCCGGCCGAACCGCCCGCCAAACCGCTGGCCTTGCTCGACCCGTTCGCCGCCGAAGTGCGGGCCTTTCTCGCCGCGCTCGCGACGGGTGACCGCACGGTGCTGCGCTGCGACGTCGCGGACGCGTACCGCACGCAGGTCGCGCTGGCAGCCATCCTGGCGTCGGCGTCGCGCCCGCTGCGCAGCGCGCAGGCCGTATGACGCCCGACGCCGCGCGGCGGCCGTGGTCGGCTCGGGTCACCGAGACGCTGACCGAGAACCCGTACTTCTCGGTGAAGCTGCAGGACGTCACGGTCACCGACGGTTCGGCGCGGACCTACTACACGATCCACTACCCGGCGCCGGCGGTCGGCATCGTGGCCCGGCGCGGCACCGACGTCCTGCTGATCCGCCAGTACCGCTTCATCGTGGACGAGTACGTCTGGGCGATCCCGTCGGGCGGCGCTGCGGCCGGCGAGACGCTCGCCGCCGCGGCCGTCCGCGAGCTCGAAGAGGAAACCGGCTACACCGCCGCCGCAGTCCGGCCGCTGCTGGGCTGCTATGCATCGTACGGCAGCAGCGACCAGCGCTACGAGATCTTCCTGGCCGACGAGGTGCGCCCGATCGCGGCGCCGATCGACGCCAACGAAGTGATCGAGGCGCGCTGGTTCGCCCGCGCCGAGCTGCTCGCGCTGATCGACCGCAACGGCATCGTCGACAACCTCTCGCTCTCGCCGCTGCTCTACGCGCTGCTGCGCGACGTGGAGCGGTAGACCGTGGCCGAGCCGCTGCGGGTGCTGGCGGTCGTCTCCGAGCTGCTGTTCGGCGGCGACGAGAACCGGCTGCTCGCGCTGGCCCGCACGATCGACCGCAGCCGCTTCGAGCTCTCGGTCCTCACGCTCAAGGCCCCGCACCCACAGCTCGACCCGTACTACGGCTCGATGCGCGCGCAGTACGCGCAAGCCGGCATCGACGTGCTCGACCTGGGCGAAGGCTACCCCAACCAGGGCCGCGCGCTGGGCAGCGCGCGCCGCTTCTTCACCTCGGCGGCGATGCTGGGGCGGACGCTGCGCGGCGTCTGCCGCATCGTGCGCGAACGGCGGATCGACCTGATCGACACGCACGGCGGCCCGGGCGGCTTGATCGGCGCCGTGGCCGGCGTGCTGACCGGCCGGCCGCGCACGCTCACCACGTACCACGTCGAGCAGTGGGACCCGCGCTGGCTCTGGCAGGTCGTGCACCCCTGGACGCTGCGCGCGGCAGACACGGTCTTCACCGATTCCGACGCCGTCGCCGAGTCGGTGCGCACATTCCTGCACGGGCGTGCGCCGCGCATCCTCGTCATCCCCAACGGTGTCGTTCCGCCGCGCTCGGACCGCGGCGTCGCCGACCTGCGCGCGGCCTTCGGCTTGCCGCTCGACCCGGTGGTGCGCATCGTGGGCCAGATCAGTTCGCTCTTCCCGACCAAGGGCCACGGCGTGCTGCTCGAAGCGGCGCCGGCGATCCTGCGCGCGCAGCCGAACACTGCGTTCCTGATGGTCGGGTTCGTGCGGCGCGACGTCACTTACCGCGCGCGGCTCGAGGCGCGCGCGCGCGAGCTCGGCATCGCCGATCGGATCCGCATCGTCAGCTATCCCGGCCCGATCGGCGACGTCTGGAACGTCATCGACGTGCAGGCCCACCCGAGCATGCTGGACTCGTTGCCCAACGCCATCATCGAAGGCATGGCGCTGGCCAAGCCGGCCGTCGTCACCAGCGTCGGCGGCATCCCGACGCTGGTCGAGGACGGCGTCACCGGCCTCGTCGTCCCGCCCGGCGACGCCGACGCCCTGGCCCGCGGGCTGATCCGGCTGCTCGCCGACGAACCGTACGCGCGCGGTCTGGCCCGCGCGGCGCGCGCGCGCTACGAGCGCGGCTACACGCCCGAGCACATGACCCGCCGGATCGAGCGCGCGTTCCTCGCCGCCGCCGGGCCTCAGACGTTGAACCGAAACTCCACGACGTCGCCTTCCTGCATCACGTAGTCCTTGCCCTCGGAGCGCAGCTTGCCGGCGGCGCGCAGCGCGTCGGGCGTCTCGTACCGCACGTAGTCGTCGTACGAGATGCACTCCGCGCGGATGAAGCCGCGCTCGATGTCGCTGTGGATCTTGCCGGCCGCCTGCGGCGCCTTGGTGCCCTTCTCGATCGTCCAGGCCCGCGTCTCTTGCTCGCCGGTGGTGAGGAACGTCATCAGCCCGAGCAGGTCGTAGGCCTCGACGATCAGCCGGTCCAGGCCGCCCGACGTGATGCCGTAGTCGGCCCGGAACATCGCCACGTCGTCGTCGCTCATGCCGGCGAACTCCGACTCGATCTTGCCGTTGAACGCGATCGCGCGGCTGTTCTCGCTCTTGGCGTGGGCGAACACCGCCTGTGCCATCGGGCCGGGATCGTTGATCTGCGCCTCGTCGACGTTGGCGACGTAGAGCATCGGCTTGGCGGTCAGCAGGAACGACTCGCGCGCCAGCTCGGCCTCGGCCGAGCCGGGGGGAAAGGCGCGGGCCGGGCGGTTGGCCTCGAGCGCCGCGATCAGGCTGTCGAGCGTCGCGAGCTTGGGCGCTTCCTTGGGGTTGGCGCGCACCTCGCGCTGCAGCTTGTCGCGCCGGCGGGTGAGCGAGGCCAGGTCGGCCAGCGCCATCTCGATCGCGATGATCTCGATGTCGCGCAGCGGGTCGGGGTCGCCCTCGACGTGGGTCACGTTGCCGTCCTCGAAGCAGCGCACGACCATCGCCACCGCGTCGGTCTCGCGAATGTGCGAGAGGAACGCGTTGCCGAGCCCTTGCCCGCTCGCCGCACCGCGCACCAAGCCCGCGATGTCGACGAAGCGCATCGTCGCCGGGACCAGCTTGCGCGAGCTGCTCAGGGCGGCGAGCACGTCCAAGCGAGGGTCCGGCACCGGCACCTCGCCGATGTTGGGTTCGATCGTGGCGAACGGATAGTTCGCCGCCAGCGCTTGCGCCGAGCGCGTGAGCGCGTTGAAGATCGTGGACTTGCCCACGTTGGGAAGGCCGACGATACCGCACGACAATGCCACGGGTCGCGTTCGTACGCGACGCCGGACGATTCGCCTGCGCTCGCTCCCAGAGGAGTTGGGCGCGGAGGCCCCGGAGTATCAGGCGATGCGGCAGATGAAGGTCGACAAGCTGGGGATCGATCTCCTCACGCACGACCCGGTCGTCATCCTCAAGGACCTCGAAGGGAAGCGCTACCTTCCTATCCTGATCGGTCCGTTCGAGGCGACCGCGATTGCGCTGGCGCTGGAAGGCACGGCGGTGCCGCGGCCGCTCTCGCACGACCTGATGCGCAACCTGCTCGAGTCGCTCTCCGCCAAGCTCGAACAAGTCGTCGTCCACGACATCAAGGACTCGACCTTCTTCGCCAAGCTCGTCGTGCGGACCAACGGCGAGGTCCAGGAGATCGACGCCCGGCCCTCGGACGGGATCGCGCTCGCCCTGCGCATGCACGCCCCGATCTTCGTCAGCGACAAGATCGCGCTCGAGGAGACGGTCCCCGACAAGGCCGGCGAGCCCGAGGACACCGGCAAGTTCAAGAGCTTCATCGACAACCTCAAGCCGTCGGACTTCTTGGACTAGGCGCCGGAGCCGCGCGCGAGCGGAGATTCTTGGGCCGTTGTTCTAGTTAGGGCGTCGCAATGGACACGAGCAAAGACACTGCCGAGATCGGGGTCTACGGCGGCTCCGGCTTCTACTCGCTGATCGAGAACCCGCGCGAGGTCTGGGTCGAGACACCCTACGGGCTGCCCTCGGACAAGATCGCGCTGGGCGAGATCGCCGGCAAGAAGGTCGCCTTCCTGCCGCGCCACGGCAAGGACCACCGCTTCCCGCCGCAGTCGATCAACTACCGCGCCAACGCCTGGGCGATGAAGGCCCTGGGGGTCAGCCGGATCATCGGGCCGACCGCCTGCGGTTCGCTGCAAGCGCACGTCAAGCCGGGCTCGATGGTCGTCGCCGACCAGATCGTCGACCGCACGACCGGCCGCAAGGACACCATCTTCGACGGCCCGATCACGACCCACGTCTCGTTCGCCGACCCGTACTGCCCGCAGCTCCGCCCGCTGGCCGTCGACGCGCTGCGCGGCCTGGACATCGACACCCACGACAAGGGCACGATCGTCGTCATCCAGGGCCCGCGCTTCTCCACCCGCGCCGAGTCCAAGTGGTTCAGCTCGCTGGGCTGGGAGGTCATCAACATGACCAACTACCCCGAGTCCTACCTGGCCCGCGAGCTCGAGATGTGCTACGTCAACATCTCGCTGATCACCGACTACGACGTCGGCCTGGAAGGCCAGTCGGGGATCGAGCCCGTCTCGCACGCCGAGGTGATGAAGTTCTTCGCCAGCAACAACGAGCGGGTGAAGAGCGGCATCTTCAAGCTGATCGAGGCGATCCCGGCCGAGCGCACCTGCGCCTGCGGCAGCGCCCTCTCCGGCGCCCGCTAAGCCGAGCCGGCTAGCATGCGGCGCGCGCCGGTTCCGGGCGTGGACCTCTCCGTCTACGCCAAGGCGCTGCCGCTGCTGGTCCGCAACCCGGCCATCATCGTCGTGCCGCTGCTGACGCTGGTGGTCGGGGTGCTGATCAACCTCGCCCTGGCGCCGGGCAGCGGCGGCGTGCTCGGCTCGACCACGCTGGGCCTGGGCCAGCTGCTGTCGTTCCTGCTCGCGCTGTTCGGCCTGGGCTCGGCCTGCATCATGGCCGACGGGGCCTGGCGGCGCGGGCGCATGTCTTTCGACGCGGCCTGGACCGAGACGCAGCGCAAGGGGCGCGAGATCCTGTTCGCGGCGATCGGCGTCTCGCTGCTGCTCTCGGTCGGCCAGTACGTCGCGCAGTTGTTCGGCGTCCTAGGCCTGCTGCTGATGGCGGTGATCGTCTACTTCCTGATCTGGGCGGTTCCGGCCGCGGCGGCCGGCGGCGCCCCCGGTGGCGCGGCAATCCAAATCTCGATCGAACGGGTGCGCGCGGCACCGCTCTCGGCGGCGCTGGCGACCATCGTCACCCTGGTGCTGGTGTTCTACGCCAGCGGCGCGCTGGCGGTGCTGCTCGCCGGGCTGCTCGGCCCGGCCGCGAGCGGCATCGTGGTATCGCTCCTGTTCGCGCTGGTGCGCTCGATCGCGATCGGCTACGTGGCGCTGATCCTGAGCAAGACCTACGCCGACGCGGCGTTCACCCGTCCGCCCTGGCTGTAGCCGAGCCGTCGAGCCAGCCGTCCATCAGGCGGCGCGCGATCGTGTCGAAGTGGGGCGTGGCCGCGCGCTGCCGCTCGCGCAGCGCGGCCAATTCCGCCCGGGTGAACCAGCGCGCGTCCGCGAGCTCTTCGCCGGCGACCGGCGTCTGGCCGGGCTCGGCGCGGGCGTAGAAGCCCAGCATCAGCGAGCGCGGGAACGGCCACGGCTCGGAATCCGCGTAACGCACCGCGCCGGGCGGCACGCGCACCCCGCTCTCCTCGAAGACCTCGCGCGCGACGGCCGCTTCGGCCGCCTCGCCCGGCTCGACGAAGCCCGCCAGGGTCGAGTACATCCACTCCGGCCACGCGGCCTGGCGGCCCAGCAGGGCCCGCTCGCCGTCGAGCACCAGCACGATGATCGCCGGGTCGGTGCGGGCGAACTCGCGGTGCGGGCCGACCGGGTTGGCGCACGACTTGGTCGTCGCGCCCTCATCCCACTCCAGCGCGGAGCCGCAGCGCGGGCAGAACCGCGCGCCCTGCGACCAGTTGGCCAGCGCCAGCGCGGCGACGACCTGCCGGCGCGTCTGGGGCTCGTAACGGCCCAGCTCCGTCATCACCGGCGCGAAGCGCGCGCCGGCCGCGGCTGAACCGAGCGCGGTCAGCGCGGCGGCTTCGTCGGG
>CAXTNU010000236.1:0-6479 GCA_964245595.1 uncultured bacterium | reverse complement strand
CCTCGAAGGCCTCGGCGTAGACCACCGGCGCCGGCCCGCCGACCGCGTCGACGTAGCGCTCATCGAGGCCGGCCGTCCCGGCGCCCAGCGCGACGTCGCCCGGCGAGAGCCGGAACGCGCCGTAGTCGCGCGCGGCCAGGGCCGGCGCGCGGTCGAGCTTGGGCAGGTAGTATTCCAGCGCGACCAGCGTCCCGTCGCTGTAGAACAGGCTCAGGAAGTAGCGCCGGCCGTCCTCGCGCGCGGCGTAGGTGTGCCAGCCCGGCATCGGGTAGGCGAACGCGACCCCGAACGCCTTCTCGACCTGGGCCCGGGTCGTCGTGCCGACCGCGAAGGACAGGTTCTCGTTGGCGAGCACCACCGGGCGGTCGATCGGGGCCGGCGGGAGATTGCGCTTGGCGCGGTTGGTCTCGGCGATCTTGGCCAGGATCTCGACCGCGCGCAGCATCGCGAAGTCCGGCGGGTTGCCCTCGCTCACGCCCGCACGTTGATATGGGTCGCGGCCGCGCCGGCCAGGGTGACCGCGATCAGCGCCAGGTAGGCCAGGCCGAGCGCGATCCGCTGCCCGGGCGAGGCGAGCCCCGCGCGCGGGTCGAGCTGGCCGCGCCAGGCCGCGATCCCGCGCGGCACCGACGAGCTCAGCACCATGACCAGGATCAGCACCGTGAACACCGACCAGTGGCCGTATGCCACGATCCAGACCAGCAGCAGCGCCGCCCCGATCAGGTAGAGCCGGTTGTCGATCACCCCGGCCACCCGCCCGCCGTCCAGCGGCAGGGCCGGAATCAGGTTGAACAGGTTGAGGAAGAAGCCCAGGTAGGCGCAGACGGTCCAGAACGGGTCGCCGGTGCTCGCGCCGTAGAACCAGCACAGCGCCGAAGCGGCGACCCCGAACACCGGCCCCATGATCGCGCTGACCGCGTTCTGGGCCGGGCTGCCGGTCATCGGCGAGCTGACGAACGCGCCCAGGCCGGGGATGAAGTACGGCAGCGAGACCGGGATGCCGAAGTTGCGGAAGGTCAGCAGATGGCCCAGCTCGTGCACCAGGATCAGCAGCACGAAGACCACGCCCAGCTTCCAGCCGAAGATCAGCGCGTAGACCCAGATCGAGAGGAAGATCGAGCCGAAGCTGAGCAGCAGCTTGGGCGCGAAGAGCAGCCACTTGAACGTGAACAGGAGCGCGAAGAACGCCTTGAACTTCGCCGCCGCGAGCGCCAGCCCGACCAGGACGCCGCCGGCCGCGCGGCCCGCGCCCTTGCGTTCGGTCGTCGTGCGCGGCTGCTTGAACCGGTCGTCGTCGTCTGGCTGCATCATCCGGTGATTCTCGCTCCGCCCGCCGCGCTCCGCGAATGGCGGCCGCGCTTGCCCCAAGGCGATCTGCGCGCGATCTCGCTCCACTGGACCGCCGGGGACTACGAGACCGTGTACCCCGCCTACCACTTCTGCGTTACGGGCCCGGCCGACCCGCGCGTCCACCACACCCACGACCTGCGCGCGAACATGCGCGACGTGCGCACCGACCCCGCGCTGCCCTACGCCGCCCACACCCGCGGGCGCAACAGCTGGTCGATCGGCCTCTCGGCCGCCGCCATGCGCGACGCGACGCCGAGCGACTTCGGCGCGTGCCCGCTGAGCGAGCCGCAGCTCGACGCGCTCTGCCGGGTCGCCGCGCGCCTGGCGCGCTTCTACGCGATCGATCCCGCCGCGATCCGCACCCACGCCGAGGCGGCGCTCGACGACGGCTACTTCGGGGCGGGCGGCGACGAGGTGCGCTGGGACATCGCGCGCTTGCGACCCTCGCCCGCGCCGCTGGAACCGCGCGAGGCGACGGCGACGGGCGACTGGTTCCGCGACCGCATCGCCGAACTCATCGGCGCTATCGAAGCGAAGGAGTGACCCGTGGACGACCACACCAAGCCCGCCCCGCCGGCGCTCGTCATCCTGATCCGCCACGCCGAGAAGCCGGACGAGTCCAAAGGGCACGCGGTCAGCGACGAAGAGACGACCGATCCGAACCTCGCGCCGCTCGGATACTACCGGGCGGGCGCGTACGCGGCGTATTTCGATCCGAAGCGCAACGGCGGGCTGTATCCCGCGATCGACCACGTCTTCGCGACCAAGGCCAGCGACAAGAGCGATCGACCGGTGCTGACCGTGACGCCGCTGGCGGCGGCGCTCGGGAAGAAGATCCACGACCAGTACGACAACCACCCCGACGGCATCGCCGGGTTGTGCGCGGAAATGCTGAGCGGTGCGTACGCGGGCCAGACGGTCCTGATCTGCTGGCACCACGGCACCATGCCCGACGTCGCCGCGGGCCTCGGCCACGCGAACGCGCCCAAGGTACCGGGTACGTCCTTCGACGTCGTGTGGCAGTTCGCGTACGCCAAGGGATCGACGACGCCCACGTTCACCCCGAGCACCGAGAACCTGATGTACGACGACGCGGCGTCGCTGGCGACGCTCGACACCGCCGCGACGGCGACCGCGACCGGCAACTGACGCCCGCCGATGCGCTCGCGGTCGGCGAGTCCGCCGATGGCTAGGCTTGCAAACGCGGTGCTCTGGACGCTGTTGGCCGGAGGCGTGCTGCTCGTGATCGCGATGGTCTGGCATCCCTGGGTGCATCCCTGGACCGGGGTGGGGTCGGTGCGATGACGCGCGTCCTGGTCCTGGGCGGCGGCTTCGCGGGGGTCGCGGTCGCGCACCGGCTGGAGAAACGGCTGCGGCCCGGCGAGGCCGAGATCGCGATCGTCAGCCGCGACAACTTCACCCTGTTCACGCCGATGCTGCCCGAGGTCAGCTCGGGCGGGATCGAGCTGCGCCACGTCGTCACGCCGGTGCGCTCGCAGTTGTGCCGCTCGACCTTCGTGCTGGGCGAGATCGGCCGCATCGACCTCGACGCGCGCACGGTCGAGGCGACCCACCCGATCACCGGCTCCACCACGCAGCTCGAGTACGACCACCTCGTGCTCGCGCTGGGCAGCGTGACCTCGACCTTCGGCATCCCCGGGGTCGAAGAGCACACGGTGCCGCTCAAGACGCTCGAAGATGCCGAGGCGCTGCGCAACCGCGTGATCGCCGCGCTCGAACGCGCCGTCGTCACGCCCGAAGGCCCCGAGCGCGCGCGGCTGCTGACGTTCGCGGTCGTCGGCGGCGGCTACACCGGCTGCGAGTGCGCGGGCGAGCTGGTCGATTTCTTCCGTTCGATCATCCCCTACTACCGCCCGCTGAAGCTGGCCGACGTGCGCATGCTGCTGATCGAAGCCGGCAAGGCGCTGCTGGTCGACCTGCCGGCGGAGATGGGGCGCTACACGACCCGCAATTTGACCCGGCGCAAGGTCGAGATCGTGCTCGGCGACGGCGTCACGCGCGTCGACGAGCACGGGATCGCACTGCAGTCCGGCCGCTTCGTGCCCAGCGCGACGGTCATCTGGAGCGCCGGCGTGCGGCCCTCGCCGGTGCTCAAAGACCTGCCCGGCCTGCAACACGCGCGCAACGGCGGGATCGTGGCCGCCCAGGACATGTCCGCGCTCGGCCGGACCAACGTGTGGGCCTTGGGCGATTGCGCCTGGATTCCCAACCAGCCGGGCGCGGAGCTGAGCGATCGCACGGCGTGGTACCCGGCCACCGCGCAGCACGCGATTCGCGAAGGGCCGGCGCTGGGCGACAACATCGCCGCGGCGCTGCACGGCGAGCCGACGAAGCCGTTCGTGTACCGCTCGCTGGGCACGATGGCGTCGCTGGGCGCGCGCCGCGGGGTGGTCGCGTTCCCCGGCGGCTTCGTGCTGACCGGCTTTCCGGCGTGGATCATGTGGCGCACGTACTACCTGGCCCGCCTGCCGGGCTGGGACCGCCGGCTGCGCGTCGCGTTCGACTGGACGCTCGGGCTGATCTTCCCGCGCGACATCGCCGAGATCCGGCTCTACACCGAGCGCGGCCGGGGCGCCGCCGAGGCGGAGCCCGGCGCGAGCCCGACGCCGCCGAAACGCTCTTAGCTCGGCGAGTTCGCCAGGCTGGCCGGAGCTCGTCGTAACGCCGATCCGCTTGACAGCTCGCCTTCAACGGCGTAGCGTTGAACTATGTTTGTAGTTCTTGCGCTCGCCGCCGTGCCGTTCGCTTACGACGGGTCGCTGCGGGCGGGGCAGACCTTGACCGTGCGCGACATCAACGGCGGGGTGCGGGTGCGCGCCGGGGACCGGCTGTCGATTCGGGCGACGAAGCATGCCCGCAGCGGCGACCCGAACGAGGTCCAGATCCACGTCGAGCAGCGTGCCGACGGCACGGTCGTGTGCGTGCGCTACCCGCCCGACGCGGGCCGCGGCTGCGACGCGCGCGAGGCGCGCCACGGCAGCAGCGACAACGACACCGCGGTCGATTTCGACATCACGCTGCCGCGCGGCGCGCGCTTGGACGCGCAGACGGTGAACGGCTCGATCGACGCGCAGACCGACGGGCCGGTCAGCGCGACGACGGTGAACGGCGGCCTCACGCTGGACGCGCCCGAGATCGGCAGCGCCCGAACCGTGAACGGCTCACTCCACCTGCGCGTGCGTGAGGCCGGCCGCGGCACGCTGGTCGCCAAGACGGTGACCGGCTCGATCGACGTCGAGCTGCCGCGCGGCGCGGGCGTCGCGTTCGACGCCAAGACCCTCACCGGCGGCATCGACGCGGCCGGCGTCAGCGTCTCGCGCCCCGAGTACGGCCCCGGCGCGACCGCCCACGCCACCCTCGGCGACGGCGCCCGCCGCGTCGACTGCGAAACCGTCACCGGCTCGATCACCCTGCGCCGTTAGGACTTCGTTCGCGCCGGATCAGATCGCGGAGAGCGTTGGAGGTTCGCCACGTCGAACGCGGACAAACGGATGTCGGGACGAAACCGGGCCAGGAGATCGACGTCGTTCGCATCGGCTTTGCCGCTCGCGGTACTGCCGAAGAGCAGGAGCGACACCACTCCGCGGCGTCGAAGTTCGTGTTCCTCGTTCTTGAGGATGCGCACGATCGCATCCGCATGATTCGTCTCGCCGGGCGGCATGCGCGTCTTCACGACGATCGCGCGATCATCTCGCGGATCGCGTACGACCGCGGTCGCAACGCCGGATAGCTGTTCCGAGAACCCTTCGCGCAAAGCATCACGGAGCGCTTCGACATGACGCTCCATCAGGTGCTCGGGCGCGTTCGGCAGCGACAATTCGACCGATGAAGGATTGCGCGCCAGCCCGTACTTGTCGATTTCCCTGGTCTTCGAGGAAACCGACGATCGTCCGAATGAGCCGGCGGCGCTGCGATACGGCTGCTGTTCGCTCCATCGCTACCCGACCCAGGCGTCGTCGGGGCCCGCGTAGGTGTTGCCGTAGAGGGTGCGGGCTTCGGGGTACGGTTCGGCTTCGACTTCGTCGGTGGTGCGGTTGACCAGCTCGGTGATCTCGCGCTTGAGCTCGCGGATCTCGTCGGCGGCGAGGACCTCGTGCTCGAGCAGGTACTGCTCGAACTTGGGCACCGGGTCGCTGGGGCGGAACTCGGCGACCTCGTCGCGGGTGCGGTAGGTGCGGTCGTCGTCGTCGGTGGTGTGCGAGAGGAAGCGGTAGCACATCATCTCGACCAGGACCGGGCCTTCGCCCGAGGCGGCGTGCGCGCGCGCGTCGCGGACCGTGGTGTAGACCGCGACCGGGTCGAAGCCGTCGCACATCACGCCCCGCATGCCGTAGCCGGCGGCGCGCTGGTGGACTTGCGGAACGCGCATCTGCTTGCTGATCGGGGTCGAGATCGCCCACTGGTTGTTCTCGCACAGGAACACCACGGGCAGCTTGTGGACCGAAGCGAAGTTGAGCGCTTCGTGCCACTCGCCCTGGCTGGTCGCGCCCTCGCCGAACTGGCAGAACACCACCCGGTCTCGGGCGGGCTCGCCCTTGAGCTTCCAGGCCGCGCCCACCGCGTGCGTGCACTGCGCGGCGATGATCGAGGAGATCGAGGCGATCCCGTACTGCTTGCCGGTGACGTGGTTGATGATCGAGCGCCCGCCGGTGGTGTCTTGCGCGCGCGCCAGTTGCGAGCGGAACAGGGCGACCAGCGGGAAGCCGCAGGCCAGGATCAGCCCGGTGTTGCGGTAGTACGGGTAGAGCAGGTCGCGCCCGCGCTGGAAGGCCAGCCCCGTGCCGGACTGGACCGCTTCGTGGCCCTCCGAGCCCATCGCGATGCCGATCTTGCCCTGGCGGTTGAGCTGGAAGCCGCGCGTATCGACCGCTCGCTGGGTCAGCATGTTGCGGTACAGCGCGAGGAGCTGATCGCGCGAGAGGTCGGGGCCGGTCGATGTCGTCGGGGTCATCGCCTTGACGCTTGGCCCCAGTCCCCGAGCCTCCCTACCGAGCGGTCGGGCGGGAACCGCCCAACGCCCTGCGGGAAGCAGGCCGCGATGCGAACCGGTCCTCTCCTCGCCGCCGCCGCGCTCGTGGCGGCGGCCTCGTCCGCCGCGGTCCTGCCGC
>CAXTNU010000235.1:0-6480 GCA_964245595.1 uncultured bacterium | reverse complement strand
GCGCCCCGGCGTCGGCGGAGGTCCGGACACACGCGACTCTCCGGAAGAAGCGATATGCGGGCCCCGGCGACGACAGCGCGGCGGCCGTTTCCATCGTGCGGTCGCTCGCGAAATCCGGCGCTTCGACGAACGAGTCGAACCCCATCTCCAGCGGCGCGACGCTGTACGCCGGGCGCAGCGCGCACAGATGAAGCGGCCCGATTCCGCGTTCGGCCGCCGCGCTGCGCCAGGCCGCGGCGACGGCGCGCGCATGGGCCAGCGCCGTGAGATCGCGGACGACGACGAGCGGCGCGCCGTCGACGCGCAGGTACCGGGGGTCGCGGAGCGCGCCGGCGATGCCGTCGAAGAGCGTTGCCGCCTCCTGGCTGCCGATCAGCACGCCGGCTTCGACGTCGATCGCCAGGCAGAACGGAAAATCGGGCCGCCCGCCGGCGACGAGATCGCGAAACGGCGCGTCCCAGACCGGCCCGCCGGCGCCCCACGCGTACAGGTAGCAGAAGGCATCGACGCCGTGCTGGCGGGCCAGCGCGGCCTGCGCCTCGCGCACCTCGGGAACGCGCGGATCGCCGAAACCCAGCTCCGTCGGCAGCGGCGCCGGCTGGTCGACCGCCGTCAGCCGAGCCCAGGTACTGTCGGCGTACTGGCCCTCGCCGGCCGTCGCGGGCGCGTAGCAGCGCGGGTCGTACAGCGCGACGACCGAGACGTCACGCGTCACGTCCGGCCGCTGCGGAACCGCGGCGGTCAATCGGCCGGCCTGCGCGCGAGGACGAGATCTTGCGCGAACTGCCGATTCGAGTCGCCGGCCAGCACGATCGCTTCGAGGCCGGCGGCCGCAAGCTCGCGCCGGACGACGTCGGCCGTCGCGAACGCGATGCCGTATGCCGGCACGTCGCCGTACATCGTCGCCAGCGGCGCGAAGCCGAACCCGTCGCCGCGCACCGCACGTCCGGCGGCCAGGCGCGCCTCGGGCGAATACGATCCGTAGTGTTCCATCTCTCCGGCGATCCACGGCGTGACGTGCCGTTCGGACAGGAACGTGAACGCGGCGACGCCGCCGGGCCGCAGCATCCCCGCCCACGCGCGCAGCGTGCGCCGCCAGTGCTCGAGCGTCGTGTGGGTCAGCAGCGAGATGCAGGTGATCGCGTCGAGCTCGCGCGGAAGCTGCTGCTCGTCGGGCCGCCAGCCCGTGACGACCGGGAGAGCGCCGAGCTCCTCGGCGCAGAAACGCACCGCGGCGGGATCGATGTCGCAGGCGTACACCGCCGCGTGGGGCAGCGCCGCGCGCAGCACGCGGGTCATGCGGCCGTAGTGCGACGCGAAGTCGGCGACCGCGCGGCTCCCGGCGAGCCCGGCATGGCCCGACTCGCGCAGCAGCCGGTCGATCTCGGCGAACTGATCGGGACCCGACTGAAAGTACCAGTTCGCCCGGGCGGCGTCGCCCGTGGTGAAGATGACGTCGCGCGGCGAGACGGTGCGGTTCACGCGCTGCTGGAGGTCCGCCCCCGCGAAGCTCGAGCGAGCGGCGCCGGCGGCGGCGTGACGGCGGTCCGCCCGCGACGCGGAGCAGCGCGGTGAGCTCCGGGGCCGCTTCGCGCAGGTTTTCGCCGCGGTCCGCGTCGAGGTCGTTGGTGAACGTCGCGAACTCGTGGAACAGATCGGGGTCGAAGTCGTCCCCGGGCTGTTCGAGGATCTCGCAGTACGCTCGCACGACGCCGCGGTTGACCGGCTTGCACTCCGCGTCGAGGTAGTCGCGCAGCCGGCGGACGGCGATGCGGCGCACCGCCGGCGGCAGGTTGGTGGGTCGCAGGTGCGCCGGCTCGGTCACGACGTTGTACGCGATCGGGAAGTCGCGGGCGTCGGCGAAGCGCAGCAGCGCCGGCATGTCGAGGGCGTTGCCGTTCTGCAGGGTCGGTACGATCGCGACGTCGACGTGGGGGATCGTGCGGAGCCAGTCGAGGTTCGCGACCACGGTGGGCCAATCGGAGCCGTGGCGCAGGTACTCGTTCAGCTTGCCGTGGCCGTCGATGCTGACCGAGACGTTGAAGCCGCGAAAGTGCCGGGCCAGGTCCGCGAGCTTCGCGCTGCGCTGCATACCGTTCGTCGACAGGCCGACGTAGATGCGCGGCGCGATGCCGCGCGTGACGAGCTGCTCCAGCAGGTGCCAGGTATGCTCGATCAGGAACGGCTCGCCGCCCATCAGGGAAAGCATCGCGGTCGGGTGACCCGCCTCGGCGATCATCTCCGCCAGATTGTCGATCCGCTTGAACCAGGCCGCCCCGTCGCCCCCGACCTTCGGCGCCTGCCCGGTCCACGCGACCTGGACGCGGTCGGCGGCTACGCGCGAACTGGAGAGCGGGTTACAGCTTCGGCACTTGAGATTGCACACGTTGCCGAGCTCGAAGACGAACCAATCCGGCTTTCGCTCGAGGTGGTATCCGGTCGCGGCCCCTTCGTCGGGGAGCTTCTCCACCGCCAGGCCGCCGCCGAGGTCGCGGTACACGGAATTGATGAGCATTCTCCGGCTCACCCCGCCTCGAGCTTCTTGCTTCCAGCACGCGTTGCAGCTCGCGGGCTTCTCGCCGCGCGCCATCGCGGACCGAACCTGCACGAGCTCATCGGCATTCCAAAGCTGATCGAGCGAGTCGCGCGAAAGGGTGCCGGGACGGCCGTCCACCTTGAGGTTCGGCAGGACGTCGCAACAGAAATGCGCCGTTCCGTCCGGCCTCACGACGAAATTCGTCCACGGGATGATACAAGCGGTCTTTGGGATGATCGATCACTCGCGAACGAAAGCGTGCAATGTGATGGCTGCGCCGATCGGCGTCAGTTCGATGAAGATCGACTGCGCTCCCGCGGCTAGCGCAAGTGATCCCAGCCGGCGGGCTCGACCGGCCGGCCGTCGGCCCGGCGCAGACCAGGCTCGGCGGTCATCGTCCCGACTTGGAGCAGCGGCCGCCCGAAGCGAGCGCGGAAGCGGTGGGCCAAGTGCGCGAAGGCGCGCGCATCGATCGCGGCGATCAGCTCGAAGTCCTCGCCGCCGTCGAGCGCGTAACGCTCGGGGTCCTCGCCCCGCCGCTCGGCCACCAGCCGCGCACCTTCGTGCACCGGCAGCGTCGCGATCGTCGCTCCGCCGCCCGAGGCCGCGCACAGCCGGGCGAGGTCGGTCGACAGCCCATCCGAGGAGTCCATCATCGCCCGCACGTGGCGCGATGCGCCCAGCCAGCGCCCCTCCGGCAGGCGCGGCTCGGGCGTCCGGTAGAGGGCTTGCGCGCTCGCGAGCTCGCTGGGCCTATCCGGCGCGCCGTCAGCGCCGAGCCGGCCGAGAGCGATCAGCAAGCCGGCCCGGCTCCCGCCCAACGGACCCGTCACCGCGACGACGTCGCCGGGGTGCGCGCCCGCGCGGGTCTTGAGGTTCGAGGGGCGGACTTCGCCGACGACCGTGAGGGCCAGGGCGATCGCTGGAGCGCGGGTGATGTCGCCGCCGGCGATCGCGCAGCGGGTGCGTTTGGCGAGTGCCGCGATGCCGTCGTAGCAAGCGAGAGTCCAGGCGGGATCGGTGCCCGGCGGCAGGCCCAGCGCGATGGTGGCGAGGACCGGCCGCGCGCCCATCGCGGCGATGTCGGACAAGTTGGCCGCCAGCGCGCGGTGGCCGACCGCGGCCGCGCTCATCGCGGCGCGGGTGAAGTGCACGCCCTCGACCAGCGCGTCGGTCGTGATCACCGAACGGTTGCTGCGCGACGGCTGCCAGACCGCGGCGTCGTCCCCGATCCCGACCAGCAGGCGCTCCCGCGTCACGCCCGCCAGCCGCTCCCCGATCGCCGCGATCAGCTCGTCTTCGGTCATACGCTCGCGACGGCTACGCCGTCGGTCGAGCGGAGGCGGCTTGGACGGCGTCGATGCGCGCGCGCATCTCGCGCAGCGCCGCGGGCGGGTCGGCGGCGGCGAACACGCTGTTGCCGGCGACGAGCACGTCCGCGCCGGCCTGCACCGCGCGCTCGAGGTTGGGCAGGCCGATGCCCCCGTCGACCTCGATCTGGCAGGCCGGATTGCGCGCGTCGAGCAGCGCGCGCACGTCGGCGACCTTGTCCAGCGCGCGCTCGATGAACGCCTGCCCGCCGAAGCCGGGGTTGACGCTCATCACCAGCACCCGGTCGATCTCCTCGACCAGGTCGTGCAGCATCACGACCGGCGTGCCGGGGTTGAGCGCGATTCCGGCCTTCGCGCCGATGTCGCGCAGATGGCGCAGCAGGCGGTGCTGGTGCGGCGTCGCCTCGTAGTGGAAGGTGATCACGTCCGCGCCCGCCTCGCGAAACGCGTCGACGTAACGCTCCGGCTCGGCGATCATCAGGTGGCAGTCGAAGGTCAGCCCGGTCAGCCGGCGCAGGTCCCGAACGATCTTCATGCCCCAGGTGATGTTCGGCACGAAACGCCCGTCCATCGAGTCCAGGTGCAGCTCGTCGGCGCCCGCTTCCTCGACCATCCGGATCTGCGCCGCGATGTCGGCGAAATCGGCGCTCAGCAGCGACGGCGCGATCTTGATCGCGCGCGGCCCGCTCACGCGGCGTTCCAACGCATGGTCATTTCTTCTTCTCGGACCCTTCGGGCGGTGCAGCCGGGTTGGCGCGGGGCGGTTCGCGGCCGACCACGGTTTGGTTGAGCAGCTCGTTGTCGACGTAGGTGTCGACCTCGGCCGAGCCGACCGCGTTGACGTTGAAGTCGAGCTTCTGGCCGCCTTGGGCGAAGCCGTCGTAGACGTTCCAGGTGCCGGTGTCGTCGCGCACCTCGACGCGCACGCGGGCCGTGTCGTCGCGCGCCGGCACGGTCGCCGCGACGTGGACTTGGTGGATCAGGTAGCCGTATTCGCCCGGACCGGCGCTGACTTGCAGCGAGACTTCCTGGAACGGGTCGATCGCCGCGCCCGGGCCGGGGTTCTGGCGCACGACCTCGCCCCGCGCCGGACCGCCCGGCCCGAACGGCGTCCAGACGATCTGGCCCAAGTGAATGCGCGCGCGCTGCGCCGCCTTGCGCGCGTCGTCGACCTGCATTCCGCTCAGGTTCGGCACGCGCACGCCGCTGGGCGGCCCCTTCGAGAGCGTGAGAGTCACCTTCGAGCCCTGGCGCACGCTCGAGAGCGGGGCCGGGTCCTGCGACACGATGTGGTTGGCCGGCACGTCGTCGTTGGGGACGGTGGTCGTCTTGTCGAGCTGCAGCTTGAGCCGGTTGAGGTCGAGCGAGGCGTTGCGCAGCGACTCGAAGCGCAGGTCGGGCATCGGGAAGATCGTCACGCCGGTCGAGACGATCAGCGAGATCTGCCGCCCTTCGCGGACCCGCGCGCCGGAGTTGGGCTGCTGGCTCATCACGACGTCTTTGGGATAGCGGTCCGAGGGCTGCGACGCGATCACGCTGCAGCGCAGGTGCAGCCGCCCGCACTCGCTCTGCGCGTCGCTGTTCGTTTGCCCGGCGAAGGCCGGGACCAGCACGCTCTGGGCGCTGGGGCCGAAGAAGTCCTTGATCGAGCGGCCGAACCAGACCGTCACCCCGACCGCCAGCGCGAGCGCGAGCGCGAAGAGCCAGTCGCGGTCGAGCAGCGCGTTGCCGCGCCGCCGCCGCCGCCCCGCGCTGGGGGCGGCGACCGCGTCCGCGCTGTCTGCCTGCATCAGGCGAGCGCCTCCAGCTGCGCTTCGTCGAACTCCGCGTTGCTGTAGACGCGCTGCACGTCCTCGTGCTCTTCGAGCGCGTCGAGGAACGTCAGCACCTTGAGCGTGTCGGCGCCGGGCTGCGTGGTCTGCGTGGCCTCCATCGCGAGCTGCGCGCTGCGCACCTTCAAGCCCGCCGCTTCGAGCGCGTCCTTGACCGCCATCAGCTCGTGCGCTTCGGTGACGACCTCGGCCGGATCGCCCCAGCGCACGTCGATCACGCCGTCGACCAGCGCCTTCTCGGTCACCGCGTCCTCGTCCAGCCCGGCTGGCTCGACCTCGACCACGCCGCGCGCGGCGAACATCCAGCCGACGCTGCCCGTCTCGCCCAAGTGCCCGTCGTTGCGCGAGAACAGGAAGCGCATCTCGGACGCCGTGCGGTTGCGGTTGTCGGTCGCGAGCTCGACGATCACCGCGACGCCGGCCGGACCGTAGCCCTCGTAGCGGATCTCCTCGATCTCGCGCTCGCCCGCCCCGCCGGCGCGCGCGATGGCGCGCTTGATGTTGTCCTGCGGCATGTTGTTGGCGCGCGCTTTCTCGACCGCCATCTTGAGCCGGTAGTTGGCGTCGGGATCGGGCGAGCCGTTCTTGGCCGCGAGGATGATCTCTTTACTGAGCTTGGTGAAGAGCGCGCCGCGCTGCGCGTCGACCTTGCCCTTCTTGAGCTTGATGTTGTGCCATTTGGAATGCCCTGACATAAAAGCTTCTCTCTATGCGATGCGGCGGACGGCGCGGGCGAACAACGCGCGGACGCGGCCGCTGCGGTCGATGCCGGCGGCGGCGG